>NZ_JBFUMN010000036.1:0-53539 GCF_054049335.1 Roseateles sp. P5_E1
GGTCAGGTCGGTCACGCCCGCCGCGATGGCGATGGCCGCGCTCAGGATCTGGATGGCGATGCCTTCAGACTCGGMCTCGCTCGTGGCCACCAGCGGCTTCAGCGCGGCAAAGGTCGGCTTGCTGGCTTCGGTGTAGAAATAGCTGAAGTTGGAATTGCTGGACACGCCTGCCGTGACGAGGTCGACCATCGCCGGCACCTGCGTGGCGGCGTCGTAGTCGGCCATCACGACGCCGGCATAAAAGGCGTGGATGTCGCCGGTGACGGCCACGACGTTCTTCACGCCCTTGCTCAGCAGTTGGCCCATCAGGTATTTGCGCTCGGCGTTGAAGCCGTCCCACTGGTCGGCATTCAGTACGAACTTGGCCTTGAAGGCTGCCGGCGCACTGGGGATCTTGTTGCCGTCCATGCCCATACGCAGCAGCGAAACCTCGTTGCCCCAGATCTTCCACAGCGCGGTGGACGCCGCCATCGTCTGCACCCACCACTGGCGCTGCGCGCCGCCCAGCATGCTGACGAGGGCCAGCGGGTCGGGCAGCGACGCGCCAGCGGCCAGCTTGGCGGCCTCGACGCCGGCGAGCGTCGCCTGCGGCACCATGTAGCGCGCGCCGATGCTGCCGACGGCCTGGCCGGTCAGCGGGCTGGGCGCGGCCTCGGGGATCAGGTGGTCGGCGCGGTACAGGCGCTGGTCGGTCATGATCAGGTGCATCAGCTTGCCGAACTTCAGGTCGCGGTAGATGCGGATGCCGGTGATGCCCTGGCCCGGGTCCAGCGTGAAGCTGATGTCGGCCGGCATGTTCTCGAACCAGGCTTGGTTGGCCGCGAGGCGGCGCGAGGTCTGGGCCGTGTTGTCGCCGACTTGCGTCGTCGCGTTGAACGTGCCGTTGTCGTAGGTCTCGCGGTCCTGCCAGCAGTCGTCGCTGAACTCGTGGTCATCCCAGACGGCCACGAAGGCGAAGCGCTCGTGCAGGTTCTGCAGGCGGCGGTCGGTGCGGTAGCGCTTGTAGAGGTAGCGGTAGTCGCCCAGCGTCGTCGCGTACTTGCCTCCGGTGGGCAGGGCTGTGCCGTTGGGCAGGGTCAGCGCGGCGTGCGCGCTCTCGACGCCACCGGCCTGGTAGTCGGCGCCGACGGCCTCGTAGATGTAGTCGCCCAGGTGGACGATGAAATCGATGTTTTCCGTGGCCAGCATGTCCATGCCGGCCCAGTGGTTCACGTTCCAGTCCTGGCAGGACACGAAGGCGAAGTTCAGCGCGCTGATATCGGTGTCAGCCGCGGGCGCCGTCTTGAAGCGGCCGATGCGCGACACGCTGCTGCCGGCAGTGAACTGGTAGTAGTAGACGGTGGCCGGCTGCAGGCCGCTGATGCGGTGGCGCAGCGTGTGGTCGTAGAACTCGTAGACCGGCACGTCGGCGGTAGCGTCGGCCGTGCCCGCCAGTGTCGAGGTCGTGCCGAGCAGGGCGGCATTGCCGGCGGCGCTGCTGATCTTCAGTGTCACGCTGTAGCTGCCGGCGCCAGTGGCGCTGGTCACGTCATCGGCCGTGCTCGGCACGACGCGGGCCCACAGCACGGCGCCGTCGGGCTTGGGGTCGCCCGAGGCCACCGATTGCGGGAACTTGAACGTGCCACTCGCGGCGGCCGTCGTCGGCAGCGGTGTGCTGCTGCCTGGGAAGGTGGCGGGCAAGGGCTCGATGGGCGCGCCCGCATCGCCACCGCCGCCGCAGCCGACGAGGCTGGACAGGGCTGTGGAGGCGGTGATCAGGGCGCCGGCTTGCGCGGCGCTGCGGCGGAGAAAACTGCGGCGATCCATGATGTGTCGCCTCCTCAGAACTTGTAGTTGAACTGGACACCGAAGATGGTGGCCTTGGAGGCGTAGTTGCCGCGTGCGGTCGAGTAGGCGCAGTTGCAGGGCTGCTCGCCGTCGCCGTCGTCGGTCGCGTTCATCGCCGCGTCCTTGAGCTTCACCTTGCCGAAGGAGAAATCGATGCTGGCGTTGTCCATCAGGGCAATGTTGGCGCCGAGGGCGAGCCAGGTGCGGTGGGCATCGGGCAGGGCCGGGCTGCGCGTCGCCGAGGGCACGGGCGACAGATCCTTGCTGTAGCCAGCCCGCAGCAGCAGCGCAGGCAGGGCCTGCCATTGGGCGCCGACCGAGACCTTGGTGCTGTCCTTCCAGTGCTCGGCGGTGGTGGAGTCGGCCGTGCTGTTCGCGAAATCGATGCGCAGCTGTTTCAGGCGGGAGTCGCGCGTGAAAGTGAAGTCGCCCATCACGGCGATGGTCGGCGTCAGCTGCTGGAAGCCGTGGAGGGACAGCGACTCGGGCGTGCGCACCGAGAGGCTGACGTCGGAGTCGTTGTGGTCCAGGGCCGAGACGCCGTTGTAGGGTTTGGCGGTGATGGCGGCCAGCACTTCGGCGGGCAGGTTGGTGGGCTGGGTCCAGTCGGCGCTGCCCTTGAGCTTGTGGCTGACGCTGCTGCGGTAGCTCAGGCCCATGCGCGTGCCGGCAGCGGGCTCCCACAGCAGGGCGAGGTTGAAGCCCAGGCCCCAGTCCTTGCCCTCGACGGCGATGGAGCCGTCATAGGCCGGGTTGCCGAAGACCGTGGCGGCCTGCTGCTGCAGTTGCAGCGCGAGGCCCGGCGCGCCAGCAGCGGCCGCTTGGTGGGCGGCGTTGAGCAGGCCGGCGGCGTAGACGGAGGCGTAGGGCACAGCGCGGCGCAGCTTGCCTTCCATGTACTGGATGTTCAGGCCGGCCGCGAGCGACAGCTCGGGCGAGGTCTTCCAGGCGACGTTGGGGTTGATCGAGATGGACTTCAGCTCGACCTTCTGCAGGTTGTAGCGGCCACCCCAGTCAGCTCGGTAGTCGAGCTTGGTGCCCCAGGGCACGAAGACGCCGAGGCCGTAGGCCAGCGTGTCGGAGGCCTTGTAGGCGGCATAGAGATGGGGCACGACCGCGGCCTTGGCAAAGCTCATCGTGTCGCCGACGGTGCCCGTCGAGCGCGGCGCCAGACCGGAGCCGGGCAGGGAGATATAGGAGCCCTGGTCGGTGAAGCGGGTCTTGGGGTCGACGTAGTCCACGACGCCGGACAAGTTCCAGCCCGTCAGGCGTGTGAGGCCGGCGGGGTTGGCGAACAGCGTGCTGGCGTCGGTGGCCTCAGCCGCGTTCGCGTTGGCGGTGCCTTCGGCGGCGGCGCTCTGGGTGCCGAAGCGGTAGCCGGCTGAATGGGCCGTCAGGGCCAGGGGCAGCAGGGCGATACCTGCCAGCAAGGGGCGCAGCGCGCGGGTTGGACGTGTAGTGCGTCGCATAGGGTTTGCCTCCGGTAATCGTACGTAACCGGCGCAGATTGTGCGCAGCCGCCGTGTCGCCATGAGGACAAACCGGTCGAGACAAACCCTGGACTTGAGAGGGCTCTCTAAATGTTGGCCGGGCGCCACCGCCCGGCCATTGCAGGGATGGACTTAGGGCAGGCGGACGAGCTTGGAACGGGCCCAGTCATCGGCGACGCGAGCGGGCGTCGAGTCGGCTGTCTGCACGCGCTGCAGCAGCTCTTCGACACGCTCGGCGATCTTGCTCACCTCGGCCATCACGGCCGTCTCTTCACCCTCACCGCGGTACTCGCGAGCCACGCTGATGATGCCGCCGGCATTCACCAGGTAATCGGGCAGGTAGCAGATGCCGTGGCGCTGCAGTGCGTCACCGTCATCGGGCGTGGCGAGCTGGTTGTTGGCCGCGCCGGCGATCAGCTTGGCACGCAGCGTCGGCACCGTCTTCTCGTTCAGGGAAGCGCCGAGCGCACAGGGCGCCAGCACGTCGACGTCGGCGGCCAGGATGTCCGCCACGCTGGCGGCGGTGGCGCCGAACTGCGCGACGGCGCGCTCGACCTTGGCGGCGTCCACGTCAGCCACGACCAGCTTGGCGCCAGCCTTGTGCAGGAACTCGGCCAGGTGCCAGCCGACAGCGCCCAGGCCCTGCAGCGCGACACGCACGCCTTCCAGCGACGAGCGACCCAGCACCAGGCGGGCGCCGGCCTGGATGGAGACGAACACGCCCCAGGCCGTCTTGGGGCTGGGGTCGCCACCGAAGGCGCCTTCGCGCGGGATGCCGCTGACAAAGGACGTTTGGGCTTGCATGCCGCGCATGTCGGCGGTGGTCGTGCCGACGTCCTCGGCGGTGATGTAGGCACCGGCCAGCGACTGCACGGCGCGGCCGAAGGCGGCGAACAGGGCAGGGCGGTCGAAGGCGCCCTCGGGCTTCAGGATGACGGCCTTGCCGCCGCCGAAAGGCAGGTCGGCCAGCGCGTTCTTCAGGCTCATGCCCTGGGACAGGCGCAGCGCGTCGTTCAGCGCGGCGGCTTCGGATTCGTAGTGCCACAGGCGGCAGCCCCCGAAGGCGGGCCCGCGGGCGGTGCTGTGCACGGCCAGGATGGCCTTGAGGCCGGTGGCCGGGTCGGTGGCGAGCAGCACGCGCTCGTGCGGGGACTGTTCGGGCAGGCCGAAGAGGGAGGTTGGGTTCATGACGCTCGGCGCTTTTGGCGCGGCAGTAGGTAGAAGAACGGCCACGCTTTTGGCGTGGCCGTTCGGGATTCTACGGACCCTGGAATCCGCCGCCTCTTAATGTGATGACGAGGGTGTCGCGCCAGCCGCGCTCGCCCGCCACAACGGGCTGGATGGGCGTGGTTTCGTGGATCACGCGGGCGTCGTCCAGCAGCAGCGTCGTCCAGGGCTGGGTCATCGTGAAGCGCTGGCCCGCCGGGCCGGCGGCGTCGAAGACGCGTGATTCGCCGCCCTTGACGCCTTGGCGGCCGACGAAGAGCACGGCGACAAGGTCCACACCGTCGCGGTGGGCGCCCTCGGGCGTCGGGCGGCCGATGCCATCGCTGGTGTCGATGCGGAAAGGGTGGGCCTCGATGAACCAGGCCTGCTCGCCCTTCAGTGCCGACGCCGTTTTCGCCAACCCCAGCAGCAGCGCCGTCCAGGCAGGTGAATTGACCATCTCCTGCGCCAGCGGTACGAACCAGCGCTGGATGCCGCCGTGCAGCGCGTTGTAGTCCAGCGGCTGCCAGTGGGCGCGGTGGGGCTGAAGAGTCAGCGTGTCGCCGTCGGCGACGAAGCAGCCGTGGCGTCGGAAGCGGTAGCGGCCGCCGTCGCGCAGGTAGCCATCGGGCGGCAGGTCGTCCCAGCAGGGCTTGAGGGTGTCGAGGTCGTCGGCAGAGGCGCCCAGCACGCCAAGCGAACTTGGCGCCAGCACGGCCTCGCCATCGCGCTTCAGCGCGTCGACCAGTTCAGCAGCGGGTGTCCACGGCGGCTCGAACATCTCAGTGCTTGTCCGCTTCGGACGTGAACGCGTCCGCGTAGAACTCTTCTGCCGGCAGGTTGCACTGCGCGACGAAGTCCCGCTGCGCCGACTCGACCACGATGGGCGCGCCGCAGGCGTAGACCTGATGGCCCGTCATGTCGGCCAAGTCTTCCATGACGGCGCGGTGGACGAACCCCGTGCGGCCTGTCCAGCCCTCGTCGGGCTCGGACAGTACCGGCACATAGGTCAGCTGCGGCCATTCCGAGGCGATCAGCGCCGCCCAGTCGTTCAGATACAGGTCGGCCTGCTTGCGCGCACCCCAGTACAGCACCATGGGCCGGCTCGACTCGATGTGGCGGGCCCGTTCGATGATGGCCTTGATGGGTGCAAAGCCGGTGCCGCTGGCCAGCAGCACGATGGGCTTGTCGCTGTCCTCGCGCAGGAAGAAGCTGCCGAATGGGCCTTCCATGCGCAGGATGTCCTTCTCCTTGAGCGCACCGAAGACGTGATCGGTGAACTTGCCGCCGGGCATGTGGCGGATGTGCAGCTCGATCTGCCCAGGCAGGCTGTGCGGCGCATTGGCCATCGAGTAGCTGCGGCGCGAGCCGTCACGCAGGATGAACTCGACGTACTGGCCGGCGCGGAACTGGAAGTTCTGGTTGGCCGCCAGCTGCATCGTCAGCACCGCCACGTCGGGCGCCGGGCGCAGTATGGCGGTGACGCGGCTGGGCAGCTTCAGCACCGGGAACTCGCCGGCGCCGGGCACCGTGCGGGCCTCGACGGTGCAGTCGGTCTGCGGCCGGGCGCAGCAGGTCAGCACATAACCGGCGGCCTCTTCCTCGGCGGTCAGCGCCTTGGGCTGGTGGTTGCCGTGGATGACGGCACCTTCAAGCAGCTTGCTCTTGCAGGAGCCGCAGGCGCCGTCCTTGCAGCCATAAGGCAGGCCTACGCCATTGCGGATGGCGGCGGCAAGCAGGGTGTCATCGCCCTCGGTCTGATAGACGCGGCCGGCGGGCTGGATGGTGATCTGATGGGACATGGCTTCCAAAAAGCAGCGGCCCCGCAGACATTTCCGGGGCCGTAGACTGCCCGCCATTTTGCCCGAGGCCGGTTTGACCCCACGACTCCTCATCATTGGCTGCGGTGACGTCGGCCTGCGCGTCCTGAAGCTGCTCGCGGGCCGCTGGCGGGTTCTTGCACTGACGTCCAGCGCAAGCCGTGCAGCGGAGCTCAGGGCCGCAGGAGCCGTCCCGCTGGTTGGCAATCTCGATGACGCGGCGACGCTGGCGCGCCTGGCTGGACTGGCCAATCTCGTGCTGCATCTCGCGCCACCGGCTCGCGACGGCGAGGCGGATCTGCGCACCCGCCATCTGCTCGCTGCCCTCGCGTGCAAGCCGCCCGCGGCGCTGGTTTACGCGAGCACGACCGGCGTCTATGGCGACTGCGGTGGCGCCTTCATCGACGAGACGCGGGCACTGAACCCGGCGACCGACCGTGCCCGCCGACGTGTCGATGCAGAGGCCCAGCTGCGCGCCTTTGGTCGCCGTCACGGCACGCGTGTCAGCCTGCTGCGCATTCCTGGCATCTATGCACGCGACCGCGAAGGGGGCCACCCCCGCGAGCGCCTGGCGCGGGGCACGCCGGTGTTGAGACGGGAGGAGGACGTCTACACCAACCACATCCATGCCGATGATCTGGCGCAGGCCTGCCTGCTGGCGCTGTTGCGCGGCCTGCCGCAGCGCGCCGTCAATGTCTGCGACGACAGCCAGCTGCTGATGGGCGACTACTTCGACCTGGCCGCCGACCTCGGTGGTCTGCCGCGGCCTGTGCGCATCACGCGCGCCGAAGCCGGCGAAYGGATGAGCGCCATGCAGCTGAGCTTCTGGAGCGAATCGCGCCGGTTGGGCAATGCGCGCCTCAAGCGCGAACTGCGACTCGCCTTGCGCTACCCGACCCCGAAAGAAGGCCTCTAGCCGCGCCGCCGCGGCGAGCGCCAGTGGCGGATCAACAGCCACGCGCCCAGCATGCCGCCCAGGTGGGCGAAGTGGGCAATGCCGCTGCTGCCGCTGAACCCCAGGATCAGTTCCAGGCCGCCGAAGATGGCGACGAAGTATTTCGCCTTCATCGGGATCGGCGGGATCAGCGGCACGATGATGCGGTTGGGGAACAGCATGCCAAAGGACAGCAGCAGGCCGAAGATCGCGCCGGAGGCCCCGACGGTGGGGGACTGGGCACCGATGACCCAGGTGAATATCAGTTGCACGATGGCGGCGCTCAGCGCGCTGGCCACCAGCATCTGCGTGTAGCGCCGCGCGCCCCAGACGCGCTCCAGCTCGCCGCCGAACATCCACAGGCCCAGCATGTTGAACAGCAGATGTTCGAAGCTGCCATGCAGGAAGGCATAGCTCAGCAGCTGCCAGGGCATGAAGAAGCCCGAGTTCAGCGGCCACAGCTGGAACCAATAGGCCAATCCCGGGAAGAGGTAGAAAAAGCAGAAGGCACCGACACAGGCCAGGATGAAGGCCTTGGTGACTGAAGGCAGTGGGGGCATGGATCGCGCGGCTTGCGCCCCGGGAGGGCGCCTGCACCGGGAGGGCCGGTGCTTGTCGTTTTGAGTATGCCAGCACAAGCCGGCTGCTGTTTCGCCTGGTGCCCGGGGCCGGACTCGAACCGGCACACCTTGCGGCGGGGGATTTTGAGTCCCCTGCGTCTACCGATTTCGCCACCCGGGCCCGTCGGAAACAGCATCGCGCTTGCTGCGCGAGGGGCGGATTATGCACTCGACAAGGCTCGGTTTTTGTCCCGCTGCCACAATCGCCGCCCATGAGCTACCCGACCCTCGAAGATGTCATCGGCGCCACGCCTCTCGTGCGCCTTCAGCGGCTGCTCGGCGACGATGCGCGCGGCAACGTGATCCTGGCCAAGCTGGAGGGCAACAACCCGGCCGGTTCCGTGAAGGACCGGCCCGCCATCAGCATGATCAAGCGCGCCGAGGAGCGCGGCGAGATCAAGCCGGGCGATACCCTGATCGAGGCGACTTCCGGCAACACCGGCATCGCGCTGGCCATGGCCGCGGCCATCCGCGGCTACCGCATGGTGCTGATCATGCCGGAGGACCTGTCCATCGAGCGCGCCCAGACGATGAAGGCCTTCGGCGCCGAGCTCATCCTGACGCCCAAGACCGGTGGCATGGAGTACGCCCGTGACCTGGCCGAGCAGATGGCCGGCGAAGGCAAGGGCCGCGTGCTGGACCAGTTCGCCAATGCCGACAACCCGCGCGCCCATTACGAGACCACCGGCCCCGAGCTGTGGAAGGACACCGGCGGGCGCATCACCCATTTCGTCAGCGCCATGGGCACGACGGGCACCATCACCGGCGTGTCGCGCTTTCTGAAGGAAAAGAACCCCGCCGTGCGCATCGTCGGCGCCCAGCCGGCCGAAGGGTCGCGCATCCCCGGCATCCGCAAGTGGCCCGAGGCCTATATGCCCAGGATCTATGACCCGAGCGGCGTGGACGAACTGGTGCTGGTCAGCCAGAGCRACGCCGAGGACATGGCGCGCCGCCTGGCCCGTGAGGAGGGCCTGTTCGCCGGCATTTCGTCCGCTGGCGCCTGCTGGGTGGCACTGCAGATCGCGCGCCGCGTCGAGAACGCGACCATCGCCTTCATCGTCTGCGACCGCGGCGACCGTTATCTGTCGACGGGCGTGTTTCCTGCATGACGGACTACAAGTTCTGTCCCGTCTGCGCGACGCAGCTGGGTTGGATCACGCAGGCCGAGGACGGTGGCGACAAGGAACGCCTGCGCTGCCCGGCCTGTGGCTTCACGCACTGGAACAACCCGACGCCGGTGCTGGCCGCCGTCATCGAATGCACGGACCGCGACGGCCAGGTGCTGCTCGCCCGCAACGCGGCCTGGCCGGGGCGCTTCTTCGGCCTGATCACGGGCTTCATGGAGTCTGGCGAGACGCCGGAGGAGGGCATCCGTCGCGAGATCGCCGAGGAGACCTCACTGGAGGTTGATTCCCTGCGCCTGCTGGGCGTCTGGGATTTCCAGCGCATGAACCAGATCATCATTGCCTACCATGCGGCGGCGCGCGGCGAGATCCGCTTGTCGCCTGAGTTGGCGGAGTACAAGCTGATTGCACCCGAGAACGTGCGCTGTTGGCCGCAGGGCACCGGCCAGGCGCTGGCGACCTGGCTGCGCAGCAAAGGCATCGAACCCCAATGGCTCGACCTGAAGCGAGAATGAGGCCATGGACGTCCAACGCGAGATCGACACGCGGGGCCTGAACTGCCCCTTGCCCATCCTGAAAGCCAAGAAGGCCTTGGCCGAAATGCTCAGCGGCGAGTTGCTGCGCGTCGTGGCGACCGACCCGGGTTCGATGCGCGACTTCCAGGCCTTTGCGCGCCAGACCGGCAACGAACTGGTGGAACAGAACTCGTCGGGCGACGAGTTCATCCACGTGCTGCGCAGGCGCTGAGCAGGCCCTGGTCAGTTAGGGGCAGAGCTACTCGCTGCGCTCGGGCGGTCTGTCCCGCAAAGCCAATCCTGAGTCAGTTGGGGACAGAGCTACTCGCTACGCTCGGGCGGTCTGTCCCGCAAAGCTTAGAGATTCAGGCCCTGCAGGAATTCCTTGAAGCCCGGGCCGAGCTGCGGGTGGGCCAGGGCCAGTTCCACATTGGCCTGCAGGAAACCTTCCTTGCTGCCGCAGTCATAGCGCTTGCCGTCATAGCGGTAGGCAAACACCTTCTCGCGACGCAGCAGGCCGGCAATGCCGTCGGTCAGCTGGATCTCGCCGCCCACGCCGCGTGGCTGGTTGGCAATCTCGTGGAAGACGCCCGGCGTCAGGATGTAGCGGCCGGCCACGCCCAGGCGTGAGGGTGCGTCTTCGGGCGCGGGCTTCTCGACGATGCGGTTCACGTCCATCAGGTGGTCATTGACCTGGGTGCCGGCGACGATGCCATAGCGGCGGGTGTGTTCGGGCGGCACTTCCTGCACGGCGAGGATGGAGGCGCGCCAGTCGGCGAACTGCTCGACCATCTGCTTGAGGATGGGGGTCTCGCCCACCATCAGGTCGTCGGCCAGCAGCACGGCGAAGGGCTCGTTGCCCACCAGGCGCTGACCGCACAGCACGGCGTGGCCGAGGCCGAGGGCCTGGGCCTGGCGCACATAGATGCACTCCATGTCGTCGGGCTTGACCGAGCGCACCACGTCCAGCAGGTCCTGCTTGCCGGAGTTTTCCAGCGCCACCTCGAGCTCGAAGGTCATGTCGAAGTGATCTTCGATGGGGCGCTTGTGGCGGCCCGTCACGAAGATCATCTCGCGCACGCCGGCGGCATAGGCCTCTTCCACCGCGTACTGGATCAGCGGCTTGTCGACAACCGGCAGCATCTCCTTGGGTTGGGCCTTGGTGGCCGGCAGGAAGCGGGTGCCGAGGCCGGCCACCGGGAAGATGGCCTTGGTGATSGGCGATTTGGACGAAGAAGCCATGGGCATACACTGGGTTGACAGGGTCGCAACGATTGTGTCACGGGGGTTGTGACGGTCTGACCCCTGAGTCGGGCACATACAAACAATGACAGTCCTGATCCTTGAACCGTTGGAAGCCGAGGTGGTGCAATGGCTGGCCGAGCGCCACGATGCCCGCTTTGCGCCTGAACTCGTGGGTGACCCGGAGGGCCTGGTAGAGGCACTGCAGAACTCCCGTGCCCTGGTGGCGCCCCCCGAAGTGCGCATCGATGCCGAACTGCTGCGCGGCGCGCCGGGACTGCGTGCGATCGGCCGTGCCAGCGGCGGCGCGGAGAACATCGACATCGAGGCCTGCCGCAAGGCGGGCGTGGAGGTCGTGCGCTCCCAGGCTTCCACGGCCAGCGCCGAGGCGGAATTCGCTGTCGGTGCCCTGCTCAGCTTGCTCAGGCGGGTGCCCATCGAGGGCAGCGACGGCCTCAAGGTGGGGCGGGAGCTGGGCTGTTCGACGATTGGCGTGCTGGGCCTGACACCGACGGCGCAGGTGTTGACCCAGCTGCTGCATGCCTTCGGTACACGGGTCATCGGCTATGACCCCGCCCTGCATCCGAGCGACGCGACCTGGGCACGCTGGGGCATCGATTCGGTTTCCTTGAGCGAACTCGTCGAGCACAGCGACGGCCTGGTGCTGCTGCTGCCTTATTTCCCGCGCTTTCGCGGCCTCCTCGGCGACCGTCAGCTGGAGAACGTGCGCGCAGGCCAGGTCCTGGTCGGCCTGAGCCAGTCCGGCGTCGTCGACGAGGCGGCCCTGGGCCGGGCTCTGCGCAACGGCAAGCTGCGAGCCGCGTGGTTCGACAGCCTGGAACCGGGTTGGCTGGAGGCAGGGCGGCCCTTGCACGGCATCGCCACGCTGCAGGTGACGCCGCGGCTGGCGGGCACGACGCGGGAGTCGCGCGTGCGCGCCGCCTGGGCGGTGGCGCGCGGCCTGGACGAACTGCTGGGTGCCCCAGCCAAGGGCAAGAAGAAGGCCACATCCAAGGTGGCCATCGACTATTACTGAGGCGGCAGGCGCTTGAGCTGTTCGTGCAGGCGCGCCACCGTCTCCTTGAAGCCCGCCACGCGGGCACGCTCCTGCTCGACGACGGCAGCCGGCGCGCGGGCGACGAAGCCCTCATTGCCCAGCTTGGCCTCGGCCTTGACGATTTCGCCTTCCAGACGCGTGACTTCCTTGGTCAAGCGGGCGCGCTCGGCGGCCACGTCGATCTCGACCTTCAGGGCCAGCTTCGCGGCGCCATGCAGCAGCACCGGTGACGTCGCGCTCTGCTTGGCGAACTCGGCCTCGTCGGCGATCAGTTCCACGGCCRCCAGCTTGGCCAGCACCTTCAGCACGGCCGCGGCCTCGCTGAGGAAGGACAAGTCACCACCCACCAGCAGCGGCACGCGGTCGCTGGGGCTGAGGTTCATCTCGCTGCGCAGGCTGCGGGTCGTGCCGACCACTTCCTTGAGCTGGGCCATCCAGGCGTCGGCGGCCGCGTCAATGCGCTCGGGCTGGGCGACAGGGTAGGGCGCCTGGCCGATGAAGTCGGTCGCCTTGCGGCCGGCGACAGGGGCGACGGTCTGCCACAGCTCCTCGGTGATGAAAGGCGCGACGGGGTGCAGCAGGCGCAGCGTCGTCTCCAGCACGCGGATCAGCGTGCGGCGGGTGGCGCGCTGCTGGGCCTCGTCACCCGTCTGGATCTGCACCTTGGCGATTTCCAGATACCAGTCGCAGTACTCGTCCCAGACGAAGCTGTAGACGGCGTTGGCGACGTTGTCGAGGCGGTACTCGGCAAAGCCCTGGGCCACGGCCGCTTCGACGCGCTGCAGTTCGCTCGTGATCCAGCGGTCGGCCTGGCTGAAGGTGTTGTAGCCGGGCGGGCAGGCGCCTTGGTCGTGCGCGAGGCCGCAGTCCTGGCCTTCGGTGTTCATCAGCACGAAGCGGGTTGCGTTCCAGAGCTTGTTGCAGAAGTTGCGATAGCCCTCGCAGCGCTTGGTGTCGAAGTTGATGTTGCGGCCCAGGCTGGCGTACGACGCCATCGTGAAGCGCAACGCATCGGCGCCGTACGCCGGCATGCCTTCGGGGAACTCCTTCTTCACGCGGGCTGCGACCTTGGGCGCCGTCTCGGGCTTGCGCAGGCCGGTGGTGGACTTCTGGATCAGCGTGTCGAGGTCGACACCCTGGATCAGGTCCACCGGGTCCAGCACATTGCCCTCGCTCTTGCTCATCTTCTGGCCCTGCGAGTCGCGCACCAGGCCGTGGATGTAGACGTCCTTGAAGGGCACCTGGCCGGTGAAGTGCGTCGTCATCATGATCATCCGGGCGACCCAGAAGAAGATGATGTCGTAGCCAGTCACGAGCACGGAGGAGGGCAGGAAGAGTTCCTGCTCCAGCGTCTTCTGCGGCCAGCCCAGCGTCGAGAAGGGCACCAGGGCCGACGAGTACCAGGTGTCGAGCACGTCGGGGTCGCGGGTCAGCTCGCCGAGGTAGCCGGCGGCCTTGGCGCGGGCCTGGGCCTCATCCTCGCTGCGCGCGACGAACAGCTCGCCGCCCGTGCCGTACCAGGCCGGGATCTGGTGGCCCCACCACAGCTGGCGSSWGATGCACCAGTCCTGCAGATTGCCCATCCAGTGGTTGTAGGTGTTGACCCACTGCTCGGGGTAGAACTTGACCGCGCCGGTCTCGACGGCGGCAATCGCCTTGTCGGCAATGCTCTTGCCGTCGGCGCTGGGCTTGGTGACGGCGACGAACCACTGGTCGGTCAGCATCGGCTCGATGACCTGGCCGGTGCGCTCGCAGCGCGGTACCTGCAGCTTGTGCTTCTTGACTTCGACGAGCAGGCCTTGCGCCTCCAGGTCGGCGACGACGCGCTTGCGGGCGACGAAGCGGTCCAGGCCGCGGTAGGTCTCGGGGGCGTTGTCGTTGATCCTGGCCTGCAGGTCCAACACCGCGATCATGGGCAGGTTGTGACGCTGGCCCACCGCGTAGTCGTTGGTGTCATGCGCCGGCGTGACCTTGACGACGCCGGTGCCGAACTCGCGGTCCACGTAGTCGTCGGCGATGACGGGGATCTCGCGGTCCGTCAGCGGCAGCTTGACCAGCTTGCCGATCAGCGCGGCGTAGCGCTCGTCCTCTGGGTGGACCATGACGGCCACGTCACCCAGCATGGTCTCCGGTCGCGTGGTGGCCACCACGACCGAGCCCGAACCGTCTGCCAGCGGATAGCGGATATGCCACAGCGAGCMGTCTTCCTCTTCGGAGTTCACCTCCAGATCAGACACGGCGGACTGCAGCACCGGGTCCCAGCTCACCAAGCGAGTGCCGCGGTAGATCAGGCCTTCCTCGTAAAGCCGCACGAAGGTCTCGACGACGACGGTCGAGAGCTTTTCATCCATCGTGAAGTACTCATGGCCCCAGCTGACCGAGTCGCCAAGCCGGCGCATCTGGCCGGTGATGGTGTCACCGGATTGCTGTTTCCATTCCCACACGCGGGCGACGAAATTCTTGCGACCGAGTTCCTTGCGGCTGGTGCCAGCGGCCTGCAGCTGCCGCTCGACGACGATCTGCGTCGCGATGCCGGCGTGGTCGGTGCCCGGCACCCACAGCGTGTTGTCGCCCTTCATGCGGTGGTAGCGCGTCAGCGAGTCCATCACCGTCTGGTTGAAGGCATGGCCCATGTGCAGCGTGCCCGTCACATTGGGCGGCGGCAGCTGGATGCTGAACGAGGGCTTGGCCGGGTCCAGCGTCGGCTCATACAGGCCGGCGGCTTCCCACTTGGGGCCCCAATGGGCTTCCAGGGCGGCGGGTTCGAAGGACTTGGCAAGTTCGGTCATCGCGGCGTCGCCCGCTGTGAAGCTGGGGCGAAAAGAGGGCTTTTCGGGGGTCTGCGATTGTAGGGGGCCGCACTCGCGCGGCCTCCGCGCCGATCAGCGCGTCTGCAGCTTCAACTGTGACAAGGGCGCACCGCCTCCCGGCCCCGGGCGAAACAAAACGATACCCGGCGATACCGCGTCGAGATGCTCTGGCGCGGGCTAACCGCAAACATGAGCGCCATCCCAACCACGGGCCTCGAGCGCCCCACGGAGCAGCACCATGAACTTTTTTCGTCGCTGGCACGCCCACCACGAGTTCCACCACCACTTTGGCCACGGCCATCACGGCCATCATTTCGGCCGCCATGCTGATGGCTTCGCCCACCTCCTTCTCAACCGAGTCGGCGCCAAGCTGGACCTGGACGCCGAGCAGCACCGCAAGCTCGGCGCCTGGCTTGAGCAGCTCCAGCACCAGCGCGACACGATGAGGGGCCTGGCCCGCGGCCCCGAGGTGGCGGGCCTGTTAGCCGGTGAGCAATTCGCCCGCGAGCCGGCGCAGCAACTGCTGGACGCCAAGCTGGATGCGCTGCGCGCCGCCGGCCCCGGCCTTGTCACGGCCTTTGCCGACTTCTTCGACTCGCTGGACACGGAGCAGCGTCAGGTGCTGCGCTTCATGATGCGGCGCTTCGGCCGGCATGAGCGGCGAGACGCGGCGTGATGGATGTCCACTGCGGCAAGCAGCCCCGCGGCCGCTTTGTGCCGCACATCGACCGCAACCGCTGCGAGGGCAAGGGCGAATGCGTCGCTGTCTGCCCCTTCAACGTGTTCACCTTGGGCAAGCTGGCACCCGAGCAGCGCCAGTCCCTGAGCCTGTTCGGCAAGCTCCGGGGCATGGCCCACGGCTGGGAGCAGGCCTTCACGCCCAATGCCGCCGCCTGCGAAGCCTGCGGCCATTGCGTCAGCACCTGTCCCGAGCGAGCCATCACCCTGGTGCGGGCCGAATAATCGCGACATGCACAGACTGCTGCTGATCGACGACGACGAGGCCCTGGCCGGGCCGCTGACGCAATACCTTGCCCGCTTCGACCTCCAGCTCGAGGCTGTCACGCGGCCCAGCATCGCGCTGACGCGGCTGGCGGCCGAGCGCTTCGACGCGTTGATCCTCGACGGCATGCTGCCCGAGATGGACGGCTTCGAGTTCTGCAAACAGCTGCGTGCCAGCAGCGAGGCCTGGCGCGACATGCCGGTGCTGATGCTGACCGCGCGCGGCGATCTGACCGACCGGGTCGTCGGGCTGGAGCTGGGCGCCGACGACTACCTGCCCAAGCCCTTCGAGCCCCGCGAACTGGCGGCACGGCTGCAGACCATCCTGCGCCGCACGCGCTTTGTATCGGCGGCTGCCCCGAGCGTGGTTCAGCCTTCCACCAAGCTGTGCTTCGAGGGCCTCGAGGTCGACACCACGCGCCGCGAGGTGCTGTGCGCGAGTGGCCTGGTCGAGCTGACCGGCACCGAATACGAGCTGCTCGTGATGCTGGCCCGCGAGCCGGGCAAGGTCTTCTCGCGCGACGACATCCTGAACCGGCTGCGTGGCCAGGAAGCCGAGCTGTTCACCCGGGCCGTCGACATCCTGGTGAGCCGCCTGCGCCGCAAGCTTGAGCCGCTGGTGGCCCTGAAGACCCTGCGCAACGCCGGCTATTGCTTCGCATTGCCAGGCAAACCATGAAACCCCACGCCTACGACCACCGCTGGCGCGAGCGCTGGGAACGCAAGCGGGCCAAGCGCGCCCGGCGCATGAACCGCGACTGGGAATACCGCTGGCGTGTGCGCCATCGTTGGCACCAGCGCTGGCATCACCAGCACAAGCGCTTCAAGCATTCGCTCGGTGCGCGGCTGATCGCCATCTTCATCCTGCTCGCCTGCATCAGCAGCACCATTCTGTGGATGTCGATGGGCAGCGCCTACGGCCTGCTTTGGGCCGTGCCGGCGCTATTCGTGGTTACGGGCCTGGCCTTCGGCATGATCCGCCACATGGTCTGGCCGTTGCATGCGCTGGCCATCGGCGCCGAGGCCTTCCGCCGCGGTGAGTTCTCGCACCGGGTGCCCGTGATCCACAGCGACGAGATCGGTGACCTGGCACTGCGTTTCAACCAGATGGCCGCCGACATCCAGGCCATGCTGGACGGCAAGCGCGCCTTGCTGCTGGCCATGAGCCACGAGCTGCGCAGCCCGCTGACGCGCGCGCGCCTGCACGCCGAGCTGGTGGGCGAGGGCGAATCGCGCGACGCGCTGCTGGGCGAGCTGGCGCAGATGCGCGATCTCATCACGGCCTTGCTGGAGAGCGAGCGGCTGGGCAGCGGGCACAGCGCGCTGCAACTGTCGGACTGTGATCTCGGCGCGCTGGCGCAGGAGCATGCCCAGCCCGGCGTGGAGTTGCATGTCGAGCCCGATCTGCCGCCGTTGAGGCTGGATCGCCTGCGTGTGCAGCTGTGCCTGCGCAATCTCGTCCAGAACGCGCTGCGCCACAACGATGTGACCCGTGGCGCCGTGCGGCTCAGCCTGGCTCGTGAAGGCGCGGGTGTGCGTCTGACCGTGCGTGACTTCGGCACCGGCGTGCCGCYGGAGTCGCTGCCCCAACTGGGCCAGCCGTTCTACCGGCCGGATGCGGCGCGCACGCGGCACGACGGCGGGGTTGGCCTGGGCCTGTGCCTGTGCCGGTTGGTGGCTGAAGCGCATGGCGGCCGGCTGGAGCTGCGCAATGCCGAGCCGGGGTTCGAGGCCTCGGTGCGCTTCAGCTAGGCACCCGGTCGAACCAGGGCTGGGTGGCTTCCAGTTCCGCGGCCAGTTGCAGCAGCAGCCCGTCTTCGCCCGGCGCTGCAACGAACTGCACGCCCAGCGGCAGGCCGTCGGCCGTCCAGTGCAGCGGCAGTGAGATCGCCGGCGTGCCCGTCAGGTTGGCGAGCTGGGTGAAGGGGACATGGCGCAGGCTGTCGGTGGCCATCTGCTGCACGACGCCATCGAGCAGGCCGGCGTGCTTGAGCAGGCCCAGCAGCCCCGAGGCGCGCAGCGCGCCCAGCACGGCAATCTGCAGCGGCGGCGGGTCGCCGGTGCCATGCAGCACCGGTGGCGAGGCCAGCGTCGGCGTCAGGTAGAGGTCGTAGCGCGCGTGCAGGGCGGCCAAGCTGCGGGCGTAGTCGTTCCAGCGCAGCAGCTCCAGCGTCAGCCGTTCGGCGCTGGTGGCGCGGCCGAGCGTGGCGATGAGACGGGTCAACGGCTCAAAGTCGGCTTCGCGGCCACCCAGGGCGACCGCGCGGCTCAGCGTGGCCGGCACCTGACCGAAGTAGATATGCAGGAAGCTGTTGGCCAGCGTGCGGCCATCGATGTCGGGGCGGGCCGGCTCGACGACATGGCCGAGGCCTTTCAGTAGCGACACGCTTCGCTCCACGGCGAGCCGGGCCTCGTCGTGCACCGGCTCGCCAATCGGCGAATCGGCGCACCAGGCGATGCGCAGCCGGCGCAGCGGTGAGCGCAGCTGATGGACAAAGGGCGTGGCCGGCGCGGGCAGGGCGACAGCGTCGCCGGGCTCCGGGCCGCTGAGGATGTCCAGCGCCAGGGCGGTGTCGCGTACGCTGCGCGAGATGACGCCTTCGCTGCAGGCGCCGAACCAGACTTCGCCAGCGCCCGGGCCGACTGAAACTCGTCCTCGCGAAGGTTTCAAACCCACCAGCCCGCAACAGGCTGCCGGGATGCGGATGGAGCCTCCACCGTCGTTGCCCGCTGCCATTGGCACGACACCCGCTGCCACCGCCGCCGCCGACCCGCCGCTGCTGCCGCCAGGCGTGCGGCGCACGTCCCAGGGGTTGCTGCTGCGGCCGAAGGCGAGCGGGTCGGTGACGCCCTTGAGGCCCAGCTCCGGCGCATTGGTCTTGCCGAAGATGACGAGGCCGGCGTCGAGCAAGCGCCGCACGACATGCGCGTGCTCGCGCGGCGGCGGCAGTGCGGCCAGCGCCCGGCTGCCCCAACTGGTCGGCACGCCGGCGTAGTCCTCGGCCACATCCTTGATGAGGCAGGGCACACCGGCCAGTGGGCCGGTGCCGACGCCACGCGCCAACTGAGTTCTGGCCTCGGCCTCCATCAGCCGGCAGACAGGGTTGAGCCGGGGTTGGACTTCGGCCAGCCTTGCGAGCGCCAGGTCGAGCAGGCTTTCTGCGCTGACCCGACCAGCCGCCACCTCAGAGGCCAGCGAGGTTGCGTCGTGGCGGCGGTAGCTTGCAAAGTCCATGGCGCTCACATGAACAAGTGCTCGCCGGCGTTTTGGCTGCGCCGGAATGCGGACCTCACGCTGCGCGCGAGGTGCTCCCCCGCGTTCCGCAGGTGATCACATGAACAAATGTTCGCCCGCATTCTCTCCGCCAAGAATGACGTAATTCACCTTGCGCAGGTCCGACAACTGCGTGCCGCCCGCATAGGAGATCGAGCTCTGCAGGTCTTCCTGCATCTCGCGCAGCGTGTCGGCGAACTTGCCCTTGACCGGCTCCAGGATGCGCTTGCCCTCGACGTGGCGGTACTCGCCCTTGTTGAAGTCGCTCGCCGAGCCGTAGTACTCCTTGTAGAGCTTGCCGTCGACCTCGACGGTCGTGCCTGGCGACTCTTCATGGCCGGCGAACAGCGAGCCGATCATGACCATGCTGGCGCCGAAGCGCACGCTCTTGGCGATGTCGCCATGGTGGCGGATGCCGCCGTCGGCCACGATGGGCTTGGTGGCTACGCGCGAGCACCATTTCAGCGCCGACAACTGCCAGCCGCCGGTGCCAAAACCCGTCTTCAGCCGCGTGATGCAGACCTTGCCCGGGCCGACRCCGACCTTGGTCGCGTCGGCACCCCAGTTCTCCAGGTCGATGACGCCTTCGGGCGTGCCAACATTGCCGGCGATGACGAAGGTCTCGGGCAGCTTTTGCTTGATGTGGCCGATCATGCGCTGCACGCTCTCGGCATGGCCGTGGGCGATGTCGATGGTCAGGTAGTCGGCGCCCACGCCCTCGGCCGCGAGCTTGTCGACCAGCTCGAAGTCGGCCGGCTTCACGCCGACGCTCAGCGACACCAGCAGGCCCTTGTCCCGCATGTCCTTGGCATAGGCCAGGCTGTCGAGGTCGAAGCGGTGCATCACGTAGAAGTAGCCCTCGCGAGCCAGCAACTCGGTGATGGGCTCGTCCACCACGGTCTTCATGTTGGCCGGCACGACCGGCAGCTTGAAGCGGTGCGGGCCGAACTGCACCGAGGTGTCGCAGTCCGAGCGGCTTTCAACGCGGCAGCGGCGCGGCAGCAGCAGGATGTTGTCGTAGTCGAAGATTTCCATGATTCAAGTTCACAGTTGCGGCGCGCGTTTGGCAGTGCGCGACCTGGGCTGCGAGCGCTTGACTTGGCTCTGCCGGCTTTGCTGCCCGCTTTTGCAGCGGGCAAAAAAAACCGGACGCCAAAATTTGGGCCCGGTGATTGATTCTACGCGGGCCTGGTTGGTATTGAAGCGAGGCCGTAGTGCACGGGCATCGCGCAGGCCAAAGCGGCCTTGATCATGGCGTCGGCGCCGGCCGAATCACCGCCGATGCGCAGCAGCAGGTCACATCGCTCCAGCAGGGCCTGGGCGTTGGGGTGGAAGTAGCGGTCCCAGACCGCATCGCCGCGCCGGCCGCCAGCGGCCGCGATGAGCGGCAGGGCGACCCACTCGCCGAGCACCGGCACGTGGCCCAGGGCTGCGACTTGCAGGGCGGCATCCTGCATGGCCTGCACGTTGGCGGCGATCGCGTCCTCCCGGTCGCCCGTGCCGCTTCGATACGGCCCGGCGATGAAGACCAGCAATGGGCCCTTGCGGGGCGGCGGCCCGAAGACATGGCGCTCGGCCCAGCGCAGCAGCATGATCGTTTTCGCATCGACGATCTCGCCGGCCTCGACCTGGCGCATGGCCGCGTCGAAGTCCAGCTCGAAGCGCGCGATGTCCTCGCCCTCCTCAACGAGGCCGCCACCCGCGCCAACCAAGTCGCCATCCTCGTACTCGGCCGCAAAGAAATGCAGCTTCTCGGTCACCGAGCCGGGGCTCATATAGGCCTCGAACAGCGGCTGCACCTCGCGCAGCTTCACGCCGGCTTCCTGCTCGGCCTCGGCGCGGATGCAGCTGAGCGGATCGGCCTCGTCCAGCAGCCCGGCCACGGCTTCGACCATCAACTGCTGCCAGCCATTGACGAACGCCGGGTAGCGGAACTGCCGTGTCAGCAGCACACGGCGGCGCGTGCGCTGGTAGAGCAGGATGGTGGCGCCATTGCCGCGGTCATAGGTCTCGCGGTCCTGGATCTGCCACTGGCCGTCGCTGCGCAGGAAGTCGAAGCGGGTCGTTTTCAGCGTGTACCAGTTGTTGGACAACAGCCTCTCCTGCTGGACGCGCACGCGTTCGGACAGGGGCAGGTCGGCAATGCGCGAATCGGTCTGGGTTTGCATGTTATTTCCTGAATTTAAAACAAATCATGCAAAATAACGCAAAACMATGCAATCCCACAGATGCTGACCGAACAACGCCACTTGGCCATCCTGGAAGAACTTCATTCCACGGGCCGCGTGCTGGCCCGCGAACTGGCCGAGCGCCTGCAGGTGTCGGAGGACACCATCCGGCGCGACCTGCGCGAGCTGTCCACGCGGGGCGCGCTGCAGCGTGTGCATGGCGGCGCGCTGCCGGTGTCACCGGCCCTGGCCAACCTGGCGCGACGCAGCGCCATTGCCGTCGACGAGAAGCAGGCGCTGGGCCGCCATGCGGCCTCGCTCATCGCCGACGGCCAGCTCGTCTTCGTCGATGGCGGCACGAGCACGCTGGCCATGGTGCAGCAACTGCCGGCCAAGCTGCGGGCGACGGTGGCCACGCACAGCCCCGTCATCGCCACGGCGTTGATCGAGCATCCCAGCGTCGAGGTGCTGATGCTCGGCGGGCGCCTGTTCAAGCATTCCGGCGTGGCCGTCGGCGCGGGTGTAGCACAGGCCATCCAGGCGTTGCGGGCGGACTGCTATTTCCTCGGCGTAACCGGTGTGGAGGCCGGCTTCGGCCTGTCCACCGGCGACGCCGAGGAGGCCCAGGTCAAGGCGCTGCTGATGGCGAGCGCTGCGGAAACGGTGCTGATGGCCAGCAGCGACAAGCTCGGCAAGGTCTCGCCCTACCGCATCGCGCCGCTGTCGGCCTTGTCCACGCTGATCGTCACGCCTCAGGCCGGGCCGGCCGCGCTGCAGGCTCTGCGCCTGCCGGGCCTGGAGATCCTGGTCAGTGGTGGTTGAAGATCTTGCGGTGGATGCGCCTTGTCGTCTGCCAGACGGCCAGCAGCACGAAGGGAATGGCCGCCCCCGCCGCCAGCTCGGGCTGTACTGGCAGCCAGCCCTCGGCCTTCAGCGCCTTGAAGAAGTACAGCAGCAGGCTGACGACGTAATAGGTAATGGCCGCGAGCGACAGCCCCTCGACGGTGGCCTGCATGCGCAGCTGCGTGCGCTGGCCTTCGCCGAGCTGGGCCAGCAGCTGCTGGTTCTGCGCCTCGGTGGCGATGTCGACCCGCGTGCGCAGCAGGGCGCTGGCACGTGAAATGCGTTGTGACAGGCCGGCCAGCCGCTGCGCCGTCGCATTGACCGTCGCGATGGCCGGTGAGAGCCGGCGCTGCATGAACTCGCCCAGCGACTGCCTGCCGGCCACCTTGCCCTCGTGCAACTCRGCCAGACGCTGCTCGACGATGGCCTGGTAGGCCTGGGTGGCGGCAAAACGGTACTGGTGCGAGGCGGTGGCGTGCTCGATGCGCGCGGCCGTCGAGATCAGGTCGTCCAGCAGTTCGGCCTCCGACGCGCCGCGCTTCTCCAGCCGCGCGGTGATGCTGGCCAGCGTGGCCTCCACCTCGGCCAGCGTCGAGCCGAGCGACTTGGCGGCGGGCAGGCCGCGCAGGGCCATCAGGCGGTAGGTCTCCAGCTCCAACAGGCGCTGGCAGATGCGGCCGGCGCGGGTCTCGGGCGTGCCGGGCTCAGCCAGCACGACGATGTGCTCGAAGCCGGTCGCGCGCAGGCAGAAGTCGGTGACAACCAGGGAATGGCCGCCGCCCATCGTCGACGCGACCGTTGCATGCGCGCCGAACCAGGCCTGGGCCTCGGTCAAGGCGCTGGGCGCGAAAGTCAGCTGCCGCTCGATCATGACGAGCTTGATGGCCGCAAAGGTGCGCCCCGGGATGCGCCCCAGCCAATCCGGTGCGACGCGCAGCGCCAGCGCATCCAGCGTCTGCGCGCTGGCCTCGGCGTCGGCGGGCAGGGGCTGCACGACCGAGTAGCGCGTGAACTCGGCATGGCGCTCCCACTTCAGCGAGAACTCGCCGCAGCGCAGGCGCAGAAAGTTTGCGTTCAGCGCCTCCTCGGCCAGTTCGTGCTGGCCGGGCAGCTGGCGCAGGTGGGCATGCTCCTGCGCCCGGCTGATGCCGTCGTTGAGCACGGCGATGTGGACGATGACGGCCGGCAGGCGGATGCGCGCCGGCGGCCGGGCATGCACCTCGTTGTGCAGGGCCAGGCGCAGGGCGTCGTCGGGAGGGAGCAGGCTGTCTTCGTGCATGTTTTGTCCAGGGCCCCAGGCTAGTGCCTAGAGAAGGCAGCAAACCGGATCGATAAGATTTCAGCCTTCGTACATCAGCAGCGGCGGCTTCCGTCTTCAATATGCAAGCTTCATTCCCGGCCGTGGTCATCAGCGGCACCGGCCTGTACCGCCCGCCCCATGTCATCACCAATGCCGAGCTGGTCGAGGCCTTCAACGCCTACGCCGACCTGCAGAACGCCGAGCACGCGACGGCGATCGCCGCTGGCGAGCGCTCCGCCTTGACACACTCCAGCGTCGAATTCATCGAGAAAGCCTCGGGCATCAAGCAGCGCTACGTCGTCGACAAGGCCGGCGTGCTGGACCCGACCCGCATGTACCCGCGTTTCACGCCGCGCGGCGACAACGAGATCTCGCTGATGGCCGAGATCGCCGCCGATGCTGCCCGCAAGGCGCTTGAGCAGGCCGGCAAGACCGGCGCGGATGTCGACGCCGTGCTCTGCTCCAGTGCCAATATGCAACGCGCCTACCCGGCCATGGCGGTAGAGATCCAGCAGGCGCTGGGCGCCGGCGGCTACGGCTTCGACATGAACGTGGCCTGCTCCTCGGCCACCTTCGCGCTGGAACAGGCCTTCAACGCGGTGCGTTCGGGCGCCAGCAAATGTGTGCTGGTCGTGAACCCCGAGATCACCTCGGCCCACCTGGAATGGCGCGACCGAGACTGCCACTTCATCTTCGGCGACGTCTGCACGGCCCTCATCGTCGAGCGCGCGGAAGACGCCACCGGCGCCGACCAGTGGGAAATCCTCGGCACGCAGCTCGCCACACAGTTCAGCAGCAATATCCGCAACAACTTCGGCTTCATGAACCGCGCCGAGGACCGCGACCCGAGCGACCGCGACCTGACCTTCTATCAGGAAGGCCGAAAGGTGTTCAAGGAAGTCGTGCCCATGGCCGCGGCCCATATCGAGGCCCACCTGGGCAAGCTGGGCCTGGAGCCAACGCAGATGCGCCGCTACTGGCTGCACCAGGCCAACCAGGGCATGAACCAGCTCGTCATCAAGAAGCTGGTGGGTGCGGATGCCGGCAGCGAGATCGCGCCGCTGATCCTGGACGAATACGCCAACACCGCATCGGCCGGCTCCATCATTGCCTTCCACCATCACCGGGGTGACCTGAAGGCTGGCGACGCCGGCGTCATCTGCTCCTTCGGCGCGGGCTATTCCATCGGCAGCGTGGTCGTCAAGAAGCGCTAAAACCGCAGCGAGAGGCCGATCGTCCACGCCCAGTCGGGCGTGTTGTGGTTCAGGCCGCGGAAGACGGCCGTGTCGAGCTGAGCGTCGCTTGTGAGCTGCCAGGCCAGCCCCGTGCCGGCCGTGACGGCATTGCCGCCATTGCGGGCCGACGCGATCTGCTGGCCGGCGATCTCGGCAAAGCCGTGCAGCTTCTCGCCCAGCGGGATGCCCAGGCTCGCCGACAGCAGGGCACCCGTGTAGCGCTGGTCGTTGTCGTTGCGATCGATGAAGACGCCAGCCATCGTGCCGAGCGAGTAGCCGGCCGGCAGCTCCCACTGGGCCAGAAAGTTCAGGCCGGGCCGCAAGCCATGGCCTTTGAACGGCCCGCTGCCTGTCGGTGTCTGCACTTCGAACAGCCAGCCCAGGCCAGGCTTGGCCTCATCGCCGTCCTGCATCTGCCATTTGAAGCCGACTGCCAGATCTCCTCGGCCGCTGGCGCTCGG
Organism: Roseateles sp. P5_E1; assembly: GCF_054049335.1. Classification (NCBI taxonomy): domain Bacteria; kingdom Pseudomonadati; phylum Pseudomonadota; class Betaproteobacteria; order Burkholderiales; family Sphaerotilaceae; genus Roseateles; species Roseateles sp. P5_E1. The sequence continues at coordinate 24,929 of NZ_JBFUMN010000036.1, forward strand.
GTTGCGCTGGCGCAGCGCGCCGTCGGTCTCCAGCCGCAACTCCAGGTCGTGGCTGACACCCAGGCGCAGCAGCGTCGGCGTCGAGCGCAGCCGTGTCGCGGCGTCGCGCTGCCAGGCGCCGCTGGTCTCGACCTGCAAGCGGCCTGCGGCCATCACATCGGGGCCGTTGGTGAAGTCGGGCCGGTCGGGGGAGATCGCGTCGTCGGCGTGTGCCGCGGCGCAAACGGCCAGGAGCAGCAGGGCAAGTCTCATGCGAGCCACTCTATCGGCTGAGCTATCGTGGCGGCCATGTCTTCCCTTTCATTTTTCTGGCACGACTACGAGACCTTCGGCCGCGTGCCACGCCGGGACCGCCCGGCCCAGTTCGCCGGCCTGCGCACCGATGCCGAGCTCAACGAGATCGGCGAGCCGCTGATGCTGTATTGCCAGCCGGCGCCTGACTATCTGCCCGACCCCGAGTCCTGTCTGCTGACCGGCATCCTGCCGCAGCACTGCCTGCAGCAGGGTGTGCCCGAGCATGAGTTCGCCGCCGCCATCGAGACGGTGCTGGCCACGCCCAACACCATTGGCGTGGGCTACAACAGCATCCGCTTCGATGACGAGGTGACGCGTCATCTGTTCTGGCGCAACCTTATCGACCCCTATGGCCGCGAATGGCAGAACGGCTGCGGCCGCTGGGACCTGCTGGACGTGGTGCGCTGTGCCTATGCGCTCCGGCCCGAAGGCTTCGAGTGGCCCAAGCACGAGGATGGCCGCCCCAGCTTCAAGCTCGAGCACCTGACCATCGCCAACGGCGTCGCGCACGAGGCGGCGCATGATGCACTGTCCGACGTGCGCGCCACCGTGGCGTTGGCGCGCAAGCTGCGCCAGGCCCAGCCCAAGCTATGGGACTTCTGCGTCAAGTTGCGCAGCAAGCAGGCGGTGTGGGACGAGATCGGCATCGGCAAGCCCTTCCTGCACATCTCCGGCATGTACGGCCCCGAGCGCGGCTGCATCGCCGTGGTCTGGCCGCTGGCGCCGCACCCGACCAACAAGAACGAGCTGATCGTCTGGGACTGCTCGGTGGACCCGGGCGAGCTGCTGACGCTGAACGCCGAAGCCATCCGCGCGCGCATGTTCATCAAGCAGGAGCTGCTGCCCGAGGGCGTCACGCGGCTGCCCATCAAGACCATCCACGTCAACAAAAGCCCCATCGTCATCAGCAACCTGAAGACGCTCAGCCCGGCGATGGCCGAGCGCTGGAACCACGACGTCGAGGTTCAGCTCGCCAGCGCCCGGTTGCTGGCCGAGAAGGGCCGGCTGCTGGACGGCCTGTGGGCCGACGTCTTCCAGCGTGAGCCCTTCGCGCCGGCCGATGTGGACGAAGACCTCTACGGCGGCTTCATCGGCAACGAGGACCGCCGGGCGTTGAACAAGGTGCGCACGATGGCGCCCGCGCAGCTCGCCGAGCGCGCGGCGCAAGGCAAGCTGGCCTTCCAGGACGGGCGGCTGGATGAGCTTGTCTTCCGCTGGCGTGCGCGCAATTTCCCGTCCAGCCTGTCGGCAGAAGAGGCGGAGCGCTGGCAGGGCCACCTGGCTGCGCGGCTGCATGAGGGCGAAGGCGGCGCGCAGACGCTGGCGGCCTTCATGGAGCGTATCGATGTTCTCGGTGAAACAGCCGACGAGCGAGGTGAGCAGATCCTGTCGGCCTTGTACGACTACGCGGAGCAGATCGCCCCCTGAGGCGGCGTCTCCTCAGTCTTGTTGAAGCGGTGAGGGCCGCCTCGGAGGCACCATGCGTGGACTTCCCGTGAGGAGAGTTCCCCATGACGGTTGCATCCACTTCCGAGCAGCAGACGGCCACGGCCGCATCCATCTCGGACGCCAGCCAGGGCCGCCCGCCGATGGACAAGATCGTCGTGGCCATCCACGGCATTGGCAGCCAGCTGCGCAGCGACACGATACGGTCGGTGGCGCGGCGCTTCGGCGACAGGGCTTCGCCGCCACTGCCGGTCATGCCGCTGGGCTACTTCAACCTCGGCTCGGCGGCTGCGGTTCGCATCAGCCGCCTGGACGCCAAGCCTGCAGACGCCCTGTCGCGCATCGGCTTCGCCGAGATCTACTGGGCCGACATTCCGGGGCAGGTCGTCAAGGCCAATGACACGCTGGAGGAGACCAAGGCCTGGGGACACACGGTGGTCAGCCGCGCCGAGTCGCAGTACCGCAGGGAGGTGCCCAACGGCAATCTGAAGGCCGAGGACTTCCAGCTCGGTACCGGCATCGTCGACGAAATCGTCGAGACCGTGGGCGTGCTGGAGAGCCTGCTGGCCGTGCTCGCCCGCATGGGCATCTTCAAGTTCGAGCTGGCGCCGCTGCTGCGCGACTACGTCGGCGATGTCCAGCTCGTCACCGACTTTCCCTACTACCGCGACAAGATCCTGCACCGCTTCCACAGCGCGCTCGCGCAGGTGGTGGCGACATTCCAGGAGGCCTGCCCGGGGGGCCATCCGGAGATCTACATCGTGGCGCACAGCGAGGGCACGGTCATCAGCTTCCTCGGCCTGCTCGAAGCGCTGTCGGGCCGCCCCATCGTCGACCCGGACAACCGATCCAGTGCGCCGGTTGACGACGGCTGGATCCGTTATGTGCGCGGCTATATGACGATAGGCTCGCCGATCGACAAGCACATCGTGCTGTGGCCGGCGCTCTGGCAGGGCCTCAAGCTGAAATCCAGCTGCTCCGGCCAGCAGGTGCTCTTTGGCGACAGCGAGGCGCCGCGGCTGACGCTGGCGCAGCAGATCAAGTGGCGCAACTACTACGACTTCGGGGACCCCATCGGGTTCAAGCTCGATTCCGCCATGGGCTTCCTGAAGGACAGCGGCTGCGAGGCCTTCGAGTTCGGCAGCAAGCATGACCATGGCTTCAGCCGCTACTGGTTGCCCGGCAAGGCGCACAACGACTACTGGAACGACTCCGAGGTGTTCGGCCATTTCATCGACGACGTGGTGCTGCCGGACCCGACAGTCCAGCCGAAAGTCCCGGCCAGCAACGGGCTCGTCGACCGGGTGAGCCTGGCCATCCCCTATGTGGCGAGCCTGCTCTTGCACGTGGCCGCGGTCTTCCTGCTCTACAAGGGCGTGACGCCGACGGGTGCGACCTTCGATCGGCTGCCGCTGCAGATCCTGTTGATGAGCGGCCTGATGATGGGCATCACCGCCGCCGCCCGGCTGCCGCGGCTGGTGCATACCGGTGGCCTGCGCTGGCATCTCGCGGCCACGCTCGTCTTCCTGATTGGCGCCTGGCCGTTTTACCTGTGGCTGCCGGACGGGCCGGCTGACTTCCTCGGCAGTCCGTTCACGAGCAGCGCCGCCCCCGCCCACGTGGCGGAACTCGTTGGCCGGCTCGCTCCGATCGCCGCTGCCGCGCTGATTGCCCTCAGCGGCTGGTTGCTGCCGCGCAAGCCCAACTGGGGGCGACGCTGCCTGGTCGGCGTCGGCGCCCTCGTCATCGCCTTCATCGTGCTGTCGCGGCTGCTGGGCGCCGACGGCCCGACGGCGTCACCGCCCCCCGCCGCCTGGCCCGTCCTGCTCGCCGGCGCGGCCTTCCTCTATCTGTGGTGGCTGGCCATCCTGATCTTCGACCTCAGCTTCATCTGGCATCGCTACATCCGCCGCTCGGTGGCGGTCGACACCATGCGGCAGTGGAAGCGCGGCCACGACGCGCGGCCAAATGCGCAGATGGGCCTGGGCGCGCCGGCCGCGCCCACTTCGCCGGCAGCCACGCCGCCGGCCAAGACGGCCGGCTAGTTGCGCTTCAGATACTTGTCGCGCAGCGCCGTCTGCCGGTCGCTGAGCTCCACCTCGCGGCCCTGGATGAACACCCGCTCGATGCGCGTGCTGGGCTCGAGGGGGTCACCATCGGCCACGAAGAGGTTGGCCAGCTTGCCGACCTCGATGGAGCCCAGCTTGTCGGCGATGCCGAGGATCTGCGCCGGGTAGAGCGTGACGGCTTTCAGGGCTTCGTCGTCGCTGAGCCCGAAGGCGCGGGCATGCGCGGCCTCGAAGGGCAGGTTGCGGGCATTCGTCGAGTCGCGGCCGCCGTCGGCGATGCAGTAGCGCACGCCGGCCGCGGCGAGCTGGGCGGGCAGGGCGAAAAGGGCATCCGGCGGGTCGTCGCGGCGCATCGGCAGGCGCAGCAGGCCGTCGATGATGACGGGTACTTGGCGTTCGCGCAGCGTGTCGGCCAGGCGCCAGGCATCGGCGCCGCCGCTGATGATGAGCTTGAGGCCATGGCGGGCCGCGAAGTCCAGCGCAAAGCGAATCTGCGCAAGGTCATCGGCATGCATGACGACGGGCCGGGCCGGCGCCGCACCGGCTGTAGCGGGCAGCACGGGGCGCATCGCTTCCCAGCGCGTGTCGATGGGCGTGCTCGGGTCGGCAGCGCGCGCCAGCGCATAGGCCCGGGCCGATTCGAAGGCGTCGTCGAGCAGCTTGAGCCTGGCCTCGGTCGAGCGGCGCATCTCGGCCAGGCGGGCTTCGGGCTGGTTGGGGAAGAGGGCGCTGTTCAGGCGCAGCCGCGGCACGGCGATGTGCAGGCCGACCTCGGGCAGCAGGGCCATGTCCTGCCAGTTCCAGCCCTCCAGCTGCAGCAGCGCCGACGTACCGGCGATGAGGCCGGTGCGGCCGGCCTCGGGCACGGACAGCGCGGCCAGCACGCCGCCGCCGCGCGTGATGGGCAGCAGCTCGCTGTCGGCATTGWAGGCGACCAGGGCGCGGGCATTCGGGTTCAGCGGCCCGGTCTCGACGCTGTCCATCGAGGCGTTGACCGAGCGGATCTCCGCCAGGCCCAGGCTGGTGTTGGCCGCCACCATGCCGGGGTAGAGATGCCGGCCGCCCAGATCGACGGTCTTGGCGCCAGCGGGCGCGGCCAGCTCGGTGCCACCGATCGCGCGGATCTTGCCGGCCTCGATGAGCAGGCTGCCGTTGGCGATGACCGGGCCGCTGACCGGGTGGATGACGGCATTGCGCAGCAGCAGCGGTTCGCGCTGTGGCGGGGGTGGCGTGTTGGGCGTGGCTTGGGCGGTGAAGGCGGCAGCCAGCAGGGCCGTGATGAGTGCGAGCTTCATGTCAGTACGCGTCCACGGTGCATTCATGCCAGGCGTCACCGCCGAAATAGCTTTGGCGATCACGGTTGGCCTCATGCAGCCAGCGTTGCAATTCGAGCTGGTCCAGCGCTGCGGCCAGCGGTGTGGCCGGCCGCCCCTCGGGCGGCGCGGCGGCTTTGGCGCGCTCGGGTATCGCTAGCGCCACGAGGCGGGCGCGCTCGGCGCTATCACGCTCGCGCAGCTGCGTGTCCTCGCCGCGGTCGAAGTAGCGCCGCCCGTCGATCCAGGTCTGCTCGGCGCGTGCCGCGCTCGACAGCGGGCTTGCGCTCCAGATGACGAAGTCGGCGTCCTTGCCCACTTCCAGCGAGCCGACGCGCCTGTCGATGCGCAACTGCTTGGCCGAGTTGATGGTCACGAACTTCAGCGCCTCGGCCTCGCTCATCCCCCAGGCCTTGCCGCCATAGCGCAGCGCCTTGGCCGCCTCGGTGTTGAGGCGGCGCGCCAGCTCGTCGCTGTCGGAGTTGAAGCTGGTCAGCACACCCGCCTTCTGCGTCATCGCGCCGCTGTAGGGAATGGCGTCCTGCACCTCGACCTTGTAGCCCCACCAGTCCGAGAAGCCGGAGGCGCCGGCGCCCAGCGCCGCGATCTCGGGCGCGACCTTGTAGGCCTCCAGCACATGCTGGAAGGTGGCGACCTCCAGGCCGAAGTCCTTGGCCAGGGCCACGAACATCAGGATCTCGTCGGCGCGGTAGCTGTGGATGTGGATGACGCGCTTGCGTTCCAGCAACTCGACCAGCGTGTCCATCTGCAGGTCGCGGCGCGTGTTCGGGTCGGCCTTGCGCCGCTCGCGGTAGGCCTGCGCAGCCAGGAAGGCGTCGCGCATGACCTGCTCGACACCCATGCGCGTCGTCGGATAGCGCGGGTCGCCGTCGTTGGGGGGAAAGTTGGCGCGCTTGACGTTCTCGCCGAGCGCGAACTTGATGCCGGGGCGTGCGCCTTCGAACTTCAGGCCTTCCGCATCCAGCCCCCAGCGCAGCTTGATGACCTGATTCTGGCCGCCGATGGCATTGGCCGAGCCGTGCAGCAAGTTGGCGCTGGTCACGCCGCCGGCAAGCTGACGGTAGAGGCTGATGTCGGTGGCGTCGACCACATCGCCAACGCGCACCTCAGCCGTCACCGAATGCGCGAACTCGTTGGTGCCGCGGTTGATGGCGGTGTGCGAGTGGGCATCGATGAGGCCGGGCGTCAGGTGCTTGCCTGCAGCGTCGATGACGACGGCGCCAGCAGGCGCTGCCAGACCCTTGCCGATGGCAGCGATGCGGCCGTCGCGCGCCAGCAGATCGGTGGCTTCGAGATTGCCGGCAGCGGCACTGGTCCAGACCGTCGCGTTGCGCACCAGCACGACGGCCGGGCGCTCGGGTGGCGCCGTGCGGCCGAAGACGCCCGCCGGGAACGTGGCAGGCGACAGGGGCGGTGGGGCGACAACCTGGGCCACAGGCGGCTGGTAGGGCACGATGCGCGTGGCCGTCCAGGGCTGGCTGCGGCCATCGGCCAGCGTCATCGCGCCGGCCATTGACGGGCCACGGCCCTCCAGGCGCAGGCTTTCCTTCGCGCCGACCTCGCAGGGCCAGCGCAACAGCAGTTCGCGGCCGCGTTGCTGCAGCTCGCAGGTCTTGCCATCGACCTGCAGCGTGGGTTTGGCCCGCGTGCCGGCGATCTGCCAGGTTTGCTCGGCTCCACCAGCGGCCTTCACCGTCCAGCGGCCGCGTGCATCGAAGCGCTCCCAGGCTTCGGTCGGCAGCGGCTGGCCGTCGACGAAGGCGATCTCGACCTCGGCCTGCTCGTTGATGAAAAGATCACCGCTGGCGACGATGACGTGGGCCAGCTGGCCCGGTGCTAGGCGCCCCAGCCGCGGTTGGCTCAGCAGCTTGGCCGGCGTGGTCGTCAGTGCTGCCAGGGCGGCTTCGGGCGTGAGACCGTGCTGCACGGCCTGGCGCAGCCGTGGCCAGAATTCCTTCCTGACGTCCTTCAGCCCTTGCGTCGAGATCGCGAACTCGACGCCCGCCGCCTGCAGGGCGGCAGCGTTGCCGGGCGCACGCTCCCAGTGCTGCAACTGGTGCAGGGGCACGTCCAGCGCGCTCTCGGGCTGCTCGACTTCGGGTGCCGCGGGAAAGGCCAGCGGCAGCAAGAGGGGCAGGCCCAGGGCCTTGAGCTGGGCCGCCTTGCGGTATTCATGGCCGGTGCCTTGGGCGATCAGCTTGAGCCCGAACTCGTCGCGCAGCCTGGCGACGCGCAGCAGGTCTTCTTCGTCCAGCACCTCATGGACGATGGGCTGCTTGCCGCTCAGGGCCGGGGCGAGGGCGCCGAGGCTGGCGTTGAATTCGCGCCGCTCGCCGGCGGGCGCCGGCCCGGCAGCCCAGCGGGCGTTCAGCAGCGTCTGGCGTTCCAGCGCGATGCTGCCCATCAGCGAGGTCGGGTAGCTCAAGTTGCCCGGGCGGGCGCCGCTCTCGAAGTCGAAGGTTGTGTACTCATGGGCCAGGTGCTGGGCCACCTCGGCCGCCAGCACGAGGCTGCGTGCATCCGTGCCGTCGCGCAGGCTGATCAGCGCGCTCTGGCCGCGGAAGACGGCGCCCACGGGCGGCAGGGACAGGGCCGTCGTGAAGCCCTGTTCGCGCGCAGCTCGCACGTCCTCGGGCTTGATCTCCAGCGCCGTGGCCTGGTGGAATTCGCTGCGCACCCAGCGCTGGCCGGGTGTCAGCCCCTTGGCCTTGGACGTCTCCATGCGACTCTGGCCGACGCTGCTGGCAGCGTCGATGAAGCCGGCATAGACGGTGCGGCCCTGCAGCGCCCAGACCCGGGCGCCTGCCGGCGGCTTCACGTTGGCACCAACGGCGACGATGACGGCGTCCTTCATGACCAGGGTGCCGTTCTCGACGATCTGGCCCGGCGCCAGCACCAGCCGCGCGCCCGTCAAGGCGTGCCAGCGTGGCGTTGCATCGCGCAGACCCTGAGGGATTTCACTGGGCTGCTGGGCCTGGGTCAGGCCGGTCAGCAGGGCGAGCAGGGAGACCGGAAGCAAGCGCATCGTCTCGTCTTGTGATGGCGCCGTGGTACGGCAAGGACGCGGACTCTAACGCCGTGATCTGCGTCATGGCCGAAAGCCTTCAGTCCTGCGATAGTCGGGCCTAGAAGATCGACTCGGAGACCCCCATGAGCAGCGCTACTTCCGGCACGCCCGCTTCCGCCGAGGACCCCATCGCCGCCCGCCTGCGAGCCTTGCTGGTACGCGCGCCAACGGCCGTCGCCTTCGTTTCCGGCCAGCGCTTCGAAGTCGTCAGCGAGGAGTTCAACCACCTGTTCGGTTTCAACGACGACGGTGAACTGGCCGGACAGCCTACGCGCCTCGTCCACACCACCGACATGGCCCACACAGCGCTGCAGGAACGCGCCGCCGCCGCCTTCGCCGCGGGTCGACCGCTGGACGAGGAGATCGAATACGTCAAGCGCGACGGTCACCGGTTCTGGGGCCGGCTGCAGGCCACGCCGGTGCACTGGGAAGCGCCCGCTGGCGAGTCGCTGTGGATCGTCGAAGACGTCAGCGCCGCCCGCGCGCTGCGCCTGCAGCCCACCTGGACGGCCAAGCACGACGCCGTCACCGAGCTGGCCAACCGTCGCGAGTTCGAGCGCCGCCTGGGCGAGCATGTGGGCAGCCGGCGCAACGAGCCGGTGTCGGTGCTGTGGGTTGACGTGGACCGTTTCGGCGAGGTCATCAAGGACATGGGCGCCGAGGTGGGTGACCATTTCCTCTACGGCCTGGGGCAGATGCTGATCAGCAAGGTGCGGGCTTCCGACCTGGTCGCGCGCCTGGAAGAAGATCATTTCGCCATCCTGCTGCCCGACTGCGACCAGCATTACGCCCAGATCATCGCGGAGAAGGTGCGCTCGTCCATCGCCAGCTACCGCCTGCGCTGGGGCCTGCACCGCACCCGCGTGAAGGCGTCGCTGGGCGTTGTGCAGATCCAGCCGACGCTGGTAACGGTGGATGCCGTGCTCGGCGGTGCGGCGCTGGCCTGCACGGAGGCCAAGGCAGCCGGGGGCGACAGCGTGCGGGTCTTCGTTTCCACCGGCGGCTACGAGGAACTGGCGGGCTGACCCCTAGCCCCTCGTCCAAGGAGTACCTTGGCCGGTCCCCCAAGGGGACGACGATGCTTGCGGCATCGAGCCGCAAGCACATCGCCCAAGCGGGCCGGCTCGGGAGCGGCCCAGCGCTCGGCCCGGAACAACCGCACGTTTGACGCCTGGGCGAACCCCGGAAATGCGGGGTTTTTCGCCAAATGTTCTAAAGTTCACTTCAGCGCGGTCGATGTAGCGGCCAGCGCGCCTGAGAACTGAATCCCGATGAACGTCCCCTTGTCCACCGCCATGTCCGGCATCTCGTCAGCGAACGAGCGGCTGCGCGCGTCGGCGGCGAACATTGCCAACCTGGCGAGCAGCAACCAGGCTCGCCCCAGCGTCGAGCCGACCAATGTTGACAAGGTGCCCGAGCGCGAGATCAACCCGGCCAACGAGATCGTCGAACAGCAGTCCGCGGCCTACTCTTTCGTCGCCAACCTGAAGGTGCTGCAGACGCAGATCAACACCACCGGCGCGCTGTTGGACATCAAGGCCTGAGCGGCCTTCTTCCTGCGACAGAAGCGGCCTCGGGCCGCTTTTTCTTTGGCCGGCCGGCTTTTTCACCCCGTTTACCGAGCGGCTCCGTACAAGCAAAGGTCCCATCCCTGCGAAGGATCCGCCATGAGTTCCCTGCTTCCGCTGCGCCGCCGCACCGCCTTGCTCCAGTTAGCCGCTTTGACGGGCTTGGCCGGGCTGCACGCCAGTTGTGCCGCCGTCGTGTCGCCGCCCCTGCTCGACATGCAGCTGATCGACCGCGACAGCGGCGCCTCGCTGGCCCAGTACGCCAGCCGTGGTCGCCGCTTCAGCCCGGGCACGCCCGGCTCGCGCTACGCCATCCGGCTCAGCAACCGCAGCGCCGAGCGGGTGCTGGTGGTGCTGTCGGTGGATGGCGTCAACGCCATCACCGGCGACACCGCGGGCTTCAACCAGTCGGGCTATGTACTGAGCCCGGGCGAGAGCTATGACATCACGGGCTGGCGCAAGAGTGATGAGCGCATCGCGGCCTTCGAGTTCACCTCGCTGGGCGATTCCTATGCGGCGCGCACCGGGCGGCCTGCCGACGTCGGCGTGATTGGCGCGGCGGTATTCCGCGAGGTCTACGTGCCGCCGCCGGTCTACGACGCGCCGCTCGTGTCGCCTGCTGCGCCAGTGGCGCCCAGCCCATTGAGCCGGCTCAACAGTGGGGCAGCGGACGCTGCAGTCCAGGCAGCTCCAGCGCGCGAAAGCGCGGGGCGGGCTGAGGCGGAGCGCTCGGTGCGGGCCAAGCTGGGCACGGGGCATGGTGCGTCGGAGTGGTCGCCCATTGCGCACACCGGCTTCCAGCGGCGCACATCACAGCCCGAGCAGTTGCTGGAGATCCACTACGACAGCCAGGCCAATCTGATGGCGGCGGGCATCATGCCCCGACCCATGGCGCAGTTGCCGCGGTCCTTCCCCAACAGCAGCGGCGGCTATGTGCCCGATCCGCCGCCGCGCTGGTGAGGCCTCGCCCGATGCCGCAAACCCACCTCTGGCCGGCGTAGCATCCGCGCCGCATGCCTGCGAGTGAACCCGCTGATGAAGAGCTCATCGCCAGCTATCTGCGCGGCGACATGGGGGCGTTCGACCGGCTCTACCGCCGCCATGACCGCAAGACCTTTGCCTTCGTTCGCCAGATGCTGCACCCCACGGATCGCGCCACGGTGGAGGACCTGCACCAGGAAGGCTGGCTGGCCGTTGCAGCCAAGGCCGCCAGCTTCGCGCCCGCAAAAGCCAGGTTCTCGACCTGGCTCTACACCGTGCTGCGCAACCGCGTGCTGGACCATGTTCGGGCGCGTCCGCCGCAGGGAGACGAGGCCGACCCGGATCAACTGGCCTCGGCCGCCGCCGGGCCGGAGCAGCTGCTGGTGTCCAAGCGCCTGGTCGAGGCCGTTGAAGGCGCCTTGCTGCGCCTGTCCGTCGAGCAGCGGGAGGCATTCTTGCTCTTCACCGTGGTCGAGCTCAGCCTCGCCGAGATTGCCGACGTGACCCAGGCCCATCCCGAAACCGCCAAGACCCGGCTGCGCTATGCGCGCGAGGCGCTGCGGCATCGTTTGAGCGAGTGGCGCGATGGCTGAGTTCGACCCCATTCCACCGAACGACGCGGCCGAGGCTGCGTATGCCCAAGCCTTGCTGGGTGACGACGCGGGCCGCGAGCAGCGCCGCGCGCGACTGATGGCGGCACTACCTCGACCCGAAGCGCCTGCTGCCGTGCCCGTCGCCGAGAACGCCTTGGCCTGGCGCTGGCAACCCTATGCGCTGGGCCTGCTCATGATGGGGCTGCTGGTGGCGGCAGCACTGGTCTTGAAAGGACGAAACACCGAGCCGCGACCGGAAGCCGATCCGCGGCTGGCCGCGGCCGCGCCCGCATCGACGGCGGCCGTGGTGGTGGCCCAAGCCAGCCCGGCCGTCGAGCCCCAGCCCGCGCCTGTCGCTGAAGCGCCCCGCACAATGGCCAAGGCCAGCCTTGCCAAGCCGCGTGCCGAACGGTCTGCTCCTGCCATGATGGCGGATGCGACGCCGCCGCGGTTGCAAAGGCAGGCGGAGGTGAGTGCGGGCACGGCCAAACCGGAGCCACCTGTGATGCAGTCGCCACCGGCCGAGCCGGTGATGGCTGCCGCGCCACCACCCGCTGCACCGGCGGTAGCTGCCGCGCCGTTGCCGCCCCGAGCTGTGGCCGATGCGTCCAGCCAGGCCGAGATGCTGGCGCGGTCGGAAGCAGTTTCAAGCGGGGTCGCGGCCAGGTTTCGAGCGGCGCCGCAGATGGCCCAAAGCCTGGCCGCCTCCGACGTCGCCGAATCGGCGAAAGCCACCATGCCGGCCAATGCCTTCCTGTTGGCGGCTGCCGATCACGCTGACCTGGCGACGGCACGCTCGGCGCTGAAGGCCGGCGCTTCGGTCCACCTGCGTGACAACCAGGGCCGCACGGTCCTCATGCTGGCCGCGCGCACCGGGTCGCGTGAGATGGTGAACCTGTTGCTCGCTGCCGGCGCCCGCAAGGCAGACCGCGATCCCCAAGGCTGGACGGCCGCAGACCATGCCGACGCTCAAGGGCATGGCGATCTGATGCACGTCCTGCGCTAGGTGCCCCACAGGGCGCAAAAAAGCCCGCCGGGCTTGCGCGCGGCGGGCTGGCTTTGAAGCCTTCAGGCTCAGGCCGCCACGGCCTTGGCCGTGTCCGCGTACTCCTCGATCTGGTCGAAGTTCAGGTACTTGTAGATCGAGGCGCCGTCCTTGTTCACGACGCCCATCGCCTCGTGGTACTCCTGCACCGAGGGGATGTGGCCCAGCTTCGAGGCAATCGCCGCCAGCTCGGCCGATGCCAGGAACACGTTGGTGTTCTTGCCCAGGCGATTCGGGAAGTTGCGGGTGGAGGTGGATACGACGGTCGCGCCTTCGCGCACCTGGGCCTGGTTGCCCATGCACAGGCTGCAGCCCGGCATTTCGGTACGCGCACCGGCCGTTCCGAAGGCGGCGTAGTGGCCTTCCTTGATCAGCTCGCTCTGGTCCATCTTGGTGGGCGGAGCGACCCACAGCTTGACCGGGATGTCGCGCTGGCCGCCCAGCAGCTTGGCCGCGGCGCGGAAGTGRCCGATGTTGGTCATGCACGAGCCGATGAAGGCCTCGTCGATCTTGGTGCCGGCGACTTCGGACAGGAACTTGGCGTCGTCCGGGTCGTTGGGGCAGCAGAGGATGGGCTCCTTGATGTCGGCCAGGTCGATCTCGATGACGTGGGCGTATTCGGCGTCCTTGTCGGCTTCCAGCAGTTCCGGATTGGCCAGCCAGGCCTCGACCTTCTCGATGCGGCGCTGCAGCGTCTTCGCGTCGGCATAGCCGTCGGCGATCATGTTCTTCATCAGCACGACGTTGCTGGTGAGGTATTCCTTGATCGGCGCCGGGTTCAGCTTGATCGTGCAGCCGGCGGCCGAGCGCTCGGCGGAGGCGTCGCTCAACTCGAAGGCTTGCTCGACCTTCAGGTCAGGCAGGCCTTCGATCTCGAGGATGCGGCCCGAGAAGGCGTTTTTCTTGCCGGCCTTGGCAACCGTCAGCAGGCCGGCCTTGATGCCGTACAGCGGGATGGCATGCACGAGGTCGCGCAGCGTCACGCCGGGCTGCATCTCGCCCTTGAAGCGCACCAGCACGGACTCGGGCATGTCCAGCGGCATCACACCGGTGGCGGCGCCGAAAGCCACGAGGCCGGAGCCGGCGGGGAAGGAGATGCCGATCGGGAAACGGGTGTGCGAGTCACCACCGGTGCCGACCGTGTCGGGCAGCAGCAGGCGGTTCAGCCAGCTGTGGATGACGCCGTCACCCGGGCGCAGCGACACGCCGCCACGGTTGCTCATGAAGGCGGGCAGCTCGCGGTGGGTCTTGACGTCCACCGGCTTSGGATAGGCGGCSGTRTGGCAGAACGACTGCATSACCAGGTCGGCCGAGAAGCCCAGGCAGGCCAGGTCCTTCAGCTCGTCRCGGGTCATCGGGCCGGTGGTGTCCTGCGAGCCGACCGTCGTCATCTTGGGTTCGCAGTAGGTGCCGGGGCGAACGCCCTGGCCCTCGGGCAGGCCCACGGCGCGGCCKACCATCTTCTGCGCCAGCGWGAAGCCGGCCTTGGTCGCCACGGGCGGCGAGGGCAGGCGGAACAGCGTGGACGCGGGCAGGCCCAGGAACTCGCGCGCCTTGGCGGTCAGCGAGCGGCCGATGATGAGGTTGATGCGGCCGCCAGCGCGCACTTCGTCGAACAGCACGTCGCTCTTGAGCTTGAACTCGACCAGGGTCTCGCCGTTCTTCACCAGCTTGCCGTCGTAGGGCAGCACGTCGATGACGTCGCCCATCTCGAGCTTGGACACGTCCACTTCGATGGGCAACGAGCCGGAGTCTTCCTGCGTGTTGAAGAAGATCGGCGCGATCTTGCCGCCCAGCGTGACGCCGCCGAAGCGCTTGTTCGGCACGAAGGGGATGTCCTGGCCCGTGGCCCAGATGACGCTGTTGGTGGCGGACTTGCGCGAGGAGCCGGTGCCGACGACGTCGCCCACGTAGGCGACCAAGTTGCCCTTCTTCTTCAGGTCCTCGATGAACTGCATCGGGCCGCGCTTGCCGTCTTCCTCGGGCTTGAAGGCCGCACCGCCAGCAGAACCAAAGTCCCCACGGGTGTTCTTCAGCATCGCCAGGTAGTGCAGCGGGATGTCGGGGCGGCTCCAGGCATCGGGCGCCGGCGACAGGTCGTCGGTGTTGGTCTCGCCGGGCACCTTGAAGACGGTGACGGTGATCTTCTTCTCGACCTCGGGGCGGCTGGTGAACCACTCGGCATCGGCCCAGCTCTTCATCACCTCCTGCGCCTTGGCATTGCCGGCCTTGGCCTTGGTGGCCACGTCGTTGAAGAAGTCGAACATCAGCAGGGTCTTCTTCAGGCCTTCAGCGGCCACACCGGCGACTTCGGCGTCGTCCAGCAGCTCGATCAGCGGATGCACGTTGTAGCCGCCCACCATGGTGCCGAGCAGCTCGGTCGCCTTGGCCTTGGAGATCAGGCCGACCTTGATGTCGCCGTGCGCGACGGCGGCCAGGAAGCTGGCCTTGACCTTGGCCGCATCGTCCACGCCCGGAGGCACGCGGTGGGTCAGCAGATCCAGCAGGAAGGCGTCTTCACCGGCGGGCGGAGCCTTGATCAGCTCGATCAGCTCGGCGACCTGCTTGGCATCCAGGGCGAGGGGCGGGATGCCGAGGGCGGCACGTTCGGCGGCGTGTTGGCGGTAGGCGGACAGCATGGGGGAACTCCTGGCGGAACGGGGATGGAAAAGGAATCAGGCGGCTCCAGGCACGATGACCTTGAGACCCTTGAAGTAGTCGCGGAAGAAACCTTGATCGCGGCTGATCAGCGCCTGGCATTGCAGCAGGGCGTGGGCGCCGATCAGGAAGTCGGGAACGGTGCGCGGACCGGCGGGTGCCTGGCCGGAGGCCTTGCGGCGCTCCTTGTAGCGGCGCTGCATTTCGCCGGCACGAACGGCCGCGCGGGATTCGATGGGAGAGTAGACGATGCCGACGCCTTCCAGCGCATCCAGCAGCTCGGCGCCAAAGCCGAGGCCGGAGACGACTTCGCTGAGCACGACGTCGCAGGCGACGACCGGCCCGCGCGCCAGCGCCTGGCGAAGACAGTCTTCAGCGGATTCGGCGCCCACGTCACCGCCCAGCAGGTCGATGAGAACGGAGGAATCGATGGCGATCACGGCTCGACCGGGTCGCCGGGGGCGCGGCCACGCAGCTCGCGCATGACGTCGTCGGTGGTGACGCCTTCAGGCAGTTTGAAGCGCCCGCGCAGCTTGGCCAGCGCGTCGTCGACGTTCTTGCGCAGGATGATGCGCCCGCCATCAAGCTCGAMCTTGAGCGTCGTGCCCTTGGTCAGACCGAGGGCATCTCGGACGGCTTTGGGCAGGGTGATCTGCCCGCGTTCGGCAACGGTGGCTTCCATGGCGCCTCCAGCGGCTGAGCGCCGCGGAGGCGGTGGCTCAGGTATGCATCGAAAAGTATGTATTCATTCTACATACCCAAGCCACGGGTTTCAACAGCAATGACTCACTTGGCCTTGGCTGGCTTGGCCGGTTTCGCAGCCACCGGGGGCGCTGCGGGTGTTTCGGCCGCCGTGGGCGTGATGCCCAGGCCGCTGCGTGCTGCCTCGGCGGCTTCGGCCTCGGGGTCGTTGATCTTGGCAGCCTTGGCGGCTTCGATCAGCTTGATCTGCTCGGGGTGGACGCAGTCGTCGATGAGGCGCTGGCCGATCTTGGTGTCCAGCAGCATGGACTTGTTGGCGATCTGGATCATCAGCGTGCGGCCGGTCACGTCTTCCAGGCGCAGGGCGCCGGTTGACGACAGCACGGGCTTCATCGTGAAGACCTGCTTCTTCCAGGCCACGTTGATGTAGCCGGCCACCTTGGGATGCTTCTCGATCTGCACGGTCTCCTTGAACTCGCAGGCGTAGTCGCCCAGGTAGGCGCGCTCCGCAGCGGCAAGCTGGGCCTCATCGGCATCGACCAGCACAGGCTCGGGCGGCGGCGGCGGTGCCTTCTTGGCGGGCGCGGGCTTGGCCGCGGCCTTGGTTTTTGCGACGGGCTTGGCCGGAGCGGTCTGGGCCAGGGCGGGCAAGGCGGCGCAGAGGATCAGGGCGGCGGCACTGGCACGGAGCGAAGTCATCGGCATCTGGAATCGGGGTGGGAAAGGAGGGTGGAAAAAGCTGGCGAATCATGGCTGCAATGCGGCCGCGCAGCGGTGAAAAGATGTAGGCATTGTCCGCGTGACGGACTGCACGCCGGTTCGTGCCTCACTCGGCGATTACCCCGATGGCTACGGGGAAAAACGCCGATCGCGCTGCGTCGGGCAAGGCGCGCCCGGTGCGCTCGGCGCGCTCCAGCACAGTCCAGAAGTAGCGGTAGCTGGCGCGGTCGTGCAGGCGGTCGTGGAAAGAGATGGGAGCCCATTGCGCGGCTCGTGCGGCAAGCAGCAGCTCGGCCGCTTCGGCCACTTCGTCGGCGGCCGGCGCGAACGCCTCGACGATGGGACGGATCTGGTCGGGATGGATGCTCCACATGCGCGTGTAGCCGAACTCGCGCGCGGCGCGCCGCGCGGCCGCCGCGAGCCGTTCGGCATCGCGGAACTCGGTGACCACGCAGTGCGAAGGCGTCTTGCCAAAGGCATGGGCCGCGGCGGCAATCTCGAGCTTGGCGCGCACGACCAGCGGATGCTCGAACTGGCCGGGCAGCTCCATCGCCGTCTTGGGGATGGCGCCGCCATGGGCCGAGACAAAGTCCATCAGCCCGAAGGACAGCGACTCGATGCGCGGATGGGCGGCGATGCGAAAGACCTCGCCCAACGCGCCGTGCGTTTCGATCAGCACCTGCAGCGGTAGCCTGGGTTGGGCGTGGCGCTCGCAGGCGGCATCGATGGCGGCCACAGCGCGCTCGACGTCCTCGGCGCTCTCTGGTTTGGGGATCATCAGATAGGCCAGCCTGTCGCCGGCCTTGGCGATCAAGGTGTCGACGTCGGCTTCGAAGGCGGCGTGGCAGAAAGGGTGCACGCGGGCGCCGACGCGGCCGAAGCGGTTGGCCGAGCTCGTTGCCAGTTCGGCGATCAGCAGCGCATGCTCGGCCTCGCCGCCGACCGGGGCGCCGTCCTCGGCGTCCAGCGTGATGTCGAAGACGGGGCCGAGTTCGGCCTGCAGGGCCAGGCTCTTGCGCATGCGGGCCTCGACGCCGCAGTAGTGGTCGACGACCGGCAGCGCGGGCCGAACGGCTTCGTGGCCGAACAGGGCCTGGCGGGGGTGCAGGAGTGCGCTCATCGCGCCACTGTACCCAGGCCGGCGGCGGCGCCAGATGTGACGCCGGTCGCGAAATCGCGACGTTTGCGGGAACAAGAGGGTGCTTACGCACTGTCATATCTGACCCAGGCGTGACAGCATCTGCGCACAACGATCTCCGGAGACAAAGCCATGCTCAAGCTCGAGTCGCTCAGAGTTTCCCGCCGCTTGGCCCTGCAGACCTTCGGCGCTGTTCTTGGCGTGCTGCTGGTTGCGGCCATCCTGCTGTTCTCGGAGCGGGAATTGATCCTGAACGAGCGCCAGCAGGCGGTGCGCCAGGCGGTCGAGGCGGCGCATGGCGTCGTCTCGCATTTCCACGCCCAGGTTGCGACAGGCAAGCTGTCCGACGAGGACGCCAAGAAGTCGGCCCTCGCCGCCCTGCGGGGACTGCGCTACAGCGGCAACGAGTACTTCTGGGTCAACGACATGAGCCCGATCATGGTCATGCATCCCATGAAGCCGGAGCTGGAGGGCAAGACGCTGAACAACAGCAAGGACCCGACCGGCAAGCCGCTCTTCGTCGCGATGGTCGACATCGTCAAGGCCAGCGGCGCAGGCTTCCTGCCCTATATGTGGCCCAAGCCGGGCAGCGAGCAGCCCGTGCCCAAGGTGTCCTACGTCAAGGGCTTCACGCCCTGGAGCTGGATCATCGGCTCGGGCGTCTATGTGGACACGGTCGACGCGGCCATCTGGCAGCGCGTTTGGAAGGTGGGCCTGGGGGTGGGGGTGCTGGCCGGCGTGCTGCTGGTGCTGGGCCTGGCCATCACGCGCAGCATCACGCGCCAGTTGGGTGGCGAGCCCGCGCGCGTCAATGAGATCACGCGTCAACTGGCCGAAGGCGACCTCAGCGTTGACATCGACCTGCAGGGCAGCAGCCATGAGAGCGTCATGCAGGGCGTGAAAGCCATGCGCGACAGCATGGCCAGCATCGTGCAGCAGGTGCGTGACGGCTCGGAGTCGGTGGCCAATGCGAGCTCGGAGATCGCCTCTGGCAACCAGGACCTGAGCGCCCGCACCGAGAGCCAGGCCAGCGCGCTGCAGCAGACGGCGGCCTCCATGGACGAACTCGGCGCCACCGTGCGCAACAACGTCGACAACGCCCAGCAGGCCAACCAGCTGGCGCAGAACGCTTCGCACGTCGCTGCGGAAGGCGGCCAGGTCGTCAAGCAGGTCGTCGACACGATGAAGGGCATCAACGACAGCTCGCGCCGCATAGGCGACATCATCTCCGTCATCGACGGCATCGCCTTCCAGACCAACATCCTGGCGCTGAACGCCGCCGTGGAAGCGGCACGCGCCGGCGAGCAGGGCCGCGGCTTCGCAGTCGTCGCTGGCGAGGTGCGGCTGCTGGCCGGCCGCAGCGCGGAAGCCGCCCGGGAGATCAAGACGCTGATCTCGCAGAGCCTGGAGCGCGTCGACCGCGGCAACACGCTGGTCGATCAGGCGGGCGCGACGATGGACAGGGTGGTCAGCAGCATCCAGCGCGTGACCGACATCATGGGTGAGATCAGCTCGTCCAGTGCCGAGCAGAGTTCGGGCGTGAGCCAGGTTGGCGCGGCCGTCACGCAGATGGACCAGGCCACGCAGCAGAACGCCGCGATGGTGGAGCAAATGGCCGCCGCGGCCGACGGCCTCAAGGTGCAGGCCCAGCAGCTGGTGGAGACGGTGTCGACCTTCCGGCTGCCGGCCACGCGCTGACGCCGTGGTGGGCGTGGCCCAGTTTCGGTTCAGAGCCAAACCCAGGCCGAGGTGCCACCCACCAGGCAGATCGCCACACTCGCGATGGCCATCTCCCGGCGCACCGTGCCGCGCGCGACAAGCAGCACCATCGCGATCTTCACCACCGTGTTGGCAAGCAGGGCCGCCAGCAGCGCCCACGCGGTCCCGGCCGTCGTCAGCGAGCCGTCCTTCTGGCCGCTGAGCGAAAGCACGATCGCGTCAACGTCTGCCGCGCCAGCGAGCGCCGAGATCGCAAGCAGGCCGCCGCTCGGGAATTGCTGCTGGGCCAGCTTCGTCACGACGAGGACGACGGCGAACAGGATGCCGAACCGGATCGCCGCGCCCAGGCTGAATGGGTTCTTCAGAGGTGTGGCTGCCTGGGCGGGGCTGGTTGCGGCGACCGCTCCGGCGAGATAGTGCCGCAATGCCAGCGCGCCAGTGGCCAGGGACATGGCCAACAGCGGGGGCCACAAGGCGCCCAGCAGCTGCCGATTGAGGATGGCGATGATCGTCGTCACGCGCAGGAACATGACGAACCAGGCACACAGGATGCCGGCGGCCGCCGCGCTGGCGTTGGCGGAGCTTTCGGCCTTCCGGCTGTCACGTGCGAAATTCAGCGTGGTGGCCGTCGAAGAGACCAGGCCTCCGGCAAGGCCGGTGATGGCAGCGCCTCGCGCCGGCCCCAGCCAGCGCATGCCGATGTAGCCGGCCAGGGAGAGTGCGGAGATCAGCACCACCAGCAGCCACAGCTGGTAGGGGTTCAGTGCGTGCCAGGGGTCCACCGTCTCATTCGGCACGAGGGGCAGCACGATGACCGACGCAATCAGCAGCTTGATGCCTGCAAGGATGTCATCGAGGCCGACCCGCTCCACCAGGGCGTGCAGGGGCTGCTTGAAGGCGAGGACTGCCGACAACGCCACGGCCAGGGCCACGGCCAGCGCCTGATTGCCGGTCGCCGCCATGCCGCCCAGAAGCACGACGAGCAAGGCGGCGATCTCGCTGGTCATGCTGGGAGGTGCATCCTTGCCATCCCGGCGCCACAGCGCGTGGCTGGCAATTGCCATTGCGCTCGCGCACACGAGCACTGCCACGAAGAGCCACTGAAGCTGCAACTGCTGCCCGAGCCAGGCCGACGCCGCGCCGGACAAGGCCAGCAGGGCATGGGTGCGAATGCCGCCGATCGTGTGGGAAGGCGCGGCCGGCCGCTTCTTCTCCCGTTCGATGCCGACCAGGATGCCGATGAGGAGGGCGACGAAGAAGCGGCTGGCGAGATCAGGCGTCATGCCCGCTGCCTTTGGCGCCGCCCGGCCGGCCTCGCGAGGCTGAATTCATTGGCATGCGTGTCCCTCGATTGGCGGCTGCCTCGCAGCCCTGACGACGAGTCAATCTATGCGGCCAGTGCAGCGCCGGCGTTGATCCCAGTCAATCCGCAACGTGCGGCGATCGATGCAGCGGCCAGGTCGGGGCTTCAGTCGTCCGGCTTGATCCAGCGCAATCCATTTGCCGGTGGGCTGCCTAGCATGGCCCTTCGCCGACCAAGGATTGCCCAAGATGGAAACTCAGACTCAAGCGCACCTGCCCATGCTGCGCCAACTGCTGCTGTACCGCCAGACCGAGCTGCGAGCCGAGGTTCATGCGGCGCAGCTGGCACGTCAAGCGGTGCAGACGCAGTCCCAGGAGGTGCGGGATCTCAAGGACGACGCTGAACTCATGCAGCGCCAGCAGACCGAGGACTTCCAGGCCGCCCGGGACTTGCGGGAGCTGCAGGACGTTGACGACGCGCTGGGTCGGCTGGCCGCGGGAGGCTATGGCGACTGCGCCAACTGTGGCGAGGCTATTCCCGTGGCGCGCCTCACGGCCCTGCCGTCCGTGCGGCTGTGCGCAGGCTGCCAGGCGGTCCGGGAGCATCTGTCATGAATGCGAACGGCGTGGGGCGGTACCGTCTGGCCCTCGCGTCACTCGCCGCGGCCGCACTGGCCGCCGGTTGCGCCGTAGAGGTGCAAAACGCCAAACCCGCCCGGGAGCTGGCGCGCCGCGCCTTGCCGGAAGGCGAGGTCTATATCGGCTGGCGGGTGTTCCAGCAGAAGTGCGCGACCTGCCACGGCCCAACGGCGACCGGTACGGCGGCCGGCCCCGACCTGCTGCCCAGACTCCGCGAGATGGGCTCGCACCAGTTTGTGAGCCTGGTGCTCAGGCGCTACGACTGGATCCTCGCGGCGGCGGAGTCCGACCCGCAGGGTGCCTCGCAGAGCGCCCTGGTTGAAAAGGTTCTGCAGGGCCGGGAAGCGGCGCTGGTGATGCCTGCCTGGCAGGGCGACCCCACCGTGACGGCCCACATCATCGACCTCTACGCCTATCTGTCGGCCCGGGCCGACGGTGTGCASGGCGCGGGCCGCCCTTCGCGGCCGCGGGCGCCCGACTGAGGGGCCGCTTTCAGGTCCTTCGCGGCAGGGGAATGCCATGCTTCAAGAAAATGTCGCTCTGATGACGGGCTGCACCTCGGGGATCGGTCTTCCAGCCTTCGATGGTGGCCGCCTTGCACGCTGAGAGCGAGGCGCCGACCGGCGCAGGCATCCCCGCGTCACCGCCACAGGCAACCCAGTCCACGCCCACGCTGCCTCGAGGACTGAGCGACGCGCAGGCCCGCCAGCGCTTGTCGCTCCATGGCCCCAACGAGGTGGGCGACACGCAAAAGCGGGGCCTGGCACGCACGCTTCGCGGTGTGTTCAGCGAGCCCATGTTCCTGCTGCTGCTGGCTGCTGCGGCCATCTACCTGCTGCTGGGTGATCTGGGCGAGGGCCTGCTCCTGGCTTTCTTCGCTGTTGTCACGGTGGGCCTCGTCGTCATGCAGGAGCGGCGCAGCGAGCATGCGCTGGCTGCCTTGCGCACGCTGTCTGCACCGCAGGTGCGCGTCGTGCGTGACGGGCGCATGGCACGCATCCCGGCGCGTGAGCTGGTGCCTGGCGACATCTTCCTGGTCGGGGAGGGCGAGCGGGTCGCGGCCGACGGTATCGTTCGCGAGGCGGTCGGGCTGCAGGTCGACGAGTCGCTGCTGACCGGGGAATCGGTGCCGGTGGACAAACGGGTGTGGCAGGTGCAAGACGGCCTGGCCATGGCGTCGCCCGAGCGCAATGCCAGTGCTTTCGTGTACGCGAGCACCCTGGCCATCACGGGCCACGCCGTCATCGAGTCGGTGGCCACCGGCGCAGGCACGCAGGTCGGTCGCATCGGCGCATCGCTGGCCGCCATTGAAACGGCACCAACGCCCCTGGAGCAGCATCTGCGCCGACTGGTGCGTGTCTTTGGCCTGGCTGCCGCCGCCATTTGCGCAGTGATCGTGGTGGTTTACGGCCTGGTGCACGGCGACTGGATGCAGGGGCTGCTGTCGGCCGTCGCCATCGGCATGGCGATGCTGCCCGAAGAGTTCCCGATGGCGCTCGCCGTCTTCCTTTCGCTGGGCGCCTGGCGGCTGGCTCGCATCAAGGTGCTGGCGCGTCGTCCCGCGGTCATCGAGGCGCTGGGTGCAGCCACGGTGTTGTGCGTGGACAAGACAGGGACCCTTACCGAAAACAGGATGCAGCTGTCCCGCCTGGTGACCGACGAGATGGAGGTCGGGATCGAGGCTGGCAAGGACCTGCCCGAGGCGGCGCATCGGCTGCTCGAGTTCGGCATGCTGGCTTCGCGGCGTGATGGCAGCGACCCGATGGACCGTGCGCTGTTCGCGCGAGGCGATGCCTTGCTGGCAGGCACTGCACACCTGCACCCCGACTGGACGTTGACGCGCGAGTTTCCGCTCAGCCCCGAATTGCTGGCGATGTCGCATGAATGGACGGACGCAGCCGGCCGGCTTCGCGTCGCCGCCAAGGGTGCGCCGGAAGCGGTGTTCGATCTGTGCCACCTCGACCCGCAACGCAGTGCCGATCTCTTGGCCCGTGTGAAGCGCCTGGCCGCACAGGGACTTCGCGTGCTGGCCGTGGCCGAGGCGTGCCCGCCGCGTGGTGAAACGGTGGCGCATCAGCATGACCACGACTTCACGTTGCTGGGCCTGGCGGCCTTCGAGGATCCGCTGCGCGACAGCGTGCCGGATGCGGTCGCGCAGGCGCGGGAAGCCGGCATCGCGGTGGTGATGGTCACCGGCGATCATGCGGCCACGGCACTGGCCATTGCCGAGCAGGCCGGCCTCGACGTGCGTGGGGGCGTCCTGACCGGGGCCGACATCGCCGGTTTCGGAGAGGCCGAGCTCGCCGAGGCCGTGCGGCATGTGCGCGTCTTCGCCCGCGTGATGCCGGAGCACAAGCTCAGGCTGGTGCTGGCGCTGCGGCGCAACGGCGAGACCGTGGCCATGACGGGCGACGGCGTCAATGACGCACCGGCGCTGAAGGCGGCTCACGTCGGTATCGCGATGGGGATACGTGGGACGGACGTCGCGCGCGAGGCCGCCGGCCTGGTGCTGCTGGACGAAGATTTCGGACGCATCGTCGGCGGTGTTCGCATGGGCCGGCGCATCTTCGACAACCTCCGCAAGGTCATGACCTACATCACCGCCATCCATGTCCCGGTGGCCGGACTGGCGCTGCTGCCCCTGCTGCTCGGGCTGCCGCCGCTGATGCTGCCGGTCCATGTGGTGCTGACCGAGATGGTGATCGATCCGGTGTGCTCGCTGGCCTTCGAAGGTGCCGCCGAAGCGCCGGGGCTGATGCGGCGGCCGCCGCGGCGCACAGACGACGGCATCGTGGGTTGGTCGATGTTGTGGCAGGGCTTGGCGCAGGGAAGCTGCCTGCTCGCGGCGACCCTTGGCGTTTACATGCTGGCGTTGCAGGCCGGGCGTGACACCGACGTGGCCCGCACGCTGGCGGTGGTCGGCCTGACGTTCGGAAACCTGATGCTGGTGGCGGCCAACATGGCAATCGGCAACGGGCTTCGCGCCTTGTCCGGTCGCAGCGCCCGGGCCTTCTGGGCAGTCGCCGCCGTGGCGGCGTCGGCGCTTGCGACCGCCGTGCTGGTGCCAGGCCCGAGGCGCCTGCTGCATTTTGGCGTTCCGGCGCCCGGGGACCTCTTGCTGGCCTGGGTGACGGTGGCGCTGGCAGTGGGTGCCGGGATCACATGGAGCGGATGGCTGCGCAGCGCCTCGGCGTCAAGGCGGCCAAGCTGAAGCCGGCGGCAGTTGGCATCGGGCGCCCCTGGGCCTGCGAAAGGCGGCTCAATCGGCGCTCGCGCCAATCTGGCGCATCCGCTTGAGCCACTTCGCCACGCCGGCTTCGCCCAGGGACTCGACCCCGCCCACCAGCGTTTCGTGAACCGGAGCGAAGCCGACGAAGCCCAGAATGTTGCGTTCCAGTGATTTCAGGCTGTGGGCACGGAAATACCAGCGGTAGACGAGTGCGGGCATGCCCATGGTCACGACCACCCTCGCGGAACGGCCCTTGAGCAGCTTGCCGCCGGCCGCCCCATCGCCCGCCTTGCCCAGCGCAAAGCCGGGGCGCGCCACCTGTTCGAGAAAGGCCTTCAGCAAAGCCGGCATGTCGCCCAGCCACAGCGGGAAGAACAGCACCACGTGGCTGGCCCAACGGATGTGCTCCTGTGCGGGCAGCAGCGAAGCGGGCAGGGCGCCGTGGTCCCATTCGTCTTTGCTGCGAAGCAGCGGGAAATCCAGCGTCGCCACGTCCATGAGGCGCACGTCATGGCCCGCTGACCGCGCGCCCTCGGCATAGGCATCCGCCAGCGCGTGGCAGAGGTGGCCTCGGGTGGCGTCAGGGTGCCCGAGGATGAGGAGAACGCGTCGCGCATGGGTATTCATGACCCAAGGCTAGCGAGGTGGAGCCTGCGCCGCGTTGCGCGGGATCAATAGGCTCAGCTTCCAGGGCGTCACCGACTGAAGAACGGAAGCCCGACCCGGCGGCAGCGAGAAACCCCTGCTTTCATTGACCGGGGTCAACCACGCCACCGTMGCCGTCGAGAAACATCTGGCGCACGCAACGGCGCCACGGCGTCAATGGAGAAACAGCATGGGAATCAAGAGCATCCTCGTTCACCTCGACAGTGGAGTGAACGTCCAGGGCCGCGTGGACGCTGCCGCGGCGCTGGCCCTGCGGTACGAGGCTCATCTCATCGGCCTTGCGCCGGCCGGGTGGTACGCCCTGCCGCCCGAAGGCGCCGGAGGCGGGGGGCTTGCCGCCTAGCAGCAGGCGGCGATGAATGAACTGCGCAGCCGGGCA
Organism: Roseateles sp. P5_E1; assembly: GCF_054049335.1. NCBI lineage: Bacteria > Pseudomonadati > Pseudomonadota > Betaproteobacteria > Burkholderiales > Sphaerotilaceae > Roseateles > Roseateles sp. P5_E1. The sequence goes on from NZ_JBFUMN010000036.1 coordinate 50,478, forward strand.
CTCGACTGCGCGCGCCTCTTCCAGGAACGGGTCTCGCTCCTGGGTGTGACCTCCTATGAAGGCCGCGTCGAGATGGGCTATGCAGGTGAAGTGATGACGCTTGCAGCGCGCTACTGCGACCTGGCCGTGGTCTCCCAGCTGAATCCCGACGACGCGTGCAACGGCCAGTCGGCGCAGATGGCGCAGGAAATGCTGCTGCGCTCGGGCCGGCCGCTGCTGGTGCTGCCGTTCGCGGGCGAGTGCGAGGTGCCGGCCGCGTCACGGGTGCTGGTCGGGTGGGACGGCAGCCGCGAAGCCGCACGGGCCATGCGTGATGCGCTTCCTCTGCTGAGGCAGGCGGCGAGTGTCGAGGTGGCCGTGTTCGAGACGCCTGAAGACGTGGGGCGCAATCACGGCCAGATGCCGGGCGCCGACATCGGGCTCTGGCTTGCGCGTCATGGGCTGAAGGTGAAGGTCAGCTATGTGCCCATCAAGGTGGCGGCGGGCGAAGCGCTGTTGTCGCACGCGGCGGACATGGGCGCCCAGCTGATCGTCGCCGGTGGCTACGGCCATTCGCGCCTGCGCGAGGCTGTGCTCGGCGGCGTGACGCGCACGTTGATGGCCAGTTCGCCCGTGCCGGTGCTGCTTTCGCACTGAGCATTCTGGGCGGCATTGCGGCCGCTCCTTGCTGCTGTCAGGCCGTGACCGGCAGTAGGACGCCGGCGGCACCTTCGCTGACTAGCGAACCAGCAGCACGGGCGCCTTGGTATGGGCCAGCAGGCGCGCGGACACCGAGCCCAGCACGGCACCGGCGAAAGCCCCGTGACCATGCGAGCCCATGACCAGCAGGTCCGGAGCCTCTTCATTGACGATCTCGGCCAATACCTCGGCGGGATGGCCGACCGCGTGGTGCTCACGCAGGCTCCAGCCCTGCATGGCAGCGAACTCGCGCACCGGCTTGAGCACCTTCTCGCCTTCGTCGGCGTAGTACGCCTGCAAGGTGCCGTGCGGCAGGAAGCGGGCCGCATGCGGCGGCACCTGGGCCGTCACATTCAGGGCGACGAATTCGTGGTGTTTGCCCACGAGTTCGTCGTGGGCGGCGAGGTAGCTGAGCATTCGCTTGGTGTACGCGCTGCCGTCGACTGCAAGAACGATCTTCATGGCGGCTCCTGGGTGAATCCGGGGCAGGGCAGATCCTGCGCGCCCGGGCCGGGGGCCGACTTGCGCTTTGTCAATCGATCCGGCTGACCCGGCCGCGCTTTTTGGGCAGCGCGGGGCTGTCGCAGCGAGCGAAAGCAAAAAAAAGACACCCTCGCAAGGGTGTCTCGCAGCTGGCTGACGGGCGAGCCCGCCGTCGATGCCGCCTCAGAGCAGGTGCTTGACGCCGTCCTGCTCGTCCGTCAGTTCCTTCAGCGTCTTGTTGATGCACTCCTGCGAGAACTCGTCGATGCTGATGCCCTCCACGATCTTGTACTCGCCGCCTTCGCAGGTGACGGGGTAGCCGAACATGACTTCCTTGGGGATGCCGTATTCGCCGCCCGAGGGGATGCCCATCGTCACCCACTTGCCGTTGGTGCCCAGCGCCCAGTCGCGCATGTGGTCGATGGCGGCATTGGCGGCCGAAGCGGCCGACGACAGGCCGCGAGCGGCAATGATGGCCGCGCCGCGCTTGCCGACGGTCGGCAGGAAGGTGTTGCGGTTCCAGTCTTCGTCGTTGATCAGCGCCTTGACCGACTGGCCGTCGATGGTGGCGTTGCGGTAGTCGGCGTACATCGTGGGCGAGTGGTTGCCCCAGACGGCCAGCTTCTCGATCGAGCCGACCGGCTTGCCGGTCTTGGAGGCGATTTGCGAGGCAGCGCGGTTGTGGTCCAGGCGCAGCATGGCGGTGAAGTTCTTGGCCGGCAGGTCCGGGGCCGACTTCATGGCGATGTAGGCATTGGTGTTGGCGGGGTTGCCGACCACCAGCACGCGCACGTTGCGCGAGGCGACGGCGTTCAGGGCCTTGCCCTGCACCGTGAAGATCTGGGCGTTCGCGGCCAGCAGGTCGGCGCGTTCCATGCCGGGGCCGCGCGGGCGGGCGCCGACGAGCAGGGCGTAGTCGGTGTCCTTGAAGGCGGTCATCGGGTCGCTGTGGGCCTCGATGCCGGCCAGCAGCGGGAAGGCGCAGTCTTCGAGTTCCATGATCACGCCCTTCAGCGCGTTCTGAGCCTTCTCGTCGGGAATCTCCAGCAGCTGCAGGATGACSGGCTGGTCCTTGCCSAGCATTTCGCCGGAGGCGATGCGGAACAGCAGGGCGTAGCCRATCTGGCCRGCKGCGCCGGTSACGGCGACGCGAACGGGTTTCTTGCTCATGGAGATCTCCGGGGACAGTTGATGAAGCTGGTGTCTAGGCGGCGCCGCGCGCATCGCCTGAAGGCGGGGAAGTGTACGGGCATACCCTGTGCTGCAATGCGCGCATGCCCCCAATGAAGCCAAGGCCGCCCGCCCCCCTGTACGAGCAAATCCGCCAACTGATCGTTGCGGCGCTGGCAGCGGGCGAGTGGCGGCCGGGCGACGCTCTGCCCAGCGAGGCCGCGCTGGCCGAGCGCTTCCATGCCAGTTCGGGCACCGTCAGAAAGGCGATGGACGAACTGGCAGCGGCCCATGTCGTCGAGCGCCGCCAGGGCGCCGGCACCTTTGTGTCGACGCATACCGCGCCGCGCGACGCCTACCGCTTCCTGCGCCTGGTGGCCGACGATGGCACCACCGGCCTCACGCGCGAGCTGCTGCATTGCCGGCGGGCGCGGGCGACAGCCGAGACGGCGCGGGCCCTGCATCTGCGCACGTCCGAGCCCGTCCTCGAGGTCAGGCGGCTGCTGTTGCGGCGCGGCCGCGCTGTCGTGCTCGACGACCTCTGGCTGCCGGAACGGCACTTCCGCGGGCTCAGCAGCGAAGTCATCAACGCCTACCCCGGCACGTTGTACGCGCTGTTCGAGGAGCGCTTCCAGGTGCACATGGTGCGCGCCGAGGAGAAGCTGCGTGCAGTGGCGGCCACCGCCGAGGCCGCCGAACTGCTGGGTGTTGCCGACGGCGCACCCCTGCTC
>NZ_JBFUMN010000037.1:0-52118 GCF_054049335.1 Roseateles sp. P5_E1
ATTCACCAATGTCGATGACGCAGCCCATGACCACGCTAACCCGCGGGCAATGTGCACCATTGCTGCTTCGGTCTTCCCCGGCGCCACGTTCCACCGTGCCACGATGCAGCGCACTACGCCAGGTGTTTCTTCCGGACGATTTGCGGGCGAGGCGGGCCGATTACTCCGCTAACCGGTCGACCGCTATGGGCACATTGCTGCCGCGCAGCCGCTGGAATACGAGCGGCCGCAGCCAGCCTCAAGCTGCCCCAATGACGCTTCCACCCCGCAAGAGCTTGACCCACCGCCACGGGCGACGCAAGCACTCCCCCAGCGTATGCGTAGTCGACGTCGCCAGCACCAGCCATGCGCCGCGCCGATACCATGAATAGAAACATCTACCCTCCCGTGGCACGAACGGCTCACGAGCAGCATGCCAGGAAAAATACCAGCAACAACGCCATTGATGATGCGGATAGAGATGTCGTCAGTCGTTAATTATTTGTTTTAAATCAACGACTTGCAAAACAACCTCACTCCCACTCGATCGTCGCGGGCGGCTTGGAGCTGACGTCGTAGGTCACGCGGTTGATGCCGCGCACCTCGTTGATGATGCGGCCGCTGGTGCGCTTGAGCAGCGCATAAGGCAGCTCGGCCCAGTCGGCGGTCATGAAGTCGCTGGTCTGCACGGCGCGCAGGGCCACGACGTAGTCGTAGGTGCGACCGTCACCCATCACGCCCACGCTCTTGACCGGCAGGAACACGGCAAAGGCCTGGCTGGTCAGCGCGTACCAGCTCTTGCCCGTGGCCGGGTCGATGGTGTTGCGCAGCTCCTCGATGAAGATGGCATCGGCGCGGCGCAGCAGGTCGGCGAAATCCTTCCTGATCTCGCCCAGGATGCGCACGCCCAGGCCCGGGCCCGGGAAGGGGTGGCGATAGACCATGTCGGCCGGCAGGCCCAGGGCCACGCCCAACGCCCGCACTTCATCCTTGAACAGCTCGCGCAGCGGCTCCAGCAGCTTCAGCCCCAGCGTCTCGGGCAGGCCGCCGACGTTGTGGTGGCTCTTGATCGTCGTGGCCTTCTTGGTCTTGGTGCCACCACTCTCGACAACGTCGGGGTAGATGGTGCCCTGGGCCAGCCACTTGGCGTTCTTCAGCTTGCCGGCTTCGGCCTGGAAGACCTCGACGAACTCGGCGCCGATGATCTTGCGCTTGCGCTCGGGGTCGGTCACGCCGGCCAGCTTGCCGAGGAAGGCTTCGCTGGCATCGACGCGGATGACCTTGGCGTGCAGCTTGCCGACGAACATGTCCATGACCATGTCGCCCTCGTTCAGGCGCAGCAGGCCGTGGTCGACGAAGACGCAGGTCAGCTGGTCGCCAATGGCGCGGTGGATCAGCGCGGCGGCCACGCTCGAATCGACACCGCCGGACAAGCCGAGGATGACCTTCTCGTCACCGACCTGCTCGCGGATCTTCGCAACGGCCTCGTCGATGTAGCTGCCCATCTGCCAGTCTCCCTTGCAGCCGGCGATGTCGCGCACGAAGCGGCGCAGCAGCGCGTCGCCCTGCACGGTGTGCGTGACCTCGGGGTGGAATTGGACGGCGTAGTAGCGCTTCTCCTCATTGGCCATGCCGGCGATCGGGCAGCTGGGCGTGGACGCCATCAGCTTGAAACCCGGCGGCATCACGGTGACCTTGTCGCCGTGGCTCATCCAGACCTTGAGCATGCCGTGCTTCTCGGGTGTCTCGAAGTCCTGGATGCCTTCCAGCAGCTTGGTGTGGCCGTGCGCCCGCACCTCGGCATAGCCGAACTCGCGGTGATCGGCGGCTTCGACTTCACCGCCGAGCTGGACCGTCATCGTGAACATGCCGTAGCAGATGCCGAGCACCGGCACGCCGGCGTCCCACACGGCCTGCGGCGCGCGCAGCTCGTGGTCTTCGTAGGTGGAGGCGTGGCTGCCGCTGAGGATGATGGCCTTGGGTGCGAACGACTTGATGAAGTCGTCGGACACGTCGTTCGGGTGGATCTCGCAATACACCGCCGCTTCGCGCACGCGGCGGGCGATGAGCTGGGTGACCTGGGAGCCGAAGTCGAGGATGAGGACTTTGTCGTGTTGCATGGTGAACTCAGGCGGTTTGCAAAGCGGTGCGCTGGCCGTGGAAGAAGCGGTAGGCGACGATCAGGCCGATCAGTTGCAGGGCGGCGCAGGTGTAGAAGGGCAGGCCCATCAGCGGGTCGGTGGCCGGGCGGTGTGACACCCAGCCCAGCAAGGTCAGGCCGACGACGGGCGCGATGACGGCCATCAGGCTGTTCAGCGACGACACGGCACCCATGGCCTGGCCTTGCCGGGTCGGCCCAGCCGCATTGGAAATGATGCTCTGCACCGCCGCGGTCGCGACGCCGCCGAGCAGGTTGAAGGCGATGACGGCGTACATCATCCAGCCCTCGGTCGCGAGGCCGAAGCCGAGATAGGCCAGCGATGCAGAGCCCATGCCGATGAGTGCCAACCGCCGCGGGCTGAAGCGCGCCAGCAGCGGCTTGAGCAGCACGCCCTGGCTCAGCACCGACACGATGCCTACCGCGAACAGGGACCAGCTCACCTCGAGCGGCCCCCAGCCGAACTTGAACTTGGTGTAGAGCACCCAAGTCATGTGCAACATGAACTGCGCCAGCGACGCCAGCGCGATGACGACGACCAGCGACCCGACGCCCTTCAGCGCCGCCAGGCCGCGCAGGGACGACACCGGGTTGGCCTTCTTCCAGTTGAAGCCCGTGCGCCTGTCAACGGGTAGGGACTCGGGCAGCACGAAGAAGCCGTAGCACCAGTTCACCACGGCCATGCAGCCGGCGGCGAGGAAGGGCCAGTGCACGTCGTAATGGCCCAGCCAGCCACCGATGACGGGGCCGAGGATGAAGCCGACGCCGAACATCGCGCCCAGCTGGCCGAAGCGGCGCGCTCGGTCTTCGGCCGGCGTGATGTCGGCCACATAGGCGTTGGCGATGGCGATATTGGCCTGCATGGCGCCTGAGAACAGGCGCACGGCAACGAGCATCCACAGCGCGGTGGCCACGGCGGTCACGAAAAAGCTCAGCGCCAGGCCCGCGAAGCCGATCAGCAGCACCGGCCGGCGGCCGAAGCGGTCCGACAGCGAGCCAAGCACGGGTGAGCCGATGAAGTTGGCCACGCCGAAGGCCATGGTCACCATCAGGAAGGCCGAGGTCTGCTCGTCGTTGCTGTGGGTGAAGGTGCCGACGATATGCGGCAGCACCGGCACCATCAGCCCGATGGAGATCATGTCGATCAGCACCGCGGCCATGATGAAACCCATGGCCGGGGTGCGTTGCGTGGAGGAACTCATCGTCTTCCTGAAAAGCGCAACGGGGCGACTCTCGTTCGCCCCGTTGTCTCGGTCGGCAGCAGCAAAGCGTTCGACGGGCCGCCCCTAGAACGATTTGCGCCCCCGCGGGGGGCGGTTTGACCGTCAACGGTCAAACCGGGGGCCACAGTCACTCGCTGCGGTAGTTCGGTGCTTCCTTCGTGATCTGCACGTCGTGGACRTGGCTCTCGCGCATGCCCGCCGTCGTGATCTCGACGAACTCGGCCTTGTCCTGCATGTCAGCGATGGAGCCGCAGCCGCAGTAGTGCATCGACGCCTTCAGGCCACCGGCCATCTGGAAGATGACCTGCACGACCGAGCCCTTGTAGGGTACCTGGCCTTCGATGCCTTCCGGCACGAGCTTGGACGTGTTCGGGTTGTTGGCCGAGGTGTCCTGAAAGTAGCGATCCGCACTGCCCTTGGCCATCGCGSCCAKCGAGCCCATGCCGCGGTAGCTCTTGAAGGTGCGGCCCTGGTAGAGGATGACCTCGCCGGGCGCCTCCTCGGTGCCGGCGAAGGCACCGCCCATCATCACGCAGTCGGCGCCCGCAGCGATGGCCTTGGCCAGGTCGCCGGAGTAGCGCACGCCGCCGTCGGCGATGACGGGCACGCCGGTGCCCTTGAGCGCCGTGACGACGTTGTCGATSGCGGTGATCTGCGGCACGCCGACACCCGCAACGATGCGGGTCGTGCAGATGGAGCCGGGGCCGATACCGACCTTGACGCCGTCGGCGCCGGCTTCCACCAGCGCCAGCGCTGCGGCGCCGGTTGCGATGTTGCCGCCGATGACGTCGACGTTCGGATAGTTGCTCTTGACCCAGCGCACCCGCTCCAGCACGCCGGCACTGTGGCCGTGGGCCGTGTCGACGATGAGGGCATCGACGCCGGCACGCACCAGCAGTTCGACGCGTTGCTCGGTGTCGTCGCCGAAGCCGACTGCCGCGCCGACGCGCAGCTTGCCCTGGGCATCGCGCGCGGCGTTGGGAAAGCTGGTCTGCTTGGTGATGTCCTTGGTGGTCATCAGGCCGCGCAGCTCGAAGGCGTCGTTGACGACAACGACGCGCTCCAGCTTGTGCTTGTGCATCAGCGCCTTGGCCTCGTCGGTGGACGCGCCGTCCTTGACGGTGATGAGCTTCTCGGCCGGCGTCATGATCTCGCTGACGCGGGCGTCCATGCGGGTCTCGAAGCGCAGGTCGCGGCCGGTGACGATGCCGATGACGCGCTTGCCCTCAACGACCGGGAAACCCGAGAAGCCGTGCTGGCGAGTCAGCTCCATCGCCTCGCGGACCGTGGCGTTCGGGCCGATGGTGAGAGGCTCGCGAACGACGCCGCTCTCATAGCGCTTGACCCGGGCGACTTCGCGCGCCTGGGATTCGGCGCTGAGATTCTTGTGCACGATGCCGATGCCCCCCTCCTGCGCGATCGCGATCGCCAGGCGAGCTTCGGTCACGGTGTCCATGGCGGCGGACACCAGCGGCAGGTTCAGGGGAATGTTGCGCGACAGGCGGGTCGCAAGGCTGGTGTCACGGGGCAACACCTGGGAGAACGCTGGCACCAACAGAACATCGTCGAAGGTGAGCGCTTTGCCGAGAAGGCGCATGAGGAAAGCTCCAGACGCAAAGCGGCATTATACGGAGGGTCACGCAGGGGCCGTTGCCTCTGCGTCAACAGGCCCTAAACTGGCCGCATGCCTCGCAAAGCCTTTCGCCAAGCTCTTCTCGTCCTGCTCTGCCTCGCTGCAGCCGGCGCCGCTCAGGCCCAGTGGAAGTGGCGCGATGCCAAGGGCAATGTGCAGTACAGCGACATGCCGCCGCCGCCCGGCACACCGGACAAGGACATCCTGCTTCGCCCCTATGTGGCGAAGCCGACCATCGTCGTCGCGCCGCCCAGCACTCAGGCCAGCGCCGCTTCCGCGCCCAGGCCGCCCGCCAGCGCGCCGACCAAGGCCGAGCAGGAGGCCGCTGCACGCCAGAAGAAGGACCAGGATGGCGAGACCGCCAAGCAGAAGGAAGAGGAACGCCGCGTCGCCGCGCAGCGCCGCGAGAACTGCGCCCGCGCCCAGGCCAATCTGCGCGATTTGCAGAGCGGCACGCGCCTGACCCGCACCAACGAGAAGGGCGAGCGCGTCTTCATGGACGAGGCCCAGATCTCCGCCGAGGTCAGCCGCGCGCGCGACACCATCACCAGCGAGTGCAAGTGACCCGCTGAGCCAACGCGTCCAGCCGTTGCCTCAGCCCGCGTGTTTGGGCCGATGTCGCGACACGATGCGCTCGCCACGCTTGGCATAGCGCAAACGCCGAGCCTCCTTGGGGTCGACGGTCAGTGGGCGGTAGACCTCGATGCGATCACGCTCGCGCAGCGGCGTCGTCAGCGGCCGCGCACGGCCCCAGATGCCGACGTGCAATTGATCCAGAGGCTGGCTCTGGGCGGCCATGAAATCGACGCAAGCGCGCAAGGCGGTGTCGACGGTGGCGCCCTCCTCCACCTCCAGCCAGCGGTGCTGAACATCACCCGCCCGCGGGCTCCACACCAGCTCAACGCGGACCATATTGACTCTCGGCACGCTGCACGAAGCTGTCGACGAAGGTGTTGGCGATGCGGTCGAACACCGGGCTGACGACAGCCTCCAGCGCGCCGCTGCTGAAGGCATAGCTGAGCTCGAAGGCGATCTTGCAGGCCGTGGCTTCGGCATCCGTGCCGGGCTTGTTCAAGGGCTGGAACTGCCACAGCCCGTCCAGATGCGAGAAGGGGCCGTCGACCAGCTCCATGCGCACCCTGCGGCCGTCCTCGTTGTGGTTGCGCGTGGTGAAGGCGTGGCGCACGCCAGCGTACGCCAGGTGCAGGCGGGCCGTGACGGTGTCGGCCTCACGGCCCAGCACCTCGACCTTGTTGCACCAGGGCAGGAACTCGGGATAGCGCTCCACCGCGGTGACCAGCTCGTACATCTCGCGGGGTGTGTACCAGAGCAGAACGGACTTTTTGACCTGCTTCATAGAATCCACAAATTGTATTGAGGGGCTTCGCCCCCATTTGCGACCCCATGTCCATTGCCGAGAACCGCCGCGCCCGTTACGACTACCACATCGAAGAACAGTTCGAGGCGGGCGTCGTTCTCTCCGGCTGGGAGATCAAGGCCATCCGCGCCGGCCAGGTCCAGCTGACCGATGGCTACGTGATGATCAAGAACGGTGAGCTGTTCCTGATCGGCTGCCGCATCAATGCGCTGCGCAGCGCGTCAACCCACGTCACGCCCGAGGCCGACCGCACCAAGAAGCTGTTGATGCACAAGGCCGAGATCAAGCGGCTGGTCGGCAAGATCGAGCAGCGCGGCTTCACCCTCGTGCCGCTGAACCTGCATTACAAGGGCGGCCGCGTGAAGGCCGACATTGCGCTGGCCAAGGGCAAGGCCCAGCATGACAAGCGCGAGACGGAGAAGAAGCGGGACTGGGAGAGAGAAAAGGGCCAATTGATGCGACACGCATCAACAGGCCGTAAGGACTGATGAGTCGCGTAGCGGCTCATTGGACCTTTCGCCAAAAGGGACAGTTGATGCGGCACGCATCAACAGGCCGCAAGGCCTGAGACGCGCAGCGGCTCATTGGACCTTTCGCCAAAAGGGACAGTTGATGCGGCACGCATCAACAGGCCGCAAGGACTGACGAGGCGCCCCAGCGGCTCGTTGGCTCTTTCGCCAAAAGGGCCAATTGATGAGGCACAAGGTCTCAAACAAGAGCTGACAGCGCCTGTTCGATGTCGGCCTTCAGGTCGGCCCCATCTTCCAAGCCAATCGCAAAGCGAACCAACGTACCGCCGCTAAAGGGCAGCGGCAAGTCGCGGCTGCGGCTCATGTCGTAGGGCACGGCCAGGCTCATCGGACCGGCCCAGGAATAGCCAATGCCGAACAGCTGCAGCGCGTCGACGAAGGCATCCACCTGCGCCGCTGAGTAGTCCGGCTTGAAGACGACCGAGAACAGGCAGGCCGCGCCCGCCCCACCAACCGCAAGCCAGTTCTCATGGCCCGGCGAGCCAGGCAGTGCGGGGTGGAAAACCTGCGCCACTTCGGGCCGACCGGCCATCCAGCTCGCGAGCTCGCGTGCCATACGGTCCTGGGCCGCATAGCGCAGCGGCATCGTCGGCAGGCCACGCAGCACAAGCTCCACGTCGTTCTGCCCCAGGCCATAGCCCAGATGCTCGTGGGCGTGGTTGAGCCGGTCGTGCAGCTTGCGGTCGCGCGTGCAGACCGACCCCATCAGCACGTCGGCACCGCCACTGGCATATTTGGTCAGCGCCTGCATGACGATGTCGGCACCAAGGCCCGGGTGGGTCTGGGGTGCCGGCTCGAAGCCGTTGAAGGCCAGGCCGGCGCCCCAGGTGTTGTCCAGCGCCGTGGTGATGCCCCGCGCACGGCAGGCGGCCAGCGTGCCCAGCAGGTCGGGGAACTCCAGCGTGATGGAGCCCGCGGCCTCCAGCCAGACCAGCCTCGTGTTGTCGTGCAGCACCGGCACCGTCAGCGGGTCGTAGAAGCGATGCCTGACACCCCACTGCGGCAGCCAGGACTCGGTCAGGTAGCGGTTCTGGCCATAGACGTTGTCCGGCACCAGCACCTCGTCGCCCGGGCGCAGCACGGCCAGGGACGGCAGCGTCACGGCCGCCAGCCCGCTGGGCACGAGCAGGCAATGCTCGGCATGCTCGAGCGTGGCAATGCGCGCGGCCAGCGTGTAGCTCGTCGGCGTGCCATGCAGGCCGTAGCGATAGGTCAGGCCATCGCGCGGCCGCGGCTTGTGCAGGTCGGCCGTGTTCTTGAAGAGCACGGTCGAGGCCTTGGCCACGGGCACGGGCACCGCATCCCAGCCTTCGGGGGCGCGGTAAGGGTGGTGGATCAGCTCGGTGCTTGCTGCTCTCTTGCTCATCAGACCAGGCTTGCCACGAGGTCGTGCCCATCCGCCGCGACGACGCGGGCGCGCACGAAGTCGCCCACCTTCATCGTCTTGCTGGCCTTCTCGGGCGGCAGGATCTTCACGGTGCCGTCGATCTCGGGCGCGTCGGCGTAGGAGCGCCCCACCCCGCCCTTGCGGCCCAGGGCCGGCGCGGAGTCGACGAGCACCTGCAGCGTCTGGCCGACACGGCTTTGCAGCTTGGCGGCCGAGACCTGTTCGGCCACGGCCATGAAGCGCGCACGGCGCTCCTCACGCACCTCTTTGGGCAGCGCACCGGGGATCTCGTTGGCGCTGGCGCCCTCGACCGGCGAATAGGCAAAGCAGCCCGCGCGGTCGATCCTGGCTTCCTGCATGAAGTCCAGCAGATGCTGGAACTCGGCCTCGGTCTCGCCGGGGAAGCCGGCGATGAAGGTCGAGCGGATGACCAGCTCGGGGCAGGCCTCGCGCCAGCGCAGGATGCGCTCCATGTTCTTCTCGCCGTTGGCCGGGCGCTTCATGCGCTTGAGCACGTCGGGGTGGGAATGCTGGAAGGGCACGTCAAGATAAGGCAGCACCAGGCCTTCGGCCATCATCGGCAGCACCTCATCCACGTGCGGATACGGGTAGACGTAATGCAGGCGCACCCAGGCGCCATAGGGCTTGGCGATCTCGCCGAGCTGGGCGACGAGATCCAGCATGCGGGTCTTGACCGGCTTGCCGTCCCAGAAGCCCATGCGGTACTTCACGTCCACGCCATAGGCCGACGTGTCCTGGCTGATGACGAGCAGTTCCTTGACGCCGCTCTCGAACAGCGCGCGGGCCTCGTTCAGCACGTCGCCGATGGGGCGCGACACCAGGTCGCCGCGCATGCTGGGGATGATGCAGAAGGAACAGCGGTGGTTGCAGCCTTCGCTGATCTTCAAGTAGGCGTAGTGCTTGGGCGTCAGCTTGACGCCGTAGCTGGGCACCAGGTCGACGAAGGGGTCGTGGGGCTTGGGCACATGGGTGTGCACCGCGTCCATGACCTCCTGGGTCGCATGCGGGCCGGTGACGGCCAGCACGCTGGGGTGGATCTCGCGCACCAGGCTGCCGGCATCCGTGCTGGCCGCGCCGGCCTTGGCGCCCAGGCAGCCGGTGACGATGACCTTGCCGTTCTTGGCCAGGGCCTCGCCGATGGTGTCCAGGCTTTCCTTGACGGCGTCGTCGATGAAGCCGCAGGTGTTGACGATCACAAGGTCGGCGCCGGCAAAGGTCTTGGAGGTTTCGTAGCCCTCGGCGCGCAGCTGGGTGAGGATGAGCTCGGAATCGGTCAAAGCCTTCGGGCAGCCGAGGCTGACGAAGCCAATCTTCGGAATGGCGGCGGGGGTGATCTGTTCATTCATCGCCCTATTTTCGGCGATGTGACGAACCGGCGGCTTTCCAGCGGCCATGCAGCTGTCCGAAACGACCGAACTTCACTGGAAAGGCAGGCCGCTATTCGACAGTTTCCACCGTGACGGAGGCTGCAAATGGGGGATTGATGGACTGCGCCTCGCGAACGACATAGCTGCCGACCCGCACCCCCTCAGGATCGACCACTTCGAAATAGGAGATGCGGGTCTCCACGCCATCACGCTGGACCGATTCGGCACCCGTCGCCCTCAGCTGGTGACCCTGCGGAACGTAGATGCGCCGCTGGTGCTCTTTGTCAGTCATGCTCGCTCCTCGACATAGGAACAGCACAGTTGCGGGCGGCACCCGCCTGGTCAAGGCACGCTTACCTGCCCTCACGCGCGTTACGTGGCCGAGCGAGCCGCCACTGCGGCCGACAGCCTATTTCTTGGGCGTGAACGGGAACATCACTCCCGCCTGCTTGAGCTGCTCCTGCCACTGGTTCATCAGCGTCTTGGACTGCTCGGCATAGCCGCCCATCAGGCCGGTCCAGGCCTCGGGGGTGAAGGGCATGCCGCCGGGCGTCTGCTCCGTAAAGCGCGACTGCAGGTCGGTGAAGGCCTGCATCTGCCGCTCCAGCAGGCCGCCCATGACGCCCTGCATGGCATGGCCGTAGAAGCGAATGATCTGGGCCAGCGAGCTGGTCGAGAACATCGGCACGCCGCCAGTCTCCTCCTCCAGGATGATCTGCAGCAGGATGGAACGCGTCAGGTCTTCCTGGGTCTTGGCGTCATGCACCTCGAACTCGACACCTTCCAGCACCATGCGCTTGACGTCGGCCAGCGTGATGTAGCTGCTGGTCTGCGTGTCGTAGAGGCGCCGGTTGGGGTATTTCTTGAGGATGCGCAGCCCGGGCTTGGTGTCGCCGGACTGGGCTTGCTCGGATGCCGCTTTCTTGCGGGCAGTCGCCATGCGTGGGTCTCCTGTGCAGTGCAGCAAATTCTAGGCAGAGCCTGACCGCCGTTCCGAACGGGTTTACCTGGGGCTGGTGAACCGAGCTGTCCGCCAAGGAAACTCACCAAACGCCGCAATTGGGCGCAGGCGTGCCAGCGCGTGGGCAAAGAAAAGCCCCCCGAACCTTTCGATTCGGGGGCTTCCAATCTTCAAAATTTGATAGGCGCGATTGGGATTCGAACCAACCCACCGTGGCAAGGTGAGGAAATGGGGCTACGGGACATGCTAGGACATTGATTTCACAGGAGAAATTTCCCTTATACGTCCCGACCCGCTTCCTAAACCACACCCCATTTTTCGCACGTTTCTGGGCTGGGGAAGCAGGATGGCCATGCGAATCACCTATCCAGCGCTGGCGCCCAGCGAGCGTCAACTGTGCAGCGGCACCACTGAGCCGCAGGCAATCGCTTCCTGCAGGCTGCCTTCAGTGGGCTGGGCGCCTGCGCCAGCCGCGGTCGGCGCCCCGACGCCGAACTAGCCGTTGCGTCCACGAGCCTTGGCTTGGTAGAGCGCCTCGTCGGCGAGCTCCACCGATCGCTCCCAGGAGCCGCCGTGCTGCGCGCCGGGGACGAGAGGATATGGGGCGAAGCCGATACTGCATGAGATCTTCAGAGGTTGCCCGTCCGGCAGCCCGACCGGGCTCCCGTCAATGGCTTTGCGCAGCCTTTCGGCCAGCTGCGCCGCATGCCCGCGGGGCGTTCCCCGCGTCATGAGCAGGAACTCTTCGCCGCCCCAGCGGATGAGCTCGTCCTCCCCTCGCAACACACCCTTTAGGCGCTCCGCCGCCTGCCGCAGCACGGCGTCCCCGGCAGGGTGGCCGAAGCTGTCGTTGACACGCTTGAAGTGGTCGAGGTCAATCAGGTAGAAGAGCAGGTCCACCGGCTCGGCCGCGACCGTCCCGCGGCCCGCATGGGAGCGATCCGCGGCAGCCACGTGCGAATCCACCTGGGCCATGAAGTGCCGGCGGTTGCGCAGGCCCGTCAGCGGATCGGTGACCGCCATGTCCTGGAGCTGGCGGTTCACGGCTGCCAGGGTTCTCGCATGCCGGCGTGTCGCCCTCACCACCAACAGTGCCGCAGCGCTGCAGGCGAGCGCGGCCAGGATCACGGCCGCAACGACGGTCCGCTGCGTCTGGCGCTCGCTGGCCTGGCGCTGGGTGCGCTCACGCTCGGCTTCCACCAGGGCCTGGTCCAGCGTCAGCCCGGCCCTGTGCGATTCGTCCAGCCTCTTGCGCAGGCCCTGCAGGTGCTCCACAAGCGCACCATAGGCCTCGTCGTGGCGGCGCGCGAAGGCGTACTCCTCGGCCACCTCGTCCAGCATTTCCCAACGGTCGCTGCCCTGGGCTTCGGCCTCCAAGATGGYCAGGCCCTCAGCGTGCCTGCTCAGACGGTTGAGTGCCTTGCCCCGGTTGAACCTGGCGACGCGCGTCGTGTCAGCGTCGCCCCGGGCCGCGACGATCGCGGCGTCGGCCATCTCCAGCGCCGCCGCCGGCAGCCCGGCCTTCAGCAAGGCGTCCGACTGGTTGCACAGGAAGTTCACCAGCATGTAGGGCGTGCGCCCCAACTTGCGGGCGATCTCCTGCGCCCGTGGTCCCAGCGGGCGGAGCTTATGCCACTCGCCGGTTGCCCGGTACATATCGTTCAGCAGCACCAGCGTCCTGAGCTGCTCCACGCCGTCGTCCACTGCCTCCTGCTCCTGCAGCACGGCCAGCAGCTCCCGCTCCGCTTCGTCCAGCTTGCCGGCCGAGCGGAGCCGGTCCGCCCATTCGTCACGGGCCCACCAAGTGACCTTGTCGGCTGGATGCCGGATGGCCAGCTGCCTGGCCTCCTGCGTGTAGCGGCCGAGAGCGTGGAACTGCTTCCAGTCCTCCTGCAGCACCAGCAGCACCCGGAGCTCGTCATGCCAGTCGCCGCGGGCCCGCGCCTCGGCGAGCAGGCGCATGCCTTCCAGCACGGCCTTGTCCAGCTCCTGCCGGGCCTTGAGCTGGCCGATGCGCAGCAGGTGATGGCGGAACTCGAGCACCGGGTCGCGGTGTTGCCGCAGAAGGCCGGCCGCTCGATCGAGCAGTTCGCTGGCGCGCCCCCCATCCGAATGCCGCAACTGCCTACCCTGCTCCAGCAGGGCCGCCACCTCCAGCAGAGGATCGCCGCTGGCGTTGGCCTGCGAACGGCTGCGCTCCAGGAAGGCAAGGAACTCGGTGCGCGGTGCGAATGTCTGGACGTCCTGTACTTGCTGGTCGAAGGCACTCACGCTCGGGGTGAGCGCGAAAGCCAGTCCTTGCCAAGCAAACGCCGCCATCCACAGCGCTCGCACTCGCAGCCGCGCCGGACCCGCGCGCCGCCGAGGCCCGCCTGTTCCGGAGTACCCATTCCAAAGAACTGCCACGCCGACCCCACTACAGCGGCAACCGCTGCATGACCAATTTTCGGACCGGCATGCCAACGCGTGTCAGCCATCCTCCCGCCACGGGCTGGCGCGCACAAGAATCCATCACGAACTGCCGGAAAACTGCAGACGTCGACCGCGGCGTGCCTGTATCGACAGGTACAGCGGCGCCAAGGGTCGCAAGGATCGGCCTCAGCTCGACGCCATGCTGAAGGGCGTGGCCCGGAAGGAATTTGACGTGGTCGCGGCTCAGCACTGCTGCGTCACAGCTTGCCTCAAGCACCACGACACTGGTAAATCGTTGACTTCAAAAGCAAAAATGCCTCAGATCCGTGAAGATCTGAGGCATTTTTAACCTACCGTCGGACTGACCCCACTGGGTCAGTCTTCATATTTGGTAGGCGCGATTGGATTCGAACCAACGACCCCCACCATGTCAAGGTGGTGCTCTAACCAACTGAGCTACGCGCCTGAAGAGCTGCGCACTATAGCAGGTTTTTTAGGCCCTCGTCCAGGCTCACTTGCGGCGTGCCGAGCGCACACCAGAGATGGCGCAGAGGTCGCGCAGCACCTTGGCCAACCTGGATGCATCAGACAGTTCCAGCGTGAAGCTCATCCAGGCCGTGTCGCCGCCGCCCGCGCGGGGTTTGACGGCGCCGGGCTTCATCGACTGCGTGTTCACCGCGACGACATTCATCTTCTCCTTGGCGAAGATCTCCAGCACGTCGCGCAGCAGGCCCTGGCGGTCACCGGCCTCGACGAGCACGTCCACGGGATAGACGGGCGCACCCTTGCCCACCGTTTCACCACCGCCCCACTCCACCGCGATGACGCGCTCGGGCGAGCGACGCTTCATCTCGGCGAGGTTGCTGCAATCGCTGCGGTGGATGGCCACGCCCTTGCCGCGCGTGACGAAGCCGGAAATGGCGTCGGGCGGCGCGGGCCGGCAGCAGCGCGACAGCGTCGTCAGCAGCGAGTCGATGCCCACCACGAGCACGCCGCCACGGTTGCTGCTGGCGCTGCGCGTGTGCCGCTGTGCGAGCAGTTCGTTCTCATCCACCGCCGGCTCGGGCGGTCGCAGCAGCAGCTCGATGTTGCGCAGCGAGTATTCGTCCTTGCCAACGACCTCGAACAGCGCATCCGCACCCTTGAAGCCCAGGCGCGCAGCCAGCTCGTCGAGCTTGAGCGCCGTCTTGCCCTCGCGCTGCAGCAGCTTCTCGACCAGGTCGCGGCCCTTGGCAATCGTCTGCGCCTGCTGCAGCGCGTTGAACCACGCACGCACCTTGGCGCGCGAGCGTGGGCTCTGCAGATAGCCGAGCTCTGGGTTGAGCCAGTCCAGCGACGGGCCGCCTTCCTTGGTCGCGATGATCTCGACAGTCTGGCCGCTTTGCAGCGGCGTGTTCAACGGCAGCATCTGGCCGTCGATGCGCGCGCCGCGGCAGCGGTGGCCGAGGTCGGTGTGCACCGCATAGGCGAAGTCCACCGGCGTCGCGCCGGCCGCCAGCTCGACGATGGTGGCCTGCGGCGTGAAGACATAGATGCGGTCGTCGAACACCGGGCCGCCCTCGGCGCCCTGCACGGTGTCGCGCTCCCAGGCCAGCAGCTGGTTGAGCACGGCCTTGCGGGCTCGAGCCACCTGCTCCTCGAACTCGCCAGCCGCGCTGACACCGGCATAGCCGCGCGCACCGGCCTCCTTGTAGGCCCAGTGGGCGGCAACGCCGTGTTCGGCGTGCTCATGCATCTCGCGCGTGCGGATCTGCACCTCCATCGCCCGGCCGTCGGGCCCGAGCACGACGGTGTGCAGGGACTGGTAGCCGTTGGGCTTGGGTTTGGCGATGTAGTCATCGAACTCGCCGGGCACCGGCGTATAGACCTCGTGCAGCCGGGCCAGCGCGGCATAGCAATCGGCCACGCTGGCGACGACGACGCGCAGCGCACGCAGGTCGAAGACGCGGTCCAGCGACAGGTCCTTGCCCTGCATCTTCTTGTGGATGCTGTAGAGGTGCTTGGGGCGGCCCTGCACCTCGGCGGCAATGCCCTGACCATAGAGGTCGGCCTGCAGAGCCGCGCGCGCGGCCTCAACACGCTGCTCGCGTTCGACGCGGGTCTCATGCAGGGCGCCGGCCAGGGCTTTGTAGGCCTGAGGCTGCAGGAAGCGGAAKGCSAGGTCCTCCAGCTCCCACTTSAKCTGCCAGATGCCCAGGCGATTGGCCAGCGGCGCGAACACCGCCTGGGACTCGGCCGCCAGGTCCTGCGGGCAAGGCTGCTTGCTGGCGGCGTACCAACGCAGCGTCTGCAGCCGTGAGGCCAGGCGCAACAGCACGACGCGCAGGTCGCGCGAGAAGGCCAGCAGCATCTTGCGCACGCGCTCGGTCTGCTCGGCGCGCAGGTCGTGCTTCCTGTCGGCCGGCAACCTGGCGTCGCGCGTGGTGCGCTGCAGCTGCACGAGGCGGCGCGTGTGCATGACGAGGCTGGCATAGCTGTCGCCGAAGGCCTTGGCGACGACCTCCTCCGGCTTGCTGAGGAAGTCAGCCGCATAGACCAGATAGGCCGCGGCCTGCAGCTCCTGTGCGCTGCCCACGGCGCGCAGGATGGCCGCCACGCCGTCGGCGTGCGACAGCGCGTTCTCGCCGGTGTCCAGCAACTCGCCGGCCAGCAGCGGCTCGGCAACAGCGCGGGCGCGAACGACCTCGGCATTGGAATGTTCGGCGCCCGCATCCAGCAGCGCGACGATGGGCGCCGTCGCGGCGCCCTCGGGCATCAAGCCGGTCTTCATGAACTGAGGAAATCCCTCACGACGGCAATCTGGTTGGCATGAATCAACGTGGGCGCATGGCCGATGCCGGGCAACTCGACCAGGCGAGCGCTCGGGCCGCGTTGCGTCATGGCGCGCGCCGTCTCGGCACTGAGCAGGTCGGACTCCGCGCCGCGGATCAAGAGCGTCGGGCAGCTCAGCTGGTCATAGGCCGCCCAGAGTGCAGCCTCGCCCGCGGCCACCAGCTCGGGCGTCACGGCCGTGAAGGACAGCGCGATGGCCGGGTCGTAATGCGATTTCCACTCGCCACCCTCCTGGCGGAACAGTGGCTCGGACAGGGCCAGCCATTCCTCGTCGGTGTGCGGGCCGAAGCCCTCGGAGATGCTGCGCAGATAGGCCGCGCCCTCTTCCAGCGATTTGAAACGCATCGCCTTGCCGAGATAGCTGCCGATGCGCTGCAGGGCCTCGATGCGGATGGCCGGGCCGACGTCATTGAGCACCAGGCGGCGGATCGGGCTCGCCAACCCGTCGGGCCGCGGTAGCGAAGCCAGGCCCAGGCCGATCAAGCCACCCATGGAGGTACCGACCCAGTCGACCTGCTCGACATCCAGCCGCGCCAGCAGCGCCACCATGTCGGAGACATAACCCGGAATCTGATAGCCAGCGGGCTGGCGCAACCAGTCGGAGCGGCCGCGGCCGACGACATCGGGGCAGATGACGCGATAGCGGTCGCTCACGGCGCGAGCCAGGGCGTCGAAGTCCCGCCCCTGCCGTGACAGGCCATGCACGCAGACCAGTACCGGTGCGTCGGCGCTCGGGCCGGCCCACTCCCAATAAGCCATCCGGTGCAGGCCGGTGCTGTCCAGGCAATTGACGAAGCGCAGTTGGGGCTGGGTCATGATGCAATCCTTTGAGTCATCCTAGCAACCAAGAAGGAACCTCCATGTTGAAAGGCAAGACCGCCCTCGTCACGGGCTCCACCAGCGGCATCGGCCTGGGCGTGGCCCTCGCGCTCGCGCGCCAGGGCGCCCACCTGATCCTGAACGGCTTCGGCGACGTGGAAGGCCCCAGGGCCGAGGTGGCTGCGCTGGGCGTCAAGGTGGGCTATCACGGCGCCGACATGAGCAAGCCGGCCGACATCGCGGCCATGGTGGCCTATGCCGACGCAGAGTTCGGCGGCATCGACATCCTCGTCAACAACGCCGGCATCCAGCATGTCGCGCCGGTGCAGGACTTCCCCGTAGAGAAGTGGGACGCCATCATCGCCATCAACCTCACCTCCGCCTTCCACACGACCCGCCTGGCGCTGCCCGGCATGCTGAAGAAGAACTGGGGCCGCATCATCAATGTGGCCTCGGCCCACGGCCTGGTGGCGTCGGCGCAGAAGTCGGCCTATGTGGCCGCCAAGCATGGCCTGGTCGGCTTCACCAAGAGCATCGCGCTGGAGACGGCGACATCGCCGGTAACCGTCAACGCCATCTGCCCCGGCTGGGTGCTGACGCCGCTGGTGCAGAAGCAGGTCGACGCGCTGGCCGCAAAGGACGGCGTGAGCAACGACGAGGCCAAGCGCCGCCTGCTGGCCGAGAAGCAGCCGTCGCTGCAGTTCACGACGCCAGACGAACTCGGCGCCCTGACCGTCTTCCTGTGCTCGGACGCCGCCATCAATGTGCGCGGCCAGGCCTGGGCGATGGACGGCGGCTGGACCGCAGTTTGATCATTTCGTCAGTTGCACTGAACCGCTGACATTCACCGTCACGGTCGCCTTGCCGGCTTCGGTCGGCAGCGCCATGTCGGCGGCTTCGGCCTTCATGCGCATCACGCCCATCATCGGGCGCGGTCCGGCTTCGTCACTGTTGATGCTGACCTCACCGACGACGTAGCTACCGTAGCCGAACTGCCTGGCGTAGTCCGCCGCCCTGGCCCGGTAGCGCGCAATCGCCTGGGCCGTGATGTCGGCCTCCGCCTTCTCGCGAGCCTCGCGCGACAGGCTGTAGCCGACGCGGGCGATGCTCAGCGTGTTGATGCGCCCCGTCAGCTGAGCGATGGCCGACGCATCCCGCCCCTCGACCAGCAGCTCGGCGCTGCCCTGCCAGCCGCTGAGCTTGCCGGTCTTGGGGTCGTGGCGCGGATAGAGCGAAAAACTGCCCGTCTGCACATCGACCTGACCTGGCTTGGCCACCTTGCGCGCTTCGGCCAGGGCGGCGTCCAGGGCCTGCTTCAACGCCGCTTGCACGCCCGCGGCGTCGGCACCTTCGCGCGTCGTCGAGAAGGCAATGCCCAGCACATCACGCGTCACCTCGGCGCTGGCGCTGGCCGACAGGCTCAGCCGCTCGCGCGGCGGCCCTTCCGTGGCTGCATGGGCAGACAGGGTCAATGCAAGGCTTGTGAGGACGAGGACTGCGCGCATGGGGAAATCTCTTTGCAAGGAGGGAAAGCCCAGCTTAGCCGGGGTAGTTGGCAACGAGCTGTAACCTGTGCGTGATGTCCTACAAAGCAGGGTTTCAAAACCTGCTCACAATGCCGCTGTTACAAATTCAGGAAACGCGATGAACAGCAGCGCGACACCCCGTCCCAACCGTATCCTTGTCGTCGATGACGACGCCCGCATCCGCGATCTGCTCCGGCGCTATCTGACACAAGAAGGCTTCGAAGTACTGCTCGCCGAAGACAGCCGGGCGCTGAACAAACAGCTCACCCGCGAGACGGTGGACCTCATCGTGCTGGACCTGATGCTGCCCGGCGAAGACGGCCTGACCATCTGCCGCCGCCTGCGTGCCGCCAACGACCAGACGCCCATCATCATGCTGACGGCCAAGGTCGAGGACGTGGACCGCATCGTCGGCCTGGAAGTGGGCGCCGACGACTACCTGGCCAAGCCCTTCAACCCGCGCGAACTGCTGGCCCGCATCAACGCGGTGCTGCGTCGTCGCCCCCCGCCGGAGGCCCCGGGTGCGCCGAGCAAGGAGCCGATGACGGTGACCTTCGGGCCTTTCGAGTTCGACCTGGCCCTGCGCCGCCTGACCAAGAATGGCGAGCAACTGCCGCTGACAACCGGCGAGTTCTCGATGCTCAAGACCCTGGTGCGCCACCCGCGCCAGCCGCTGTCGCGCGACAAGCTGGCCCAGCTCGCCCGCGGCCGCGAGTTCGAGCCCTTTGACCGCAGCCTGGATGTGCAGATCTCGCGGCTGCGCAAGATGCTGGAGGCCGACCCGGCCCAGCCGCGCTATATCCAGACCGTCTGGGGCGTGGGCTATGTGTTCGTGCCCGACGAAAACGCGTAGAACGTGAGCCCCTCGCCCATCCTTGACTCGCTCAACGCAGTCAAGCTTGGTCGGTCTTGCAGACCGCGCGGCCGACTGAGCGGCCGCCCTTCGGCAGGCACGACAGGTCCACAGGACTTGTCGTGTCCGGCCTCAGCCCCCGAGGGGACGGCGATGCTTGCGGCATTGAGCCGCTCGCACATCGCCAGACGGGCCGGCTTGGGGCGGCCCGGCGCTCGGCCCAAACACAACTCGACTACGTGATGGCCCGTCCGCATCTCGCACTGAACCTCTTCTGGCGCACCTTCGCCTGGCTGGCCCTGCTGCTGGCCGGCGCGGTGCTGGCCTGGCAATACACCTTCAAGCTGCTCGAGGCCCAGCCGCGCGCGCTGGAGTCGGCCGAGCAGTTGGCAGGCCTCGTCAAGCTCAGCCGCATCGCGCTGGAGCACACCGACCCCATCAACCGCGTCGCCGTCATCAGCTCGATGTCGCGCGGGGACACGGTGCAGGTGCGCGTGGCCGAGACCAGCGACCGCTGGTTGCCCTACGACACCAGTCCTTTCGCCAAGCAGCTCGCTTCGGAGCTGCGCAACACGCTCGGGCCCGATACCGTCGTCGCGCGCAACGTCAACGACGTATCGGGCCTGTGGGTGCGCTATGTCGTCGGCGAGGACGCCTTCTGGTTGCGCACCAGCGCGACGCCGCTGTCCATCTCGCTGGCCAGCAACTGGTGGTGGGTGGTCATTGCGCTGCTGGCCACCGTCGTCGGCTCGGCGCTGATCGCCCGCCTCATCAACCAGCCATTGCGCGAGCTGGCGGAAGCCGCCGGCCGCATCCGTGATGGTGAGTACGACTCGCGCCTGGACGAGAACACCATGACCAGCGAGATCCGCGAGGTCAACATGGGCTTCAACCGCATGGCGCGCGAACTGGCCAAGCTGGAGGAAGACCGTGCCGTCATGCTGGCCGGCATCTCGCATGACCTGCGCACGCCACTCGCCCGACTGCGACTCGAAACCGAAATGAGCGTCAGCGACGAACAGGCGCGTCACTTCATGGCCCAGGACATCGACCAGCTCGACGCCATCATCAGCAAGTTCATGGACTATGCGCGGCCCAACGAGACGCAGCTGCGCGAGACGCGGCTGACCGACGTCGTCGAGCGCGAGGTGCAGGGCTTCCGCGACCCCGACCAGATCCGCTTTCGAGTGCAGGTCAGCGAGGCCCTCAAGGTCTTCGTCGACGACACCGAGCTGGGCCGCGTGCTGCTCAACCTGTTCGAGAACGCGCGCCGCTACGGCCATGCGGAAGGCGAGCCGGCGCGCGTGGACGTGAGCGCCACGCGCCAGGGCTCCTGGGTGGAGCTGCGCGTGCGCGACCATGGCCCCGGCGTGCCGCCCGACCGCCTGCAGCGCCTCACCGTGCCCTTCTACCGCGGCGACGCCGCTCGCACCGCCGCCAGCGGTGCCGGTCTCGGTTTGGCCATCGTCGAGAAATCAGTGCAGCGCCTGGGCGGCACGCTGTCCATCAGCAATGCGCAGGGCGGCGGCCTCATCACGGTGCTCAAGCTGCAAGGGGCCTGAGCTGAGCCGCTCAGTGGGCCGAGGCAGCGCTCGCGGCGGGCGCCGGCACTGCCGCCTCGCCGAGCGACTGCGCCAGCTGCTTCTCCAGCCCTTTCTCGACCCCGATGACCACGTTCAGCGTCAGCCGGTAGGCATGCAGCGCCTTGATGAGATCCACCGGGTCGCCGCGGCCGAATTCGGCATCGACCAGCGCATCCGTCAGCCGCGTGAACGAGCCGATCGCGCTGAAGCTGGACTGGATGACCTGCTGCGAATCGCGCTGCGCGGTGTAGGCCTCGGACAAACGTCGCAGGTCGGCGTGCGGCAGGTGCACCAGGGCCTGGTCGGCCAACGCCGTGTCCCAGGCGTCGCGGCGCAGGCCCGGTGTGAACACGCTGATGTGCAGGCGCTCGCTAAGCAGGGTCTTGAGCGTCGCGGGCTTGGCCTGCCCCTGCTCGGCCAGCTTCTTCACCTCGCCGTAGAGGGCGTTCACGCCTTCCATCACGGTGCGGTTCTGCATGATCGTGGAGCGCACCTCGGTCAGATTGGCCTGCAGCTCTGAATCAACCTGTTCGATGGTCTGGCGCGCCAGCTTGCGGTGGTGCAGCGCCTCGAAGCCCGCCTCCAGCCCCAGGGCGGTCAGGATGCCCAGCACGATCATCACGTAGTGGACGCCGAGTTCCTTGAAATTGGTCGGGGCGTGGCCGGGAGGTTCGACGTGCATGTGCGCGGGCTTGGGAAGTTGGGGCGCGATGTTAGCGAACCCCCGAAGCGGCAAGAAGGCAGACCGCCCGCGCCTCGATCGCCCGCCCCTCGCCCACCGGCCCCATCTTCTCAGCCGTCTTGGCCTTCACATTGATCTGGCCGATGTCCACACCCAGCACCTCGGACAGCCGAGCGCGCATGGCCGGGATGTGGGGCGCCATCTTGGGCGCCTGGGCAATGAGGGTCGTGTCCAAATTGACGAGCTGCCAGCCCGCCTCGCGAACACGTCGGTAAGCCTCGGCCAGCAGCACCATCGAGTCGGCGCCCTTGAACTCGACGGCCGTGTCGGGGAAGAGCCCGCCGATGTCTCCCAGCGCCGCGGCGCCGAGCAGCGCGTCGGTGATGGCATGCGCCAGCGCGTCGGCATCCGAATGCCCGAGCAGGCCGTGCGTGTGCGGGATGGTGATGCCGCCCAGGATCAGCGGGCGGCCGGTAACGAGCTGGTGCGTGTCCCAGCCTTCGCCAATGCGCAGGGAGCTCAAAGCGTTCGGGATGGTCATGAGGGCATTGTCGGGGAGACAGGGGCGCAGCCACGCGCTACCCTGCGCGCCACTTCAAGGAGGGCAATGAGATTCGGCATGCGGCATCTGCTTGTGTTGCTTGCGCTGCTCTGTGGCACGGCCCAGGCACAGCAGCTCCAGCTGCTGGTCTTTCCCAATCCCGGCCTGTTCGACGTAGCTGCTGACGGCACGGTCAGCGGACCTGGCGCGGAGTTGCTCGCCAAGATAGGCCGGGCCAGCGGCCTGCAGCTGGGCATCCTGGCCATGCCCATCCCGCGCGCACTGGCGACCGCCAGCAGCACGCCCGGCAGTTGCGCGGTGGGCCTGTCCCGCACACCCGAGCGCGAGGCCGCCTTCCATTGGGCCGGCCCCCTGGCCAGCGGTGCGCTGGTCATCTACGCACGCGCCGACGAAGCACCGACGTTGCACGGTCTGCAGGACCTGCGCGGCCACGGCGTTGTTGTGCAGCGCGAGTCTGCGCCCGCCGCATCGCTGCGCGAGCAGGGCATCGCCGCCCAGGAGGCCAACAACTCGGTGTCGGCCTTGCGCATGCTGCAGGCGCGGCGCGTGGACTTCTGGTTCGCCAACGAACTCGCTGCCGAACCCGTGATCCGCGCCGAGGGCGGCGCGCCGGTCAAGAACGTCCTGACGCTGCGCCGCGTGGACGCCTATGTGGCCTGCCACCTTGGCACGCCGCAGGAGCCGGTCGACAAGCTGCACCAGGCCATCCAGAAACTGCGCCGCCAGGGCGAGCTCGCGGAGTTCGGCCTGCGCTGACGCTGCTATGGTGCGGGCCGCCATGAAACGCCTGCTCCTTCTTTGCTGCCTGATCGCCGGCTCCGTGCTGGCCGCCGAACCCCCTCCCGCTCAGCGCCCCAGGATCGGCCTCGTGCTGTCCGGCGGCGGCGCCCGCGGCCTGGCCCATATCGGCGTGCTGCGCGTGCTGGAGGAGATGCAGGTGCCGGTAGACCTCATCGTCGGCACCAGCATGGGTGCGGTGGTCGGCGGCGCCTATGCCTCGGGCCGCAGCCTGGATGAGCTCGAGATCCTGGTGAAGGGCGCGAACTGGAACGCCATCCTGGCCGACCGGCCGGCGCGCGAGCGCCTGTCCATTCGCCGCCGCGAGGATGACGAGCGGCTTCCTTCGCGCATCGAGTTCGGCTTCACGCCGCAACGCGGTGCCATGCTGCCCGGCGGCGCCGCCGCCAATGGCCAGTTGGAGGCCACGCTGTCCTCCCTCATCCCCGCTACGCGCGCCGACGACCCGCTGCGCAAGCTGCCCATCCCGTTTCGTGCCGTCGCGACCGACCTGCTCTCCGGCGCCATGCTCGACCAAGCCGACACGCCGCTGTTTGAAGCTCTGCGCGCCTCCATGGCCGTGCCGGGCGTGTTCGCGCCGCTGCGCGTCAACGGCCGCCCCCTGGTGGACGGTGGCCTGGTGCGCAATCTCCCGGTCGACCTGGCCCGCCAGCTTGGCGCCGACATCGTCATCGCCGTCAACGTCGGCACGCCGCTGCTCGAAGACCGCGAGATCAGCAGCGCCGTCATGGTGGCCAACCAGATGCTGCAGATCCTGACCGAGCAGAACGTGCAGCGCTCGCTGCGCGAGCTGAACGCCCGGGACATCGTCATCGACCCCGACCTGCCCGGCATGGGCTTCATGGACTTCTACCGCGCCGACGAGGCCATGGCCACCGGCCGGCGCGCGGCCCTGGCCGCCGGCGAGCGCCTGGCGGAATTGGCCGCGCCTGCTGCCCACGCGGCCCTGCAGGCCCGCCGCCTCGGCCCGCCCGAGTCAGCGTTGAGTGCCCTGCCGCTGGCCGAGCTGAAGATTACCGGCGCTCAGCGGGTCAACGCCGAGGCGCTGCGGGCCGAACTGGCCCTGCAGCCGGGCGACACAGTAGGCCGCGCCGACCTGACCCGGGCCGTCGAGCGGCTGGACGGCACCGGCGATTTCGAGCGCATCGAGACCGAGATCGACGACCGCAACGGACGGCGCAGCGTCGAGTTCAAGCTCACCGAGGCTGACTGGGCCGCCAGCCGTGTGCGCTTCGGCCTGGAGCTGTACAGCAACTTCGCCGATGCCAACAGCTACTCGCTGGTGGCCATGCACGTCGCCAACTGGCTCAACCCCTGGGGCGCGGAGCTGCGCTCGGTCGCCCGCATCGGCTCCTCGCGCGGTCTCAACACCGAGTTCTACCAGCCGCTCGGCCCGGGCTCGCGCTGGTTCGCCAGCGCCAAGCTTGCCTACACGGCCGGCAGCAACGACGTCTTCGACCAGGGCCAGCGCGCGCTGCGCCTGTCCAGCAGCCTGACCAGCGCGCAGCTGGAGCTCGGCCACCGCATCGCCGGCCTGGGCGACCTGCGGCTCGGCATCGGCCGCCTGCGTGCCAGCGACGAGGTGGTGCTGCCCGTCGTCCCAGAGGGCAGCCGCCGCTCGCAGAGCTACGGCCAGCAATACCTGGAACTGCACACCGACACGCTGGACTCCCTCGCCTTCCCCAGCCGCGGTCAGTGGACGACGGCGCGCATCGAATGGCTGCATCCGCGCGGCGAGGCCAGCGTCATCAACGCCTCGCTGATCGGCTTGTCGGCCTTGCGGCTGGGCGAGTGGGCCGGCCAGCTCTACGGCGAGTTCGCCCACGCCGAACGCGGTCAGGCGCGCTCTCTGGGGGGCTATTTGCGCCTGTCTGGCACGCCCGATGCGTCGCTGGTGGGTGAAAACATGGCCCTGCTGCGCGTCGTCATGGCGCGGCGCATCGGCGAGATGCCGGTCGGCCTGGGCGGCGCGGTGCGCGTCGGTTTCTCGCTGGAGACGGGTGCCATCGGCGCCGGCTCCGGCCTCAAGCTGTCCAACATACCCAGCAGCGGCTGGAAGCAGGCCGCCAGCGGCTTTCTCAGCGTGGACACGCGATTCGGGCCGTTCTACCTGGCGCTCGGCACGACGCGCGGCGGCGAGACAGCGGCCTATTTGCTGCTGGGGCCGAGCTGGTAAAGAAATGACCGTCAAGCTCGGCGCTGATCGGCCGATAAGCCTGTTGAGCGGGCCCGCAGCATTCGCGGGTCGGCACATCCAGGAGCCGAGGAGCGCCCCATGAACACATCGTTGAAAAGATCCGTTCGTCCGCAAAGCCTGCTGGCCTTGAGCGCCCTGGTGCTGCTGGGAGCCGCTGGCATGCGCGGCGTACAGGCCGCCGACAACGCGACCGCCAGCGCCACCGCCGTCGTGCTGCAGCCCATCGCGGTGACCAAGTCGGCCGACCTCGTGTTCGGCAATCTGGTCGCCGGCAACGGCGTCGTGACCCTGGCCACCGACGGCACCCGCACCAAGTCCGGCACGGCCGTCCTGCCCACCGGCGTCGCGCCCGTGGCCGCGCGCTTTGACGTGACCGGCGCCGGCACCAACACCTTCTCCATCGACTACACCGGCAGCGACACGGTGCTGACCGACGCGAGCGCGAACACGATGGCCATCGACTGGATCACCGAGGCGGTCGCGACCGCGACGGCGACCGGCAAGACCGACGAAACCACCGACGCCACCACAGGCACGCTGGCTGCCGGCGCCGCCTATATCTTTGTCGGCGGCAAGCTGACGGTTGGCGCCGCCCAGGCCGCGGGTACCTACACGGGCATCGTCAAGGTGACCGTCGCCTACAACTGAGGCACAGCCTCCTTGCGGCCATGACGACCGCCCGCCGTTTTCCCGTTCGCAGGCTTCGCGCCGCCAGTGCACTGTTATGCACGCTGTGGCCGCTGCCATCTGCCCTGGCCGCCAGTGCCGCTGCCCAGGCCAGCGCAGCCGTCATCGTGCCCGTCGCAGTCAGGGCCTGGCTGGGCGTGCCCGTGAGCGTGCAGGACCTGCTGCTGGCGCGGGACGCCCCCGCCGGCCCCGCCACGGGTGACCTGGTCACTCGCGTGGCCAGTGCGACCACGCCGGCCATCCTGCGCGCCCTGCCCCTGTGGATCGGCAGCGCGGTGGAGTCCAGGCAGGCCTTTGGCGTTGACATCGTCCCCGCGGCCAGCGCGGCGCTGCTGGCGCGTGGCCCGGCTGCAGCCGTGTCCGTGGCCGTCGCTTTGCCCGCAGGAGAAGGCGGCGATGGCGAGGGCCCTCTCGTCATCACCGTCGCCTTCAACTGAGGCCATGCGCGGGCTGACCCGTCATCGCGCCCTGGCCGCGCTGCTGCTGGTCGCCAGCGCGGCCGCGCCCGGTCAGACCCTGGTCAACAACGGAGCGCTGTCCTTTGGTGCCTTCACGGCCGGCAGCGGTGGCACGGTCGCCGTCAACCCAGGTGGCGCGCGCACGAAGACCGGCAACGTCATCCTCGTCAACCAGGCCGGCACGGCCAGTGCTGCCCAGTTCACGATCACCGGCACGCCGAGCGCGGTGTTCGGCATCACCTTGCCGGTGGACGGCACCGTCTTCCTCACCGATGGCGCCAGCGGCAGCATGGCGCTGAACAGCTTCGTCAGCAGCCCCTCCGGCACAGGCGTGCTGGGCGGCGGTGGCACCCAGCAAATCAACGTCGGCGCCACGCTGACCGTGAGCAACCTGCAGGCCACGGGCAGCTATTCCGGCTCCTTCAACGTCACCGTGAACTACCAGTAAAGACCGGCAACTCCGGTGCTTTTGCGAGCTTTGCACCGCTCAAGTCCTGGCGACGATGCCGGTATGCGTGCAAAGACCAAGTTCATCCGGCTGGCGGCCCTCGGGCTGCTGCTGCTGGCGCGCGCGGCGCAGGCCGACCTGATGCTGTTCCCGACGCGCATCGTCTTCGACAAGCAGCAGCGCGCCGCCCAGGTCGAGCTGATGAACCAGGGCAAGACGCCCGAGACCTATCGCATCAACCTCGTCAACCGCCGCATGGGCCCGAATGGCGAGTTCATCGCCATCGACGCGCCCGGCCCCGGCGAGCAATTCGCCGATGCCATGCTGCGCTACTCGCCACGCCAGGTCACCATCCCGCCCGGCGGCTCGCAGATCGTGCGCATCCTGCTGCGCAAGCCCGATGACCTGGCCATTGGCGAATACCGCTCGCATCTGCAGTTCGACCGCGTGGCCGAGGCCAGCGGCAACAGCAGCGTCGAGGACGTGGCCAAGCGCGAGGGCAAGGACGTTGGCATCGTCATCCAGGCCCTCGTCGGCGCCTCCATCCCGGTCATCGTTCGCCAGGGCGAGACGCATGCCAGGGCCGAGCTTTCCGACCTCGCCCTGCAGCCGGGCTCGGCAACCGGCCCCGGCACGCTGTCCTTCCAGATGAAGCGCGAAGGCAACCGCTCCCTCTATGGCGACCTGCTCGCCACCTTCACGACCACGGCCGGCGTCACCTTCGAGGTGGCGCGCGCCGGCGGCGTGGCCGTCTACGTGCCCAACGCGGCCCGGCGTGTGCAGTTGCCGCTGCAGCTGCCCTCCGGCAACGCCCTGCCCGCCGGCACGCTGAAGCTCGCCCTGCGCGAGCGGCCCGAGGCCGGCGGTAAGCTGCTGGCCGAGACCAGCCTCGCCCTTCCCTGACGGACCGGCGCCCGCCGCTCGGCGCCATGGCTCCGCTCCGCATCCTCCAGCGCGTCGCCGCCGCAGCCCTGCTGGTTGCGCCGTTGCTGCTGGCCCATGCCGCGCCCGACGACGCGCCGAAGCCGCTGCGCCAGCTCGAGGTGCAGCTCGATGGCCGCACGCTGGCCGAGCCGCTCGACGCCTACCAGACCGACTACCAGGTGCTGCTGCCGCTTGGGGCCGTCTCCAAGCTGCTCGGGCTGGACCTGCGCGTGCAGACCGCATCGGGCCGCGCCGCCGGCACACTACCGGGCTCGGGCGAGCCCTTCTGCCTGGACCTGATCGACTCGACCATTCGCATCGGCGAACGGCGTCAGTCCTTCGAGCCGCGGCTGGCCCAGGCGATCGGTGGCGACATCTATGTGTCGACGCAGCTGCTGGCCCGCTGGCTGAGCCTGGAACTGGCCGTGGACCTGCCGCACTGGCAGCTGCGCCTGCGCGCGCGCGACGGCGTCGCCGCCATGCCGTCAACACCACCCTCCCGGCCATCCCTGCCAACAGGCCCGCGCCGCATTGACGAGACCAACCTGCTGGTGCTGGAGGTGGTGCTGGATGGCCAGGTGGTGTCCGACAGCCTGGCCGCCTACCAGGACGGCACGCAGACCCTGCTGCCGCTGGGTGAGCTGTCGCGCCTGCTGATGCTGGCCGTCCAGGTGAAGCCCGACCGCGGCAGCGCCGACGGCCGGCTGCCCGGCGAGCGCGGCTTTGCGCTGAACCTGGCCGAGTCCCTGGTCAGCCTCGGCGGCCGTGAACAGAACTTCGAGCCCCGCCTGGCCGGCGTCGTCGGCGACGACATCTATGTGTCGCGCCAGTTGCTGACGCGCTGGCTGCCGATGGACCTGCAGGTCGACCTCGCGACCCTCAAGCTCAAGGTCGTCCCGCGCGAGAAGCTGCCGCTGCAGGAAAGGCTGGAGCGCGAGCGCCTGGCCGCGGCCCTGGCTGGCCTGCAACCCGCCGAACGGCCGAACTACCCCTATGCACGCTCCACACCCGGCTTGGTCGACGTGCCCTCCATCGACCAATCCTTCGGCGCCGACGCGCGCCGCGGCAAGAACTCGCGCCAGTACAAGGCGGCCTACACGGCCTACATCACCAGCGACCTGCTCGGCATGGAAGGCTCCGCCTATGTACTCAAGACCCACGACAAGGCCACGCCCGACCTGCGCCTGACGCTGGCCCGCAACGACCCCGATGCCGGCCTGCTCGGGCCGCTGCGGGCGCGCTCCGTCGCCCTGGGCAACCTGGCTTTGCCCAGCGTGCGCAACGTCATGCAGGGCAGCGCCAAGGGCAATGGTGTGTCGGTCAGCAACCGGCCGCTGGACCAGCCCAACAGCTTCGACCGACACAGCCTGCGCGGCGACCTGCCGCCGGGCTGGGACGTGACGCTGTACTACAACGACCAGTTGCTGGGCTACCAGTCCTCGCGTGCCGACGGCCTTTACGCCTTCGATGACCTGCCGCTGTCCTTCGGCGCCAACGAGTTCCGCCTCGTCTTCCACGGTCCGCTGGGGCAGTTGCGCGTGGAGAAGCAGAGCTTCCTGCTCGACCAGGCCAGCGTGAAGCCCGGCGAGGTGTTCTACACGCTGGCCTCGCAGGTCGCCGACGACGGCTCGGTGCGCAGCGTCGCCCAGGCCGACATCGGTATCGGCAAGAAGCTGACCGGCAAGGTCGGCCTGGTGCGCCGCCCGCGCCTGGTGGCCGGCGTCGTCGCCGAGGCGCTGGACTATGGCCAGCTCGGCCTGCTGGCCTATCTCGACTCGATGATCCTCAGCTCGCAGCTCACCGGCATGCGCGGCGGCGGCGCCCTGGGTGAGCTGGGCATGAAGACGCGCCTGGGCGGCTTCGCGCTGGACCTGCTGCACACCCAGCGCCAGGGCGGCTTCATCAACGACCAGTTCGCCGACGTGGCCGGCGGCGTGCGCCAGCGCCAGGAGCTGCGGCTGCAGGGTGGCGTGCGCCTGGGCGGCCTGCCGCGCCTGGTTATCGACTTCAACGCGGTGCGCAATGCGCTGGACCAGGGGCCGGCCAACCTCCAACTCGGCCTGCGCACTTCGGCCATGCTGTGGGGCACGGCCTTGTCCAACAGCCTGCGCTGGCAGCGCAGTGGCG
Organism: Roseateles sp. P5_E1; assembly: GCF_054049335.1. Classification (NCBI taxonomy): domain Bacteria; kingdom Pseudomonadati; phylum Pseudomonadota; class Betaproteobacteria; order Burkholderiales; family Sphaerotilaceae; genus Roseateles; species Roseateles sp. P5_E1. The sequence continues at coordinate 29,546 of NZ_JBFUMN010000037.1, forward strand.
ACTTCACGGTCACCGACGGCGCACTGCAGTTGAGCCGACGCGTGGCCGACGTCGGCCTGAACGCGCAATTCATGTACCGGCTGCAACCCGGCGCCAGCCTGCAGGCCGTGGCCATCAGCGCCGACCGCAACCTCGCCGACGGCTACCAGATCAATGCGGGCCTGCTGCGCAGCATGGACTCGGGGCTGACGCTGGTGTCGGGCGGCCTGGCCAAGAACCTCGGCAGCTTCGGCTTGGCCGTCAGCGCGAGTTATTCCAGCCAGCATGAACTGGCCATGGGCCTGCAGCTCTTTGTGGCGCTGGACCGCGACCCGCGCAGCGGTCGCTGGCAGCTCGATGGCCAGCCGCTTGCCGGCAGCGGCGCCGTGTCGGCGCGCGCTTTTGTCGACCGCAACATGAACGGCATCCGCGACCCCGGCGAGGACTTCGTGGCCAATGCCGGCTTCCTGCTCAACGGCGGCGGCCGCCACCCGCGACTGACCGACACCGGCGGCGTCGCGCTGCTGAACCGCCTGGCGCCAGGCCGTTATGCCGACATCGCGCTCGACCCCGCCACGCTCGAGGACCCGCAGTGGAAGCCGCTGACACCCGGCGTGCGCGTGCTGCCGCGGCCCGGGCGTGTGGAGCAACTGGAGTTCCCGGTCGTGCTGAGCTCCGAGGTCGAAGGCACCATCTATCTGGTCGAAGCCGGCGGCAAGAAACGCGGCATCGGCGACGCCCAAGTGGAACTGGTCAACGGCAAGGACGAGGTCATCGCCACGACCACCAGTTCGGCCGACGGCTACTACCTCTTCCACCAGGTCACGCCCGGCGCACTGCGGCTGCGCATTGCGCCCGAACAGGCGACCAAGCTCAAGCTCAAGGGCAAGCTGGAACGCGGGCTGGACGTGCCGGCCAATGGGGACTTCCTCAGCGGCGAGGATCTGGAACTCAGGCTCTGAGGCAGCGCTCGGCGAACTCGAAGTCCTCGGGCCAGGTCACCTTGAAGTTGGCCATCGACGCGCGCACCAGGCGCGGCGCCAAGCCCATGGCTTCGACGGCGCTGGCCTCGTCCGTCGCAGCCGCACCCATCGCCGTCAGCGCGCGCTCGACAAGTCCAAGGCGGAACATCTGCGGCGTCTGCGCAGCCCATTTGTCGCGGCGGTCGACGGTGGCCGTGACGCGTCCGTCGGCGTCGCCGGCCTTCAGCGTATCGGCGATGGGCTGGGCGAGCAGGCCGCCGACGGCGTCGTGCTCGCAGGCATCGATCAGCGCATCGACCCAGTCCGGGCGCAGCAGGCAGCGGGCGGCGTCATGCACCAGCACCCAGTCGTTGTCGGTCGCACCACGTCGCCTCAGTTCGGCCAGGCCACCGAGCACGCTCTCGGCGCGGCTTGCGCCACCCACGCGAGCAACCCAGCCAGCGTAGCCAGGTACAGCGGTTTCGAAGCGATCGTCGCCAGGTGACAAGACAACCAGCGTCTGCGCCAGCCGGGGCACGGCCGCGAGCGCAGCCAGCGTGTGCGCCAGCATCGGGCGACCGGCGATGGGCACGTATTGCTTGGGGCCGGCGGCGCCTGAGCGCTCGCCAATACCAGCGGCTGGAACGAGGGCGAACAAGCGGGGATCAGTCATCCCCGCCATTCTCAGCCCGGCTGCGGGACCAAGGCTCAGTCGTCGTGCCCGGGGTTCTGGCGCGCCAGGCGGCGCAGCAGCCCCGGCCAGGCCAGCTCGGCCCCGGAGCCGCGCATGACCTTGTCGCTCTGAGCGCGGATGCCGGCCAGGATCTGCTGCGGGATGCGGATCAGCTCGCCGCCGCCAGCCTGGGCCGCGATCTGGATCTCGCAAGCGCGCTGCAGCATGAACATCTTCAAAAAGGTATCGGCCGCGCTGTTGCCGAGGGTCAGCAGGCCGTGGTTGCGCAGCATCATCAGCGAGGCCTTGCCGAGGTCGCGCACGAGGCGGGCCTTCTCATCGGGGTTGAGCGCCACGCCCTCGTAGTCGTGATAGCTGAGGGACGCCAGCGGAAACAGGCTGTGCTGCGAGATCGGCAGCAGGCCTTCGCGCTGCGTGCTGACCGCCACGCCCGCCACCGTGTGCAGATGCATGACGAACTGCGCGTCCTCGCGCGCCTCGTGCACGGCACTGTGGATGATGAAGCCGGCCGGGTTGACGTTGTAGTCGCTGGGCGCCACCTTCTCACCGGTCTGGTCCACCTTGACGAGGCTGCTGGCCGTGATCTCCTCGAACATCATCCCGTAGGGGTTGATGAGGAAGTGATGCTCGGGGCCGGGCACGCGGGCCGAGATGTGGGTGAAGATCAGGTCGTCCCAGCCATGCAGGGCCGCCAGCCGATAGAGGGCGGCGAGATCGCAGCGGACGGCCCATTCTTCGGGGGCGCAGTTCTTGGGCTTGGCCATGGTGTCTCCTCGTGAAAAGGGTCGATCCAGCATAGCGCCGACAATCGCGGGCTGTTGTCACCTCCGTTCCCATGCTGATTGCCGACCTCCGCCAGCGCCTGCGTGCGCTCGGCGCCAACCCCGACCACGAAAGCCGCGTGCTGCGCCACTGGCTGCACGGCCTGCCGCTGGATGGCGGCAAGCGGCCGCTGCAGGGCTTCCTGCCCAAGGCGGTCATGGCGGTGCTGCTGGGGCTGATGGCGGAGCTGGACAGCCTCGTCACGCTGCGCAGCGAGCACGCCGGCAGCGATGGCGAGTCGGCTCGGCTGCTGCTGGGCCTGGCCGACGGCCAGACGGTGGAGACCGTGCTGCTGCCACGCGACGGCGTCTGCGTGTCCAGCCAGGTGGGCTGCGCCGTGGGTTGCCGCTTCTGCATGACGGGCGTGGACGGGCTGATCCGCCAGGTCGGCAGTGCCGAGATCGTGGCCCAGGTGGTGCTGGCCCGGCGCAAGAACCTCAAGCTGCGCAAGGTCGTCTTCATGGGCATGGGCGAACCCTCGCACAACCTGGCCAATGTGCTGGACGCCATCACGCTGCTGGGCCGCGAGGGTGGCTTCGCGCACAAGCAGCTGGTGTTCTCGACGGTAGGCGACGAACGCGCCTTTGCCGCGCTTAACGAGGCCGAGGTGAAGCCGGCCCTGGCGCTGTCCCTGCACACGACCGACGCCGCCAAGCGCGCCGAGCTGCTGCCGCGCGCACCACGGCTCACGCCCGAGGAACTCGTCGAGGCGGCCGACGCCTATGCGCGATCCAGCGGTTATCCCATCCAGTACCAGTGGACGCTGCTGGACGGCGTCAACGACGGGCCCGAGGAGCTGGACGGCATCGTGCGCCTGCTCAAGGGCCGCTATGGCCTGTTGAACATGATCCCCTTCAACAGCGCCGAAGGCCTGCCCTTCACGCGGCCGAGTTGGGAACGCGCGCGCGCCATCGCCACCGAGCTGTCCAGCCGGGGCGTGCTGACCAAGCTGCGCGACTCGGCCGGCCAGGATGTGGAAGGCGGCTGCGGCCAGTTGCGAGCCCGCGAGGCGGTGGGCCGGCCCGCGCGGGTGGTGAGGATTCACGCTTGAAATCCGAAGGCTGAGGCCTCCAGCGGTGACAACGGTGTCACCTCCTGCCCGCAGAATGCCGACGCCACACCGGACAGCCCGGTGCGAGAAGACATTCCACTTGGAGGAGAGACATGACTCAGCTTCAGATGCTGGTGGCGCGCGCCCGCGGCGCCGCGTTGATCGCCGGCACGGCCCTGTGCCTGCAAGCCACGGCCGCGCCCACGGTCAGCAAGTTCGCACCCACGGCCCAGTTGGGCGGCAGCACGCTGCAGCTCAACGGCAAGGGCACGCGCGTGCGCCTCGTGTTCAAGGCCTACGACATGGGCCTGTACACGAGCAAGCATGTCAGCACGGCGGCAGAGCTGTTTGCGCTGCCGGGCGCCAAGCGGCTGCAGTTCACCGCCCTGCGCGAACTGCCCGGCACCGACCTGGGCCGGCTCTTCCTGCGCGGCATCAGCGACAACACGCCCAGCCAGCAGCTGACCCGGCACACCCTGGCCACGAACCGGCTCATCGAGATCTTCTCGGGCAAGCCCAAGCTGTTGCCCGGCGACACCTTCGCGATGGACTTCGTGCCGGGCAAGGGGACGCAGTTCTACATCTCGGGCCAGGCCCAGGGCGAGCCGGTCGGTGACGACGAGTTCTTCACGCTGGTGCTGCGCATCTGGTTCGGCGAGTCGCCGGCCGACACGCAGCTGCGCGATGCCCTGCTGGATGGCGGCAAGGACTGACAGGCCCTAGTTGCCCAAAGCGATGCGCGCCATCTCGAAGCGGGCACCGCCATCGCCATGCGGGCTGATGTGCACGACGCGGAACTGCTTGGCGGTGCCGGCGCGCCTCAGCTCGAGCGATAGGCGTCGGCGTCCAGCCCGAGGCGGCGGATGCGGTCGTGCAGGGTCTTGCGCGCCAGGCCCAGGCGTTCGCCGGCCTTGGCGATATTGCCGCCGCTCTCCTGCAAGGCCTGCACGATCCACTGCCGCTCGACGGCAGCCAGCGCCTCGTCCAGCGGCGCTTGCGGCAGGGCGGCGGGCTCGCTGGGCGTCGGCAACCTGGGCGGTGTGGCTTCGCTGACCAGGCCCAGCACCCAGCGCTCGGCAAAGTTGCGCAGCTCGCGCACATTGCCGGGCCAGTCGCGCGCTGCCCAAGCCGCCAGCTGGGCGGCGCTCCAGGCCGGCACCGGCCGCTGCAGCCGTTCGCCAGCCTGGGCGCAGAAGTGGCTCAGCAGCAGCGGGATGTCCTCGCGGCGCTGGCGCAGCGGCGGCAGCGCGATGCTGGCCACGTCCAGGCGGTAGAACAAGTCCTCGCGAAAGCGCCCTTCCCTCGCCAGCTCCAGCAGGTCCACCTTGGTCGCGGCGACGACGCGGCAGGCCAGCGGCACGGCCGTGTTGGCGCCCAGGCGCTCGACGCTGCGCTCCTGCAGCACCCGCAGCATCTTGACCTGTAGCGCCAGCGGCATGGACTCGATCTCGTCGAGGAAGACGGTGCCGTCGCCGGCGAACTCCAGCTTGCCGATGCGGCGCTTGGCCGCGCCCGTGTAGGCCCCCGCCTCGGCGCCGAAGATCTCGGACTCGAACACGCTCTCGGGCAGAGCGCCGCAATTGATGGCGACAAACGGGCCGCTTGCGCCACTGGCCGCGTGCAGGGCGCGGGCCACGACCTCCTTGCCGGCACCCGTCTCGCCGTGGATGAGCACGTCCACGCGCGCCCGGCCGAGCGTGCCGATCAGCGTGCGCAGCTGCTCCATCGCCGCGCTGGCACCCAGCAGGCCATCGGCCGGGCCGCCGGCAAGCTGAGCCTTCAGCCGCCGGTTCTCCAGCACCAGGCGGCGCTGGGCCAGCGCGCGGCGCACGACCTCGACGAGGTGCTCGGCCGAGAAGGGCTTTTCGATGAAGTCCCAGGCGCCGTCGCGCATGGCCTCGACCGCCATGCCGATGTCACCGTGGCCGGTCACGAGGATGACGGGCAGCTCGGGGTCCTGCTCGCGCAGGCCTTGCAGCAGCGCCAGGCCACTGTCGCCGGGCAGTTGCACGTCGCAGACGACGATGCCGGCAAAGCCGGGTTGCAGCCAGGCGCGCGCCGCCTCGGCCGAGTCCACGCCCTGGGCCTGCAAGCCCGCCAGCCGCAGGCTCTGCGTGGTGGCCAGGCGGACGTGCTCGTCGTCCTCGACGAGCAGCACATCGGTGGGTTCAGGCGACGCCATGCGGTGATTGTGTGATGGGCAGCCTGAGGGTGAACTGCGCGCCGCCTTCCGGTCGGTTGCCGCCTTGCAGCGAGCCGCCCAGCGCGTTGGCGATGGAGGCCGAGATGGACAAGCCCAGGCCCAGGCCATCGCCGCGGCGCTTGGTCGTGAAGAAGGGTTCGAACAGGCGCGCCTGCACGTCGTCGCTCAGCCCGGGGCCGTCGTCGCTCACGCGCAGCAGCGCCTGGCCGGCATCGACCTCGGCCTGCAGCGTCACCGTGCCGCCGCCCTTCTCAGCGCTGGCGTCGATGCCGTTGCGCAGCAGGTTGACGAGCACCTGTTCGATGCGCACCTGCTGGCCCAGCACGGCCAGGCCTTCGGGCACGGGCAGGCAATCGAGCCTGACGCGCTGGCGGCGCGCTTCAGCGCTGACCAGGGCCACCGCGGCCTGAAAGGCTTCCGCCACCACCACCGGCTGTACGCGCAACTCGTCGCGGCGGGCAAAGCCCTTGAGCTGGCCGACGATGGCGGCGATGCGCTGGGTCAAGCTGTCAATGGACTGCAGATTGGTCTCAGCATCGGCCTGCATGCCGCGTTCGAGAAACACGCGGGCGTTGTCGTTCAGCGCCCGCAGCGCCGCCAGCGGCTGATTGATCTCGTGCGTGATGCTGGCGGCCATCTGGCCCAGCACGGCGAGCTTGCCGGCCTGCACGAGGTCGTCTTGCGTGGCGCGCAGCGTCTGCTCGGTGCGGTGCAGCTCGTCCACGCGCGCCTGCAGCTCGCGGGTGCGCTCGGCGATGCGCGTCTCCAGGCTGTCGTAGGCGGCACGCAGTGCGCCCTGGGCGGCCAGGCGCTCACGGGCGCGGCGGCGGCGCAGCTGCAGGTAGGCCAAGGTCAGCAACAGCGATACCCAGCCCAAGGCGGCAGCCCAGGCACGGCCGGCGGCGATCTGCTCGGCGCCGCGGATCTCGGTGAAGGACAACAGCGTCCAACCGCGGCCCTGGACCGGCTGCTCGGTGACGAGGGCGCGCAGCTTGGCAGCCGCCGTGGCGATGCGCTCGATGCGCAGTTCGGTCGCCGCGCGTGAGGGCTCGCGCCCCAGCGCAGGCAGCGGCAGGTCGCCGTATTGCTGCGTGTCGTGCAACTCGGCGCGTGCCGCGTCCGACAGCGGCTGCAGCGTGCGGTACTTCCATTCCGGCCGGCTGGCCAGGAAAACCACGCCGCGCGCGTCGGCCAGCATCAGCTCGCCGGCGCTGCGGGCCCAGTTGGCTTCCATCTCGTCGAGGGACACCTTGAGCACGACGACGCCCGCCACCGCACCGGAGAGCCGGTGGGCGATGAAGTAGCCCGGCGTGCCGGTCGTCGAGCCGCGCGCATAGAAGTGGCCGCCGCCCTGCGCCATCGCGTCGCGGAAGTAAGGCCGGTAGGCGTAGTTCTGGCCGACGAAAGTCTGCGGGTCGCGCCAGTTGCTGGAGGCCAGCGTCAGGCCCTGCGCGTCGATCAGGAAGATGGCCGCTGCGGAGGCGTCTTGCGCAACGCCTTCGAGCAACACGTTGACTTCCGCCGCGCGTGCCTGGGATGACGGCACGGCCAGCAACCCGGCCAGCGCCGGATGGCGCGCCAGCACCTGCGGCACGACCTCGTACTTGTCCAGCGCGCCGGTCAGCTCGTGCGCGACAAAGCGCAGATGGCGCTGCGCGTCGTCACGGGTCTGCGCCAGCGCCAGGTCCAGCGACAGCCGCCAGGCCGCGTACGCGACCGCTGCGCCGCCCAGCACCACCAGCAACAACAGCCCGAGGCTGCGTCGCCAGCGGGCCGGCTTGTTTGCGTCAGTGGTGGGCAGCTTCGGCATCGATCCTTGAGTGTTGGCGCGTGTCACGCATCAACAGATAGACGAGCAGCGAGCAGGCGATCACCGCGGTAGCGTACCAATAGAAGCCGCTCTCCATGCCCTGCTGCTTGAACCACAGCGCGATGTACTCGGCGGTGCCGCCGAAGACCGACACGGCGATGGCATAGGGCACGCCGACACCGGTGGCGCGGATGGAAGCGGGGAAGAGCTCGGCCTTCACGACCGCGTTGATGGAGGTGTAGCCGCTGACGATGAGCCAGGCGCAGGCAATCAGCCCAAAGGCTTCCCACGGCCCCTGGGCATGGCGCAGCGCCGTCAGCAGCGGCACCGTGAAGATCGTGCCCAGCACCGCAAAGCCCAGCAGCAGCGGCTTGCGGCCGATGCGGTCCGACAGCGCGCCGTAGATTGGCTGCAGCAGGGCCGCGAACACCAGGCTGGCGGCGGACACGGCCGTGGTCTGCGCGTCGGTGAGGCCCACCGACAGCTTCAGGAACTTCTGCATATAGGTCGTGTAGACGTAGAAGGCCAACGTGCCGCCCATGGTCAGGCCGATGACGATCAGGCATTCGCGCGGGTGCTGCAGCAGCAGCTTGAAGCCACCCATGCGGTCCTTGTTGCGCTTCTTCTCAGCCTGGAAGGCCTGGGTCTCGGGCAGGTCGGACCGCATGATCAGCGCGACGATGGCCAGCAGCGCGCCGATGAAGAAGGGAATGCGCCAGCCCCAGGCCTTGAGCTGGGCGGCGTCGAGCACGAAGTTCTGCAGCACCAGCAGCACGACGAGCGCCGTCAGCTGGCCACCGATCAGCGTCACGTACTGGAAGCTGGCATAGAAGCCGCGGTGCTTGGACGTCGCCATCTCCGACAGATAGGTGGCGCTGGAGCCGTACTCGCCACCCAGGCTCAGGCCCTGCAGCAGGCGCGCGAACAGCAGGATGGCTGGTGCCCAGACGCCGACGGCCGCGTAGGTGGGCGAGCAGGCGATCAGCAGCGAGCCGCCGCACATCAGCAGCACCGAGGCCATCAGCGCCAGGCGCCGGCCGTGGCGGTCGCCGATGTAGCCGAACAGCAGGCCACCGACGGGCCGGATGAAGAAGCCCAACGCGAAGATGGCCGCCGTCGRCATCGACTGAGCCACCGGGTCGGATGATGGGAAGAAGGACGACGAGAAGTAGAGCGAGAAGGCCGCGTAGCAGTAGAAGTCGTACCACTCGACGAGGTTGCCGAGGGAGCCGACGAGGATGGCCTTCAGGCGGCTGAACTCGATGCGGTCGGGCGCTGCCGCCACAGCGGCCGAAGCCGGGGGATAGATCGCTGACATGGGGCTTGTCTCCTGGGTTGTGTGCCCCAGGATGAGCAGCTTGCGTGCCAAGACCGTGCGTGGCCGTGCGCCAGGGTGGCGCACGGCCAATCCCATCGATGCCTCGGCGGATTTCCGCCAGGCAAGGCGTCATGCGGCCGCCGCCGGCGGAGATCCGCCGCTGTGTTCAGCGCTGTTGGGCGACCCACTCCATGACCAACTCGCGCAGCACCGGCAGCGGCACCTGGCCGGCGGTCAGCACGACGCGGTGGAAGCCCTTGACGTCGAACTTCGGCCCGAGCGCCTGTGTCGCCTCGGCACGCAGCTTGGTGATCTCCAGCTGGCCGATCTTGTAGCCCAGCGCCTGGCCGGGCCAGACGATGTAGCGCTCGACCTCGGAGACGACATCGCTCTCGGCCATGGAGGAGTTGTCCAGCATGAACTTGATGGCCCGCTCCCGCGTCCAGCCCTTGGCATGCAGGCCGGTGTCCACCACCAGGCGCATGGCGCGCAGTTGCTCGTCCGACAGACGGCCGTACCACTGATAGGGGTCGGTGAAGAGGCCGAGTTCCTTGCCCAGGCTCTCCGCGTAGAGCGCCCAGCCTTCGACGTAGGCGGTGTAGTTGCTGCCGAAGCGGCGGAAGGCCGGCAGCGTCGCATCTTCCTGCGCGATGGAGATCTGGAAATGGTGGCCCGGCGAGGCTTCGTGCAGGGACAGGGTCTCCATGCCGAAGATGGGCTGGGCCTTCAGGTTGAAGGTGTTGACGTAGAACACACCCGGCCGTGAACCGTCGGTCGTGCCGTTCTGGTAGGACGCACCGGCCGCGCTCTCGGCGCGGAAGGCCTCGACCTCCTTGACCTCGTAGTCGGCCCTGGGTTGGACGTCGAAGAGCTTGGGCGTCAGGCCGTTGATCTTCTTCTGCAGCTCGCGGTAGCCATTGAGCAGGTCCTCCGGCTTGCTGAAGTAGAACCTGGGGTCGTCCTGCAGGTACTTGAAGAAACCTTTCAGGTCGCCCTGGAAGCCGACCTCCTTCCGCACGCCCTCCATCTCGCCGAGGATGCGCGCGACCTCCTTCAAGCCAATGGCATGGATCTGGTCGGGTGTCAGCTTCAGCGTGGTGGACTGCTGCACACGGTGGGCATACCAGGCCTTGCCGTCGGGCAGGGCCGACCAGCCCGTGCTCTTGCGCGCCTTGGGCATGTACTCGTCGCGCACAAAGGCCAGCAGGCGGGCATAGGCGGGCAACACGCCCGTCGACAGCAACTTGCGCATCTCGGCCGCAATGCGCTCGCGGTCGGCGGCGGGCACAGCCTCGGGGAAGTTCTTGATCGGCCCCCAGAACAAGCTCTTCTCGGGGTCGGTCACGGCCAGGGCCGTCAGTTGCGGCAGCACCTTTTCCATGACCGCGCGCGGCTGGGTCACGCCGGCCTTGAGGCCGTCGCGCATATTGGCAATGCTGCCGTCGAACAGGGGCACCGCCAGAGCCAGGCGCTTGAGCCAGTCGTCGTAGTCCTTGGTCGTCCTGAAGGGCTGGATGGATTGGCCCGTGCCCATCTGCGCCAGGAAGCTGGGCAGGCCACCGATCTGGCTGATGGGCTGCATCCAGTCCGGGAAGCGCTCGCCAGCCAGGTTCTGCTCCAGGTCGAGCTTGAGGATGCTGTAGGAGACGCGGTCCTTGGGTTCCAGTTTGGCCTTGCTGAAACCGGCCAGGGCCTTCAATTGCTCCTGCAACTCGCGCTTGGCCTGGACGCGGTAGGCCGCGGTCGTGGTGTCGACGAGGCGGTCGTTGTAGCGCGGGTCGCCGAGGGACGTGGCGAGGATGGGCTGGCGCTGCAGGGTCAGTTCCCACTGGGCATCCAGCCATTGGTGGAAGCGTTCGCTCTCGGTGGGAGCGGCCCAGGTGGGCAGGCTTGCGACAAGCAGGCTCAGGGCAAGGCGACGACGCATGAGGTCTCCAGTTTCGAGGTGGCGCGATGCTAGCCATAGACCTGCTGACAGCCAAAGGGCATGGCTTCCCTAGAATCCCGGCAAGCCCCGCTTCGGGGCTGTTGTCGTTTGTAGAGCTCCATGACGCTGCCATCGCTGCCGGCCATTGCGCCGGGCAAGAAGTTCACCCACCCTCGCCCCGTCGGCTCAGCCGACGCCCTGCTGCTCGCGCGCTTCGTGCAGCAGCAGCGCGACGCCGGGCGCATGGCCGCCATTTTCACGGCCGAGCCGGGCGACACGCAGCGGCTGGAAGACGAGCTGAAGTTCTTCGCGCCCGAGCTCAAGGTGGCCGTCTTCCCCGACTGGGAGACGCTGCCCTACGACAGCTTCAGCCCCCACCAGGACCTGATCTCCGAGCGCCTGGCCACGCTGTGGGAGCTGCTGCAAAGCAAAAAAACGAAAAGCATCGACGTGGTGCTGATGCCCGCATCGACTGCGCTGACGCGCCTCGCGCCGCCCAGCTTCCTGGCCGGCACCACCTTCAACTTCAAGCAGAAGCAGCGCCTGGACGAGGCCTCGCTGCGGTCCCAGCTCACRCTGGCCGGCTACACCCACGTCAGCCAGGTCGTGCAGCCGGGCGAGTACGCCGTGCGCGGCGGCCTCATCGACTTGTTCCCCATGGGCTCTGCCGTGCCCTATCGCGTCGATCTGTTCGGCGATGAGGTCGATTCCATCCGCACCTTCGACCCCGACAGCCAGCGCAGCCTCTACCCCGTGCCCGAGGTGCGCCTGCTGCCCGGCCGCGAGTTCCCGATGGACGAGGTGGCGCGCAAGAAGTTCCGCGAACGCTGGCGCGAGAAGATGGACGGCGACCCGAGCAAAGCGCGCATCTACCGCGACGTCGGCGAGGGGATCGCCTCAGGTGGCATCGAGTACTACCTGCCACTGTTCTTCGACCAGACGGCCACGGTCTTCGACTACCTCGGTGGCGAGGCCGGCCTGGCCCTGCACGGCGAGGTGGATGAAGCCATCCAGCGCTTCTGGACCGACACCAAGGAGCGCCACCGTTTCCTGCAGCACGACCCCGAGCGGCCGCTGCTGCCGCCGCAAGAGATCTTCCTGACGGCCGAGGACTTCTTCGGCCTGACCAAGCCGCACGCGGTGCTGTCGGTGCGCGGCGGCGAGCCGGTGGACTTTGCCCGCCCCCTGCCCGATGTCAGCGTCGAGCGCGGCGTGCAGGAACCGCTGGCCCGCCTGGCCGCCCACCTGAAGGCGACGCCGCACCGCGTGCTGCTGCTGGCCGAGAGCGAAGGCCGCCGCGAGAGCCTGCTGGAGCAGCTGCGCGACAGCAAGATCGAACCGCCGTCGGTCAAGGACCTGGCCGAGTTCCTGGCCGGCGACGAGAAATACGCAATAACCGCCGCGCCGCTGGCGACGGGATTCTTTTGGAACGACGCGCAGCAACCCGTTCAGCTTTTCACTGAGACGGAACTGTTCGCGACGATGCCGACGACCCGGCGGCGGCGCAAGCAGGAGCAGGTCAGCGACGTCAATGCGCTGATCAAGGACCTTTCCGAGCTGAAGGTGGGCGACCCGGTCGTGCACATCAACCACGGCATCGGCCGCTACCAGGGCCTGGTCAACATCGACGTGGGCGACGGCAGTTCGGAGTTCCTGCACCTGGAGTACGCCGACAAGGCGACGCTGTATGTGCCGGTGGCCCAGCTGCACCTGATCGGCCGCTACACCGGCGTGAGCGCCGAGGAAGCGCCGCTGCACAAGCTGGGCTCGGGCCAATGGGAGAAGGCCAAGCGCAAGGCCGCCGAGCAGGTGCGCGACACCGCCGCCGAGCTGCTCAACCTCTACGCCCGCCGCGCTGCTCGCGAGGGCCACGCCTTCCGCTACTCGGGCCACGACTACGAAGCCTTCGCCGCGTCCTTCGGCTTCGAGGAAACGCCCGACCAGCGCGCCGCCATCCACGCCGTCATCCAGGACATGATCAGCCCCAAGCCCATGGACCGCCTGGTCTGCGGCGACGTSGGCTTYGGCAAGACCGAGGTGGCSCTGCGCGCSGCCTTYRTCGCSGTGAYSGGCGGCAAGCAGGTYGCCWTCCTSGCGCCMACCACGCTGCTGGCCGAGCAGCATTACCAGAACATCGTCGACCGCTTTGGCGCCTGGCCGGTCAAGGTGGCGGAGATGAGCCGCTTCCGCTCGGCCAAGGAGATCAAGGCCGCGATGGAGGGCATTGCCGACGGGACGCTGGACATCGTCGTGGGCACGCACAAGCTGCTGTCCGCCGAGGTCAAGTTCAACCGCCTCGGCCTGCTCGTCATCGACGAGGAACACCGCTTCGGCGTGCGCCACAAGGAGGCGATGAAGGCCATGCGCGCCGAGGTCGACGTGCTGACGCTGACGGCCACGCCGATTCCTCGCACGCTCGGCATGGCCTTGGAAGGCCTGCGCGACCTCAGCGTCATTGCCACCGCGCCGCAGCGCCGCCTGGCCATCAAGACCTTTGTGCGCGCCGAAAGCAGCGGCACCATCCGCGAGGCGGTGCTGCGCGAGTTGAAGCGCGGCGGCCAGGTCTATTTCCTGCACAACGAGGTCGAGACCATCGAGAACCGGCGCCAGAAGCTCGAAGAGCTGGTGCCCGAGGCGCGCATCGTCATCGCCCACGGCCAGATGCCCGAGCGCGAGCTGGAGCGCGTCATGCGCGAGTTCGTGGCCGGCAAGCACAACCTGTTGCTCTGCTCGACCATCATCGAGACCGGCATCGACGTGCCGAGCGCCAATACCATCATCATTGCCCGTGCCGACAAGTTCGGCCTGGCCCAGCTGCACCAGCTGCGCGGCCGCGTCGGCCGCAGTCACCACCAGGCCTATGCCTATCTGATGGTGCCGGACATGCAGGGCCTGACCAAGCAAGCCCTGCAGCGGCTGGATGCCATCCAGGCCATGGAGGAACTGGGCTCGGGCTTCTATTTGGCGATGCACGACCTGGAGATCCGCGGCGCCGGCGAGATGCTGGGCGAGCACCAGAGCGGCAACATGATGGAGGTGGGCTTCCAGCTCTACAACGACATGCTGAGCGAAGCCGTGCGGTCGCTGAAGGCCGGCCGCGAGCCCGACCTGCTGTCGCCCTTTGCGGCCACCACCGAGATCAACCTGCACGCCCCGGCCCTGCTGCCCGATGCCTACTGCGGCGACGTGCAGGTGCGGCTGTCGCTGTACAAGCGCCTGGCCACGGCCGAGAAGAACGAGCAGATCGACGCCATGCTCGAAGAGATCACCGACCGCTTCGGCAAGCTGCCCACGCAGGGCCAGACCCTCTTCGACACCCACCGCCTGCGCGTGCTGGCCAAGCCCTATGGCGTCAGCAAGATCGACGCCGCACCGGCGCTGATCAACATCAACTTCCGCCCCAACCCGCCCATCGACCCGATGCGCGTCATCGAGCTGGTGCAGAAGAACCGCAACATCAAGCTGGTGGGCAACGAGAAGCTGCGCATCGAGAAACAGCTCTCCAGCCCGCAGGACCGCGCCCAGGCCGTGCGGGAGGTGCTGAGGCTGCTGGGGCAGCCGATCAAGACCGATTGAGCCCTAGCGTCCTTGAACCGGCGCCAGCGCGCGCAACGTGGCATCGGCGCGGTTCAGCAGTTCGGCAAAGCCCTGGCGCTGCGCCAGCTCCACCGCTTCCAGCAACAAGGGCCGTGCATCGCGGGCCGGCAACCCCTCGGCCTGCAGCAGCAGCCCCTCGACCAGCGGCTCCAGCAGGCCGGCGTCGCGTGCGACGGCCACCTGGCGCGCGGCTGCAGCCGCATCGCCGGCCAGCAGTTCCAGCCGTGCCAGGCGGATGTGCACGAGCGGATGCTGGCTGCGTGGCAACAACGCACGCAAGCGTTCGGCCAGAGTGGGGTCGTGCGGCAGGCCGCGGGCCTCGCGCAGCAGGCCGCGCAGCCAGGCGAGGTGTGACACGCGCAGCGGGTCGCGGCTGCTCGCCAGCAAGGGCTCGGCCAAGCCCAAGTCGGCTTCAGCAAGATCGAGGCAGCCGCTCTGCCAGTACAACCGCGCGCGCCGCGTCAGCGCCTCGGCCTCGAACAGGGCCGAACCTTGCGAGCGGCCCAGCTCCAGCGCGCGGTCCAGCACGCCGCGCGCCTCGCCGTAGCGGCCGGCGCTGGTCAGCGTGAGGCCCAGCATCAGCAGCGACAGCGTCTCGGTGTGCGCCACACCCTGCCAACTCAGCAAGCTGCGCCGCGCCATCTGTTCGGCGCGATCCAGCTCGCCCAGCGCCTGCAGCATCACGCCCAGGTCGCTCTCGATGGTCAGGCCCCGACAGTAGTCGGGATGGCGCTCCAGCAGCAGCTCGAAGGCATCGCGCGCGGCCCGCACCTGGCCACCGAACCAGTGGATCTGGCCTTCGTAGCTCAGCAGCGAGGGCCGCGCCGGTGCGAGTTGGCGCAGCTGGCCCAGCAGCGCCCAGGCGGCCGGGATGTCGGGCTCGCGCATGGCCAGCTCGATCAACACCTCACAGGCATTGCAGCGCTCGGCCAGCGGCAGCCGCGGCAACAGCGGCCGCAGGCGCTCGGCCAGCGTGGCGGCATGCGCCAGGTCGCCCGAGAACACGGCGTTGTCCACCAGGCCGGCCAACGCCTGCCCCTGGATCTGCTCGCGCTGCGCCGGGTCGGCCACGGCGCCGGCCAGCTCCAGCACCTGCTGCAGCGCTTGGCGACCGGCAGGCAGGTCATGCAGTAGCGCACATTCGGCCAGACTGAGCCGGGCTTGCAGCGCCAGCGCCGGCTCGCGCGACTCGGCGGCAACGCGCTGCCACAGCGCCTGGGCCTCGTCGTAGCGGCCGCGCAGCTTCTGCTGAGCCGCGCCGCGGTGCAGCCAGGCCAGCGCCGTCTGCGCCTCGCCGGCGCCCTGCCATAGCGCGGCCACGGCCAGGGGCTCGGCGRCGCCTTCCGCGCGCGCGCCCAGCGCCAATGCGGCCCGTTGCCGCAGCGCCTGCGCCTCGAAGGCCGGCAGCACCGCGAGAACCGCTTCGCGCACCAGGTCATGCCGGCATTGCAGGGCGCCGTCGGGCTCTTCGCGCAGCAGCGCGGCCTGCAGCGCCAACCGGGCCGCGGGCAGCAATTCGGCATCGGGCACCGCGGCCACGCTGCCCAGCACCGCCAGCGGCAGCGGCCGGGCCAGCACGGCTGCCGCGCCGACGAGGCCATGCGCCGCAGGGCTCAGGGCCTGCCAGCGCCGCAACAGCAACTCATGCACGCGCGGGGACACGGGCGCGCCGTCGGCCCGGGCCCGCAGCAGCTCACCCAGCACAAAGGCATTGCCGTGGCTGGCCGCGAGCAGCGCGGGCGCGTCGGCGGCGCGCTGGCCGGCGCGATTCAGCAGCTGCTGCACAGCCTCCAGCGCCAGCCCCGGCAGCGCCAGGCAACGAACGTCCTGCTGCCGGGCCAGCCAGTCGCGGTGTTCGGCCGGCAGCTCTTCGCCCCGCGCGGCACCGCGCCAGCGCAGCCGGCCGCGGTGGCTCAGCAGGGCCAGCAGCTCCAGGCTGGCCGCGTCCACCCATTGCAGGTCATCGACCAGCAACAGCGGCCCCAGCGCCTCCAGCACGCGCGCCAGGCCCTCCAGCAGCCGGGCACGGGCACTCAAGGCGTCCAGCGGCGGCAAGGGCTCGTCGATGGCCAGCTCGGGCAGCAGCCGCGCCAGGTCCAACCGGTAGGCGGCCAGGCCGCGCTCGGGCTGGCGCAGCAGCGCCCGCAACGTGTCCAGGCGCGGCAGCAGCAGTTCGACGACGGGCCGGTAAGGCATCTCCGCCAGCCCCTCGCGGCCTTGCAGCACGGGGGCGCCGGGGAAGGCCGCCTTCAGCACGCTGGTCTTGCCCACGCCGGCCTCGCCCAGCAGCACCAGCGCCGGCGCGGCCTCGCGGCGGATCTGGCCCAGCCATTCAGCGCGGCCGCACAGCGCCTGATCGGTTTCGGTCGGCGGCGCCCCGCCCCGCTCCAGCAGCACACGCAGCGGCGCCTGCCAGGCTGCGGTGCCGGCGCGTTGCAAAGCGCGCCGAGCGGCTTCGTCCCAGCGGCGTTGCAGCAGCGCGCCATGGTCGTCGGCCCAGCGCCAGAACTCGTCGAAGCCGGCAAACCTGAAACCCTGCAGCCAGGCCATGGCCGGACGGGCCAGCAGCTCGGCGCCGTCGGCCTCGGCGCAGGCCATCTCCAGCAAGGCCAGGTCGTGCGGCAGCTGGAGACAGACGCGCTGCCGCTCGGCCACCAAGGCATCGGCCTGGCCGAACCCGGCCAGCAGCTGGCGCAGCCGGTGCAAGTTGATGCGCAGATGGTGCCGGGCCTGTTCGCGCTCGGCATCCGGCCAGAACAGCGCCGCAAGCTGGCCACGCTCCACCCAGTGGCCCAGGCAGGCCAGATGGATCAGCAGGCAGCCCGGCAGTGTGGCGGGCAGAGGCAGACTTTCAGCGGCATCGGCCTGCCAGGCCGGCGCTCCCAGCAGCTTGAGCATGGCGCGCAGTGTGCCGTGGCGCTTCCCGCGGTCAAGCGCGGCGGCGGCGCAATACCAGCAAGCCGATGCCGGCCGCCAACATCAGCCATGCCGAGGGTTCGGGCACCGGCGTCAGCGTGGCGGAGAAGTTGTCCAGGCTGAGGAAGGCGCTGCCGCCGGTGCAGCCGTTGATGCTGTTGCAACTGGTGCCAAGCGTGTAGCGGAAGCCCACGTAGATCGGCAGGGCGCCCGCGCTGAAGTCGGGGCGCTGCGCGGACCCGGCCACCGGTGGCACCCAGTCGGCCGCCGCGGCCACGAAGGACCACTGCTGCGACAGGTAGTCGGGCTTGATCATTGCCTTGCCAGTCACGAGGTCGCTGCCGATGACGGTGTAGGTCACGCCGTTTTGCATCAGGGCCGGCCGGATGCTGCCAAGCGTGTCGAAGGCAAAGCTGCTGGACAGCCCGCGGATGTCGGCGCTGAATTCCAGCTTCTGCAGCGCACCCAACTGCGCCGGGTCGTAGGCCAGCGCCGTATAGAAGGCGCCCAGCCGGTTCGTCGAGCTGGACAGGCCGGGGCTGCTCGGCGTGACATAGCTGATCACCCAATGCGAGCCCGGGTTGCCCAGGTTGGCGTCGATGACCATGTTGGCGTCCGCCGGCCCATCGTCGGTGATCTGGACCAGGCTCCAGTCGGCGGCATGGAAGTCACCGACCTGCAGGCTCAGGCCCGAGGCGGCGGCATGCGTGGCGAGCGCCAGCGCGAGGCCGGCGACAGAAACAGAGGCGAGGCGAGACATGAGCGAACTCCACGGCTTGAGGACGTGGCGGACTCTGCGCGGCCAGCGTCTCTGCACCGTCTCAAGCTAGGGGCTGCCTGCGCCCGCGTCCCTGCCTAGACTGCGCCGCCCTGCCGACCGGAGCATCGCGATGAAGAAGCTGGCTTTTGTTGCTGCAGTCCTGCTGCCCACCCTGGCCAGCGCCGCCGGCCTGGAGGGCACGACGGTGGACCTGCGCTATGACTTCGACAACGGCACAACCGTCTTTCACACCCAGGACAGCGTCCTTGTCGGCGCCGGCACCGAGCTGAGCTGCCCGGGCGCCGCCCAGGTCTGCCAGGTGCTGACGTCGCCGACCCAGACCCTGGATTTCGGCGACAGCAGCGTCCGCTATGACTACACCGGCCCGGGCAGCGGCTTCGACAACATTGCCGTCAACCACTTCCGCTTCGAAACCCTGTTCGGCAGTGGCACCGCCATCACCGGCGTACAGCTGACGAGCAATGGCATCGCCGGCCTGGACGCGTCACGGCTGAGCTTCACCGCTCACAGCGTGCAGATCGACATGCGCGGCCTGCCACTGGCGAGCCAGGCCTTCTTCCAGCTCGACCTGCAGACGGCGCCCGTGCCCGAGCCGGCCAGCGCCGCGCTGCTGTTGGGCGGTCTCGCGCTTTTGCTTGCCCGGCGCCGCGCATGAGCGCATCGGGATAATGCGGCCCATTGATGGCCTGCCCTATCCTGACTCCGTGACCTCCCCCGCTTCTGACGGCCTCGTCCTGCGCGACGGCCCCGCGCTGCCGCCGCTGTCCCATTTCAAGCTTGCCGCCTTCGACATGGATTCGACGCTGATCAGCATCGAGTGCATCGACGAGATCGCCGCACTGGCCGGCAAGGGCTCCGAAGTCGCCGCCATCACCGAAGCGGCGATGCGGGGCGAGATCACCGACTTCAAGGACAGCCTGCGCCGCCGCCTGGCCCTGCTCGCGGGCGTGCCGGCGACCGTGCTGGACCGCGTGCTGGCCGAGCGGCTGACGTTCAACCCCGGTGCGCGCGAGCTGTGCGCGGCGTTGAAGGCGGCCGGGCTCAAGCTCGTGCTCGTCTCCGGCGGCTTCACCTTCTTCACCCGCTTCGTCGCAGCCGAGCTGGGCATGGACTTCGTGCGCAGCAACGAGCTGGAAATCGTCGATGGCGCCCTCACCGGCCGCGTCGTCATGCAGGACTGGGGCGACATCTGCGACGGCGAGCAAAAGCGCCTGATGCTGCTGCAGAGCTGCGAGTCAGTTGGCTGCCGGCCCGACCAATCAATAGCCGTTGGCGACGGCGCCAACGACCTGCCCATGATGGGCGCGGCGGGCCTGTCGGTGGCCTATCACGCCAAGCCCAAGGTGCGCGAGCAGGCACGCATTGCCATCAACACAGGCGGCCTGGAGCGGCTGCTGGAGCTGCTCAGACCGTGAGGCGGCTGGCGGCGCTGCTGCTGGCCACCGTGCTCGCGGGCACGGCGACGGGGCAGCCGCTGCCTTCACCACCCCCGCTGCGATTCGTTGCGGCCACCAACAACGCCCTGCCCATCGCAGAGTTCGACGCCAACGGGCGCCTGGTCGGCGGCATGGTCAAGGATCTGGGCGAGCTGATTGCAGCCGGCCTGGACCGCCCGGTCAGTTTTGTGCCGATGGCGGGCAAGCGTGTCAGCGCCGCGCTGCTGGCCGGCGAGGCCGACGCCGTCTGCTTCGTGCTGCCGGAATGGCTGCAGGGCGACTTCCGCTGGACGCGCGGCCTCATTCCCGATGCCAGCCTCGTCGCAGCCCATGCCGACGCCCCGGCGCTCAAGACGCTGGAGCAGGTCGCCGGCCAGCCCCTGGGCACGGTGCAGGGCTACAGCTATCCGCGGGCAGAGCAGGCGCTGGGCAAATGGTTCAGGCGCAGCGACGTGCCCAGCATGGCGGCCAACCTGCGGCGGCTGGCCGCGGGCAAGGTGCGGTATGCGCTCGTGGAGAAAACCTCGCTGCAGTTCTTCCTGCACGAGCAGCCGAACGCGCCGGTGCGCATCGCCTGGGTCATCAATCAGTTCGACGCGCGCTGCGCCTTCTCGCCGCGCTCGGGTGTGCCCTTCGCCGAGCTGGCCTCAGTGCTGGACCGCCTCGTCAGCGACGGCAGCGTGGAGCGGGTGCTCGCACGCTACCGCTGATCAGCCCCGCAGGCGCCGGCGCGCCACGCCACCCATGACGGCCAGGCCGGCCAGCATCAACGCGTAGCTCTCGGGTTCGGGCACGGCCGTGACGGCCAGCACGTCGGCGACGATGGGCGTCGAGTTGGACCCGGCGACGGTCGTCCAGTTGGCGTTCACGGCCAGGGCTGACTTCAATTGCGCCATCGAGCTGAAAGGCGCGTCGTTGGTCGTGACCTGCGCCGTGAACTGCGTGTAGCGCGTCGCCGTCGCGGCGTCGACCTTGTACTCGCGCAGTTGGATGCCGGAAAGGCCGGTCGCGGCAGTGGGATTGTCGGACGAGGTGTAGGTGCCGCGGTTGGAAAGTGCGCCCAGGAAGGTGATGGCCGAGGCCTGGTAGTTCGTCGCATAGGACGCCGCCTGGAAGGCGTAGAGGATGTCGCCGCCGCTGGAGATGTTTGACGCGCCGCCGTTCAGGTTGACGACCACGCCGTTGGCAGTGCCGCCGGCCGCGCCGGACTTGGCCGCGTACTGGCCGTTGACGCCCGTGCCCAGCAGCGCCACCGACGTACCTGCATTCACCTTGGCGCTGGCCGTCCAGGACCAGAAGGTCTCTGCCGTCGTCGAGAACACGCCGGCGGCCGGCGTCGTCTGCAGCACGTTGGTGTCGGTGAAGTAGATCGTCGTGCCCGCGGCGATGTCGACGAAGCTGACGAAGGACCAGCCGCCGACCGTCGTGTTGCCGTTCACGCCGGTGAAGGCGAATTGGGTGTTGGTCAGCGAAGTGCTCGCAGCCTGGACGGTGCCGATGGAAGCGGCGGCCAGGGCGATCAGGGTCAGGGGCTTGTTCATGGATGGTCTCCGTTGTGTTGTCGTGGTTGGAATCAGCGGGCGCGCCGGCGTCCGACGGCCAGGGTCAGCAAGCCGCCCAGGACCAGCAGGGCCGAGCCCGGCTCGGGAACGGGTGCGGCGGCGAGCACGAGGTTGTCGAGCGACACGCCGTAGTAGCTGTCGCGGTTGGTCAGCGAGAAGCCGGCGATGTCGGCCGCCCCGCCCGTGCGTGCGAAGGCATAGCGGCCATCGCTGCGGCCGCTCAGATCAACGGCCTGGATGAGGCTGCCGTCGGTGCGGTACAGGCTCAGCGTGATCGCGCCGCCGTCGGCATCGCGCAGCTGCAAGCCCAGGGCCGACACGGGCGAGGCGAAGCGGGCCGAGATCGCGCCGAAGCCGTCGGCCGCGCCGGCCTGCGGGCCGACGCCGAACAGGGCCAGGCCGTCGGCGTCACCATAGTTGTAGGCGCCGAGGTTGGCGCCGGCTGCGCCGGCCAGCAGCGTCAGGCCCACGCTGGGCGCGCCGATGCTGAGGTCGTCGAACCAGTCCTGCGCCACTGCGCCCGGCCGCGGCGCCTTGGCCACGGCCAGCTCCTGGCCCGCGAAACGCTCGCCGAACTGCATGCCGCCACTGCTCAGCAGGCCATCGATGGCAGCGCCATCGGTCAGCTCGGAGAAGGTGACGGCGGCACCGCCGAGCGAGGCATAGGCCACTTCGTTCGTCGCACCGGCCTGGGCCGCGCCCACGGCGAGGCCGAGCAGCAGCGCGGCCAAGGGTTGAAGTCGGAATCGCATGTTGTGGTCTCCT
Organism: Roseateles sp. P5_E1; assembly: GCF_054049335.1. Lineage (NCBI taxonomy): Bacteria > Pseudomonadati > Pseudomonadota > Betaproteobacteria > Burkholderiales > Sphaerotilaceae > Roseateles > Roseateles sp. P5_E1. The sequence goes on from NZ_JBFUMN010000037.1 coordinate 51,369, forward strand.
TTTTTCAGCGGCCGCCGCCGACGATGCTGACGTTGTCGAAATCGGCCGTGACGACCGCGCTGTTGCTGCCCGATGAGAGGGCCAGGCCGACGTAGAGGCTGGCGGCCGTCACGTTGACGTTGGTCTTCTCGGCCCAGGTCACGCCGTCGGTGGACGCGGCGGAATACAGCGCATTGCCGCGCCGCTGCACGCGCACCCAGACGGGCGGCGTGGACGCTGCAAAGCCGGCCAGGTTGGACTTGTTGTTGCCGTTGATGGCGGCACGGATCTCGCCGGTCGTCGAGTAGCGCGCCGTCCAGGCATAGACGGGGCTGCCCGTGATGCCGTCCGCCGCGACGACGCCGGCACGCGCCGAGTCGGCGTTGCCGCCCTGCGTCACGACACGGGCCGTGAAGGTGAAGTCCCCCGTCAGCGCCGTGTACTTGAAGTTGAAGGTGTAGGGGCTGCCGGTGTTGATGGCGCCGGCGCCGGACAGCGTGTAGGTGCCGGTGGCCTGCACATAGGCGGCAGCGGGCACGATGGCGGTGACCAGCGGGCTCATGGCCTGCTCGCCGCTGCCCGTGCTGCAAGGCAGGGTCACGGTGCAGGCCGTGCCTGGAATCAAGGGCGGCGGATTGGGCAACGGACTGGGCGCGGGTGTCGGGGCTGGCGCCGGCGTGGGCGATGGGCTGGGTGCGGGGCTTGGCGTCGGGCTGGGCGTCGGGGACGGGCTGGGCGCCGGCGAACCGGGCAGCGGCGCGGGCACGGGGC
>NZ_JBFUMN010000038.1:0-50280 GCF_054049335.1 Roseateles sp. P5_E1
CTCTCGGCGTGCGGCCGGAGCACATCCGTCAAGGTGGCGAGAACAACCTGGTGTACAGCACCGTCGCCTTCGTCGAATCCCTCGGCGGCATCACCTTCGCCTACTGTCCCTACCCCGGCCTCGAAGAGCCGCTGACCTGCCAGTTCGAAGGCCGCAACGGCTGCGACCGCCTGCGCAGCGGCCAGGATCTGGACCTGCATCTGCCGGCTGAAGCCTTGTACGTGTTCGACGCCAACGGTCTGGCCTTGCGCCGGCTGGCTGCGCCGGAGCTGCAGGCATGACGGCTGTGAAGAAAACACAGCCACAGAGGCACAGAGGCACAGAGAAGAAAGCTCTGAAAGCCCTTTCGCGTTTCACTGTGTCTCTGTGCCTCTGTGGCGGCATTTCGGCGGCGTCGGCGGACACACCCAAGCTCCTGGTCTGGATCAATGGCGACAAGGCCTACAACGGCCTGCAGAAGGTCGGCGATGCCTTCGAGAAGGCCTCGGGCGTCAAGGTCGTCGTCGAGCACCCGGTCGATGCGACCGACAAGTTCCAGCAGGCCGCCGGCGCCGGCAAGGGCCCGGATATCTTCTGCTGGCCTCACGACCGTGTCGGCGAATGGGCCAAGGCCGGCCTGCTGACGCCGCTGCGCCCCTCCGCCAAGCTGAAGGCCGAGTCCGAGGAACAGGCCTGGAATGCGCTGAGCTACCGGGGCCGCATCTGGGGCTACCCCATCGCCATCGAGACCACGGGCCTGATCTACAACAAGGCCCTGGTGCCCACGCCGCCTGCGACCTGGGACGAACTGATTGCACTGGACAAGAAGCTCCAGGCCAGCGGCAAGCACGCCGTGCTGTGGGACTACAACAAGAGCTTCTTCAGCTGGCCCATGATTGCCGGCGCGGGTGGCGTCATCTTCGGCCGTGATATCCAGGGTGATTTCGATCCCAAGAAGGTGGACGTCAACAACGAAGGCGCCCTGGCTGGTGCCCAGATGATCGAGCGCCTCATCAAGGGCGGCCACATGCCCAAGGGCGCGCGCTACTCCGAGATGGAGTCCGCCTTTGCCCGTGGCGAGGTGGCCATGATGATCTCCGGCCCCTGGGCCTGGGACAACGCCAGGCGCGCCAAGATCGACATCGGTGTGGCAGGCATCCCGGCCGTCATCGCCGGCAAGCCGAGCAAGAGCTTTGTCGGCGTGCTGGGCTGCATGATCTCGGCGCCCAGCAAGAACAAGGACATCGCCAAGGAGTTCATCGAGAACCACCTGATGCGCCCCGAAGCGCTGAAGGTGCTGGATGCCGACGTGCCCATCGGCGTGCCGGCCAACAAGGCCTTCTACGCCGAGCTGTCAGTCAACCCGCTGATCGCAGCCAGCATGACCAATGCGCGCAACGGCGCGCCCATCCCCAACATCCCCGAGGTCGGCCGCTTCTGGACCGCGATGGACGCGGCGCTCGAAGCCATCACCAACGGACTGCAATCACCGAAGGACGCGCTCGACGGCGCCGCCGCACGGATGCTGCTGAACAAATGAACGCCTTGTCCTCATCCCTCGGCCAAGGCGCCTACACGACGCTGCCGCCCTCGCTGACCGAGAAGCTGTCCAAGTGGCTGCACTGGCCGCTCGCCATCGCCGGCATGGTTGCCGCGCTGTATCTCGTCTTCCTGATCTACACGACCGGCCAGGCCGCTTGGGCCGCCGGCGTGCTGCTGCTGTTCACGGCCGGCTTCTATGTCTACCTGAGCCGCGGCGGCTTTGCCTGGCGCTACTTGTTCCCCGGCGTGGCCGGCATGCTGGTGTTCATTGCCTTTCCGCTCGTCTACACGGCGCAGATCGGCCTGACGAACTACTCCAGCATCCACCTGCTCAGCGAAAGCCGCGTGCGCGAGTACCTGCTGGAGCAGCATGACGCAGTGGAAGACCGGGTGCTGAGCTACAGCCTGCATGCCAGCGGCGCCGAATATCGCCTCGTGCTGAAAACCGAGGGCGAAGCCAACCCGCAGTGGATGTCGCCACCGCTGGCGCTGCGCGCGGGCAAGGAAATCCGCGTGGACCTGGCCGCGGCGGACGCCACGTCCGCACCGACAGACGCCGCCCTGCCCTTGCCCGAGCTGATCAAGCACCGCGACGCGCTCGCCAAGCTCGTGCTCGTTGCGCCCGACAAGACCGAGCTGCACTACCTCGGCCTGCGCGAGTTCGGCCCCGTCAAGCCGATGTGGACGACGAATGCCGACGGCAGCCTGACACGCTCCGCCGACGGTGCCGTGTTCAAGGCGAACCGCGACACGGGCTTCTTCCAGACGGCAGCTGGCGAGACGCTGCAGCCCGGCTTCAAGGCCTTCATCGGCATGGCGAACTACACGCGCATGCTGTTCGACGCCGAGTTCCGCGGCCCCTTCCTGTCCATCTTCAGCTGGACGGTCATCTTCTCTGCGCTGACCGTCGTCTTCTCAACCGCCATCGGCATGCTCTTCGCCGTGCTGCTGAACTGGGAGGGCATGAAGTACCGCACCACCTACCGCACCCTGCTCTTCCTGCCGTATGCGGTGCCGGGCTTCATTTCCATCCTCGTCTTCAAGGGCCTGTTCAACCAGAACTTCGGCGAGATCAATGCCATCCTGAACGCACTGATCGGCGTCAAGCCGGCCTGGTTTGCCGACCCGCTGCTGGCCAAGACCATGCTGCTGATCGTCAACGTGTGGCTGGGCTATCCCTACATCATGATCCTGTGCTCTGGGCTGCTGAAGGCGATTCCCGCGGACCTGTACGAAGCCTCGGCGCTGGCCGGCGCCAGCCCCGCGACCAACTTCCTCAAGATCACTGCGCCGCTGATCATCAAGCCGCTGGCGCCGCTGCTGGTCAGTGCCTTCGCCTTCAACTTCAACAACTTCGTGCTGATCGCGCTGCTGACCGACGGCCGGCCGGACTTCCTGTCCACCAAGCTGCCCGCGGGCCAGACCGACATCCTCGTCAGCTACACCTACCGCATCGCTTTCAAGGACTCGGGCTCCGACTTCGGCCTGGCTGCGGCGATCTCGACGCTGATCTTCTTCCTCGTGGCGGCGCTGTCGCTGATCAACCTTCGCATGAGCGCCAAGGCACAAAAATGATGCTGGCATCGATGGGTTGCCAAGCGCGGCAGACGAGGGACTACGTGTCCCCCGGCCGCTACGCGACCTCCTCCTTTACCTTCGTCCCTCGCCCGCCGCACTCGGCAACTGGACCCAGTGGGTTTCTTCAGCGAAGGAAACCGCTGGTGTTGGATCGGGCCGGGTGGGCGGGCTGCGCAGGTAAAGGAGGAGACCGCGCAGCGGGCGGGGGACACGGAGCAGACCGCTCACCCGGGCCGATCCCGACCCATCCAGAAAGACATTCGGAGTTCTGAACCATGGCCATCGTCCTCGGCAAACAAGCCCGCTGGCGCACCCTCGCCGGCCACGCGGTGATGTGGCTCTTCATCGCCACCACCATCTTCCCGCTGCTGGCCGTCGTGTCCATCTCGCTGCGCCCCGGCAACTTCGCCACCGGCAGCCTGATCCCGACCGAGATCAGCCTGGAGCATTGGAAGCTCGCTTTGGGCATCCCCTACCAGGCCGCCGACGGCAGCCTCGTGCAGCCGCCCTTCCCCGTGCTGACCTGGCTGTGGAACTCGATCAAGATCGCCACCATCTCGGCCTTCCTCATCGTCGCCATCTCCACCAGCGCCGCCTACGCCTTCGCGCGCATGAAGTTCCGCTTCGACAAGCCGGTGCTCAACGGCATGCTGCTGCTGCAGATGTTCCCGCCGGTGCTGGCGCTCGTCGCCATCTACGCCATCTTCGAGACCATCGGCACCTATGTGCCGGCGCTGGGCATCGAGACGCACGCCGGCCTGGTGCTCGCCTACCTGGGCGGCATCGCCACGCATGTGTGGACCATCAAGGGTTACTTCGAGACCATCCCCGTCGAGATCGAGGAGAACGCCAAGGTCGACGGCGCGACGCACTGGCAGGCCTTCTCGCGCGTGCTGCTGCCGATGGCGATTCCCATCCTGATGGTGGTCTTCGTGCTGGCTTTCATCGGCACCATCATCGAGTACCCGGTGGCGTCCATCCTGCTGCGCGAAGAGGGCAACCTCACGCTCGCGGTGGGCTCCAAATACTTCCTGCACGACCAGCGTTTCCTGTGGGGCGACTTCGCGGCCGCGGCCGTGCTGTCGGGCCTGCCGATCACGTTGGTCTTCCTGCTGGCACAGCGCTGGATCGTCTCCGGCCTGACTGCTGGCGGCGTCAAGGGCTGATCCATATGTTGAAGACATTCGCGCTGTGCGCAGCGTTGCTTTCGCTCGTCCCTGCGGCTCATGCCGCCAACTGCAAACCCGCACCGCTCGGCGACGCCACTCTTTATCTGCGCGGTGGGCTGAACAACTGGGCGGCGCAGGATGACCACGCCTTCGAGTACCGCTGCGATGCCTACTTCCTCAACCTCAAAGCCAAAGGGCCGCAGGAGTTCAAGCTCGCCGATGAGGACTGGACGGCCGCCCTCACCTTTGGCGGCGACGCCAAGGGCGACCCGGCTCGCGGTGCCGGTGGCAACCTCAAGCGCGACTTCAAGGGGGAGCAGACGCTACGCCTGGCGATTGCCGCCGACGGCAGCGCCACGCTTACCGTCGGCCCCAGGACCTTCAAACCCACGCCACCCAAGCCCCTCACCGACAAGGCTGCGCTGACGACCCACTTCGACTCCCGCAGTGCCGAGTCCAAGGCGCCTTTCGGTGCCCAGCCCGCCGGCAGCGAGATCCGCTTCAGCATCGGTAACGACGTGCCCGGCCTGAAGCAGGCCACCCTCGTCATCGAACGCCGCCAGATGACCGGTAACCAGGAGCAGCTCGCCTACGAATCTGTGGCCCGCATCGCCATGACGCCACATTCGCGCGGCATGGGCATCGGCTTCACAGCGAGCTATCGCTTCGACGCCACTGGCATCTACGGCTACTGGTTCGAGATCGAGACCGCCCAGGGCAAGTACGCGCTGCAGAACAACAAGGACCCCATCTACTGGACGCGCGAGAAGGGCTCCATGGGGCCTGCCTCGGTCGAGCGCCTGCCGTCCAACACCAACCGCGTGCGCCGCTACCGCCAGACCATCCATGCGCCCGGTTTCGAGGTGCCGGCCTGGGCCCGGGACATCGTCTACTACTACGTCTTCCCCGAGCGCTTCCGCAATGGCGACAAGGGCAACGACCCTCGCCCCGGCGGCGGCCGGCCACAGGACCGCTACCAGGACCGCGACGTCGAACGCCACGAGAAGTGGAACGAGAAGCCCTTCAAGCCGAGTACGGGTGACGGCTCGGACAAGCTCTACAACAACGACTTCTTCGGTGGCGACCTCGCCGGCATCATCGAGAAGCTGGACTACATCAAGAGCCTGGGGGCCAACGCCATCTACCTGACGCCGGTGTTCCGCGCGCCCAGCAACCACAAGTACGACGCGGCCGACTACAAGCAGATCGACCCGGCCTTCGGCAGCAACGACGACTTCGTTCGCCTGTGCGCCGAAGCCGCCAAGCGCGGCATCCGCGTCATCCCCGACACCTCGCTGAACCACGTCGGCGCAGACTCTCCCTACTTCAACCGCTTCTCCAATTTCCCCGCGGGCGGTGCGTTTGACGGCGGCAAGATCAACCCCGCCTCGCCGTATGCGAGCTGGTTCAAGTTCAAGCCCGAGGAGACTGACCCCAACAAGCAGTTCCAGGGCTGGGTCGGCGTGTCCGATCTGCCGGAGATCGACAAGAGCGCCCCGTCCTTTCGCGCCTACGCCTACCGCGACAAGGACTCGGTGACCAACCTCTGGCTGGACCGCGGCGCGGCCGGCTGGCGCATGGACGTGGCGCCCTGGGTGCCCGACGACTTCTGGCGCGAATGGCGCCAGGCTGTCAAGGCCAAGAAGCCCGACGCGCTGACCGTCGCCGAGACCTGGTTCGATTCGTCGAAGTACTTCCTCGGCGACATGTTCGACTCGACGATGAACTACATCTTCCGCAACGCCGTGCTGGACTACGCCGCCGGCAAGAGCGGCAAGCTGATGGCCGCCAACCTGGAGCTGATGCGCGAGGCCTATCCGGCGCAGTCCTTCTATGCGCTGATGAACCTGTTGTCGACCCACGACCAGCCGCGCGCCCTGCACCACTTCGGCGAGGACCGCGATCTGGCGCTGGCCAAGCAGCGCCTGCGCCTCGCCGTCTTCTTCCAGATGACCTACCCCGGCTCGCCGACCATCTACTACGGCGACGAAGTGGGCTTGGGCGGTGGCGACGACCCCTACAACCGCGCGCCCTACCCCTGGGCCGACGAAGGCGGCCAGCCCGACAACGCGCTGCTGGCCGACTTCAAGCGCTTGACCCAGCTGCGCCACGACCTGCCCGTGCTGCGCCACGGTCGCTTGAGCGAGCCGCTGCATGTCGACGACCACGTCGTCGTGCTGGCGCGCCAGGACGGCAAGACCTGGGCCATCACGGCGACCAACAACAGCGACAAGCCACGCACCGTCAGCGTTGGCCTGCCCTTCCCGGCCGACCAACTGCGCGACGCACTGGGCGGCTCCACCGTGACCGTGAAGAACGGCTGGATTCAACTCACCGTGCCGCCGCTGTTCGGCCGCGTCCTCATCACCCCATGATCCTGAACCCTCTCGGCCACACAGGCCTCAAGGTCTCCGCGCTGGGCTTCGGTGCGATGCACATCAACGACGAGCGCACGACCGAGGCTGAAGCCGGCGCCTTGCTGAACCATGTGCTGGACCTTGGCATCAACCTCGTCGACACCGCCCGCGGCTACGGCCTCAGCGAGGAGCGGATCGGCCGCCACCTCAACACGCGCCGTGCGGACTTCGTGCTGTCCACCAAGGTCGGCTACGGCATCGAAGGCGTGCCGGACTGGACGTACGACTGCATCGTGCAAGGCGTCGAGCGCGCGCTCAAGCTGATGCAGACCGACTGGCTCGACATCGTCCACCTGCACTCCTGCCCGCTGCATGTGCTGGAGCAAGGCGAGGTCGTGCGCGCGCTGAACGACTGCCGTGCGAGCGGCAAGCTGCGCGTGGCCGCCTACTCGGGTGACAACGCCGAGATCGACTTCGCGATCGCCAGTGACGCCTTTGGCAGCCTGCAGACCTCGGTCAGCATTTGCGACCAGGCCCATCTGAACCTGCGTGCCGCTCGGGCCGACCATGCCGGCATCGGCGTCATCGCCAAACGCCCGCTGGCCGGCGCCGTCTGGCGCCATGCGCAGCGGCCGGATGACTTCGCAGAAGGCCAGTACTGGGACCGCTTCAAGGCCATGAGCCTGCCCGCGAAGGAAGACTGGGCTGACCTGGCCCTGCGCTTCGCGGCCTTCCACACGGGCGTTGCCAGCGCCATCGTCGGCACCGCCAAACCGGCCAACCTGCGCCGCAACATCGAAGCGATCTCGCGTGGACCGCTGCCAGCCGAACTGGTGGTCGCCGTCCGCGCGGCCTTCGACCAACATGGCGATGCATGGCCGGGCCTGATCTGACGCTGGACGAAGCACGCCAGCGAACCAACCTGGCTTTCATCTCCAGTGGTGCCGAGTTCGCCTTTGGTGATGCGGCCGCGCTGCCCTTGCCGGTCGCGCAACTGAAGGCACTGAACGCCGACAGCCCCGGCGTTGAAGCCGTGCACAACGGCGGCTTGACCGCCGAGGTGCTGTGCCTCAACCACGCCGGCCAGCGCTGGGCCATCAAGCGCGCCCGCGCCGAATGCCGGGTGCGCAACCCCGACGGCCAGACATCCTTCCTGAACGAGCTGCAGCGCCACGCCGAGCTGGCCGGGCTGGCCTTGCCGGGCGTCGTCGCGCCCGCCTACGGCTCGCTACGCGATGGCCTCGTCGTATCGCCCTGGATTGCCGGCCGCCCCCCGGGCGTGCTCGACGAGCGCCAGGCGCGCACGCTGCTCGAAGCCGGCTGCGCGCTGATCGAGCACGGCTTCTTCGAGTGGGACTACAGCGCCGGCAATCTGCTGGACGACGGCGAACGCGTCTGGCTCTACGACTTCGGCTACTGCTACCGCTTCGACCCGCTGACACAGTTCAACAGCGCCGGCGATGGCCACAACCGCCCCCAATACCACCTCGCCGAACGCATCGAAAGCCGCCACCTGTTCGGCGCCTTGCTCGATGCGGGCAGCGATGGCGACGCCCTGTCCCATTTCCTGGGTTTCAAGCGGCTGGCAGCGCAGGCCTATGAGGGCCTGGCCGAGCGCCTGGCCTGCCGCGGCGCCACCGGGCGCGTCATCGGTCACTACCGTGGGCTGGCCGTTCGCTGGCGCCACGAACTGGTCCACGCGCCGGGTCGGCTCTACCTGGCCGACGCCTGGCGCGCCCACCGCAGCGATCTCGAAGACGACCTGCGCGGCCGCTCCTGCACGCCGCGCACCCTCAGGCGTGCCCAGTGGCTGCAGCAGGCGCTGCGCGAGCACGGCCACACCCTGCGCAGCTGCGGCGCATTGGCGCAGCAAGATGCAGCCCTGGACGACGCGGCTTTGCTGCACCAGCTGCGCGAACAACAACTCGAAGCCGAGCGCCACCAGCTCTAGGGTCAACCCCGTCACCTCGGCGGGACTGGCCATCGCGCCCAACCTGATGCTGCACTACCCCGCGGCGGCCTATCTCTTCGTCAGCCCGAGTCGCCCCGGCCTGGCCGCCGAGCTGAAGACCCGCCTGGAGGCGGGGATCACCGACGGCATCTTCCAGCGTCTGCATCGCGAGTTCTACGGCGCCGTGCTGCAGGCCAGCGGCGCGAGCTGTAGCTGCAGCCGGGCGAAACCTAGCTCATGCGAAGAACGCGCGCTGCCTCTTCCAGGCGCGCATCCTCGATCTCGCGCAACACGCCCGACAGGTCCACCTCGCCGCGCTTGTGCTCGTAGCGGCCCGTCAGCGGCATGCCGGGCACCAGCAAACCGGCAGCGTAGAGCGACCAGATCTCGGGGCCGTACTGCGTGGCCAGCAAGTCCGGCGCGTGCTGGCCGAAGAAGTTGCGCAGGTTGTTCACGTCGCGTATGAGCATGCGCGGCGCATGGTTGTTGCCGGCGGCGTCCACGGCCTGCGGCAGGTCGATGATGACCGGGCCATCGGCGGCCAGCAGCACGTTGAACTCGGACAGGTCGCCATGGATGACACCCGCGCAGAGCATGCGCACCACCTCGCCGATCAGCGTGTCGTGGTGCTGGCGCGCCTCGGCCGCGCTGAAGCTCAGGTCATTGAGCCGCGGTGCAGCGTCGCCGAACTCATCGGCCACCAGTTCCATCAGCAGCACGCCATCATGGAAGTTGTCGGGCCGCGGCACCCGCACGCCGGCCGCAGCCAGGCGGTAGAGCGCGTCGACCTCGGCGCTCTGCCACRCCGCCTCCTGCTGCTGACGGCCGAAGGTCGTGCGCTTGGCCATCGCGCGCGCCTGCCGGCTGTTGCGGACCTTGCGGTTCTCGGTGTAGTCGACGGCCTGGCGGAAGCCCCGCTTGTTGGCCTCCTTGTAGACCTTGGCGGCACAGGTGTCATCGCCGCAGCGCACGACGTAGACATCGGCTTCCTTGCCGCTCTTCAGTTGCCTAACGACGCTGTCGATCAGGCCTTCATCAATCAGTGCCTGCAGGCGGGCGGGTGGTTTCATGGCGCCATTGTCGATGCGGGCAGGCCTGGGCTCAGGAGCCCAGCTTGTGCCCCGCCGAAACAGGCGCCGCGACGACCACCAGTTCGATCAACAACCCCGGCGCCAGGCCAGATTGGAAGCAGGCCCGCTGCGGCCAATGTTCGGGATGCGGCCCGATCCATGCCTGCCATTGCAGGTCGAAAGCATCCCGGTTGGCGATGTCGGTGAGGATGACCTGCAGCGACAGCAGGTGGGTGCGCGCCGAGCCGGCTTCCTGCAGATGCGCTTCGAGCATCTGCAGGCTTTGACGCACCTGTTCTTCAAAGCCGGCCGAGAAGTCGGTCGCGTTGGCCACCGTCCAGACCAGGCCGCCAAAACCCCCATGAGCCACCGTGCGGCTGCGGCCCTTGCCGTTGATGGGCCAGCGCTCAATCACGGGTGAGCCCAGGCAAGCGCGCCGAAAGCGGTGGCAAGCGGCTGACGCCGCCGATGAGGCGCTGGTCATGCCGGTAGCCCTCGTCCGCCTGGACTTGCCAGTCGCGGCCGAACTCGATCGCGAGTGCGCGCGCCACCTCATCAAAGCGCCAGCCCTCCTCGGAATTGCTGTCCAGGTGGTGCACACCGGGCAGCGGCCGTTCGATCAACGCCAGCAGCGCGGCGGCCGTGTCGGTCATGAAGGAGCAGGCCGGCGTCCATGCTCGGCTTGCGGCCACATGGCCATCGCGCTTTTGCCATTCATCCAGCGTCATCAGCATGTTGTTGCCAGGCCGGGTCGCGTCGATCTGCCAGCCGATGCGGGCGATGACGGGCCTCTCATTGGCCAGCAACACGGCGTCTTCGCACTCGGCCTTGTAGCGGCCGTATTCGTCCTTGGCGTTGCGCGCGTCGGCCACGTCATGCGGGCCGTCGGGCTCGTGGTCGAAGACCATGACCGTGCTGGTAAACAGGAAGTTCGGACAGCGCGACGCCAGCCAGCCCGCGAAGCGCGCCGAAGCCATGCCCAGGTGGGCGATCGCGTCCACCGACTGCGCGGAAAGCCAGGCGGCTGACAGCTTCTCATCGTCGAGGTTCACCGCGGTGCGGTCCCAGCCGATGACCTGATGCCCGGCTGCGCGGGCCGCCTCGGCCAAGCGTGGCGCCAACGTGCCGTTCAGGCCAGTGATGAGGATTCTCATGACAACTGCCACCCCCATGGGCGCAGCTTGTGGCCCTGCCAGAGCTGTTCCATCTTCGACAGGTTGACAGCCACGCGTACCAGGTCCTGGTCCAGGCGGCGCTCGAAGGCGACGATGTCGGGCGGGCTGTCCAGCAGCTTCACCGGCGCGCCGTACTGGCCGGCGGCCAGCGCCGGATGTTGGTGCTTGAGCGCAGCGAGGCTGGCGTAGAAGTCGCTCAGCTCATAGGTCTTCCAGTCGATGGCGTCCTTCTCGAAGAACTCCAGCTTCTTGGTCAACCGCGACTCCTGGCCGTTGTAGACCAGCGGCATGCCGGGCAGCGTGAACGTCAGTACCGCCAGTGCGGGGTAGGCGTCGCCGTAGAGATCGGCGTCGGTGCCGTGCCAGGAGTTGAAGTCGTGATTGCTCGTGAAGCGCATGCGGTAGGCATGGGCGGGAAAGCCCGCCGGTTGCTTGGCCAGCCACTCCTTCAACAGTGGGGCGCCCGCCTCGCCCTTGCCGATACTCTTGAACACCTGGTCGGCCAGGTCCCAGGAATAGGTCATGTCGAAGGCGCCGCTGGTGTGCAGGTCGATGGCGTCGGACTCGGCCAGCATGAACATCGGCTTGACCGCGTCCAGCTCCTTGCGCACACGCACCCAGAAGTCGGTCGGCACCAGGCTGGCCACATCGCAGCGGAAGCCATCGATGCCGGTTTCTCGCACCCAGAACTTCATCGCGTCGATCATTGCGGCGCGCAAGCCCGGGCTCTTGTAGTTCAGCGCGACGACATCGTCCCAGTGCTCCTCGCCCGGCTGGCCTTCGTTGAAAGTGACGGCGTGGATCTCACCCTTGCCGTTGAGCTTGTACCAATCCTTGTGTGCCGTAGCCCAGGGGTGGTCCCAGGCCGTGTGGTTGGCCACCCAGTCGAGGATGACCTTGAACCCCAGCTTGTGCGCCGCAGCGACCAGCGCCTTGGCATCGGCCAGCGTGCCGAACTCGGGGTTCACGGCCGTGTAGTCGCTGATCGAGTAGTAGCTGCCCAGCGTCCCCTTGCGGTTGAGCTTGCCGATGGGCTGGATGGGCATCAGCCACAGGATGTCCACGCCCAGCCTTTTCAGCCGCTGCAGGTCCGACTGCACGGCCTTGAACGTGCCTTCGGGCGAGAACTGGCGAACGTTGATCTGGTAGATGACGGCCTGGCGGGTCCAGGGCAGATGGGGCATCTCGACGGAGGCGGCGGCAGAGGCACTCATGGCGGGCAGGGCGAGTGAGGTGGCGGCGGTCAGTACGGTGCGGCGGTTGGGCATGGCGGTCTAGATGAGGGACGTGCTGCGTGATCGCGGGCAAGTGGCAAGCGGTGGCGCCGCTGAAACGGAAGATGCGTCCATGCGTGCGACAGAGGTCGAGCTTCTCTCCAGCTTGTGCGTCATGTGTCCCCTGAATCATCGCCCGTCTCCCGACCGGGCCGATGAGGGCCCCCAAACGAAAAAGCCCGGCGCACGGCCGGGCCTCATTCAACACCGAAGCATCAGAACTTGTAGTTCGCCCCCAGCAGGAAGGTGCGCCCCCAGCGGATGTACTCCAACGGGCGATCCTTGGTGCCGGCGTAGGTTTGGTAAGCCTCGTTGGTCAGGTTGTTGACCTGGAACAGCAGCCCCAGACCCTTGAAGGCGCCCTCGTTGAAGGAGTAGCCCAGTTGGAGGTCGGTGATCTTCTCGCCAACAACGTAGCGCAGGGTACGTGAGCCGTTGAAGTTGCCGATTTCACCAATGAAGTCCGAGCGGCGGCGCTGGCTCACGCGGGCCTCGAACCCATTGGCCTCGTAGTAGGCCGTCAGGTTGTAGACCCGCTTGGACAGGCCGGGCAGCGCGATGTCGCCGCCACCCACGCTGCTCGCACTCTCCGGATCCTGTATCTTGATGCTGCTGTGGGTGAAGCTGGCGCTGGCCTGGATGCCAAAGCCCTTGAAGGTGTCGGAGACGAGGCTCAGCGGCAGCGAGGCCGAGAGCTCGACACCAGACAGCTTCCCGCCCTTGCCGTTGAACGGCGCCGTGAACGTACCCGTGGGCAGCGCGGCGGGACAAGGCTGATTGGGGCCGGCAGGCGTCGTGCACGTGTTCGGCGGCGTGTAGCTTTTGACGAAGTCCGTGAAGTCGTAGCCGTCCTGTTTCTGGGTGTAGATGTAGCTCTTCAAGTCCTTGTAGAAGCCCGCCGCGGCGATATAGGCCTTGGTGCCGAAGTACTTCTCATAGGACACGTCGAAGGCATTGGCGATCCACGGATCGGCCTTGGGGTTGCCGCCGCTGGCGCCGGGCTTGCCGGTCGAGTTGTCGACGCCGAACTCGATGCCCGAGCGGAGCTGGTCCACGCGCGGGCGGGCCATCTGGCGGGCCAGGGCCACGCGCAGGGTCTGGTCATCGGCCAGCGAGAAAGCCAGGTTCATGCTTGGCAGCACGTCGGTGCGCACCTTGCCGTCGCTGTTGGTCTTGACATTGCTGCCGGCGGGCGCGTTGCTGTCCCAATAATTCGACGTGGACGACTGATCCACGCGAATGACTTGCAGGCCCACGTTGCCGCGCATGGGGATGCCGCCCCACTCGGTGTCGATGTTGCCCTTGATGAAGCCGGTGGTGGCCTTCTCGTACACGTTCCAGGCCTTGGGGATCAGATAGGCCGCGCTGGTCTCGCTGGGGTTGAACGTCATGTAGCGCGACACGGCGCCCGGCACGTTCCAGGCCGGGATGCTGCCCAGGCCCGCAAAGCTCAGGTCCACGGGGGCGTACTGCAGGTCGCTGGCAATGGCGGTGTCACCCTGCGAGCCGACGTTGATGTTGCCCTCGGGCTGGCGCTTCTTCTTGGAGCGGTCGGCGTAGTTGACACCCAGGTCCACGTCCTGGAAGAAGCCCTTGATCGAATCCGGCAGCGGGAAGTTGCCAGCCAGCTTGAACGACTTGAGTTCGTCCTCAACGCTGGGACGCTTGCCGTAGCCCGAGCCGTAGATCGTGCCGCGCAGGAACAGCTTGGTCGGGTCGGAGTAGTTCAGCGTGGGGGTCAGCGTCGGGAAACTGGACGTGGCGAAATTCAGCTTCAGGGTGTCCAGCGGTGCGGTTGCGCCGGTGGGCAGCAACTGCGTGTTGTTCTCGAGATTGGTTTCCTTGCGGTCAGCCTTGGAGTAGCTCACATCCGCCGTCAGCGTGCCGCCGCCGGCCAGCTTGAGCTTGTTGTTCCAGCCGAAGGCATCGATGGTGTCCCTGCGGTCGTTGTACATGCCACGCACCAGCGGGTACAGGCCGCTGGCGCTGCCGCCGACGAAGGTGTTGTTGCCGTTCACCACCGGGGAAGCGATGTTCAGGCCCGGGTTGTAACCGCCGTTGTAGCCGCCGAKRTKGACTTCGAACTGGTTSGCGGTGTCCTCCTGCGTGGCCCTGGTGTGGTAGTAGTCCACCACGCTGGTGAAGCCCTTGTTCGGGCGGAACTCGGCGGTCGCCATGAAGGCGTCGCGCTTGGTCACCCCAGTGCGGCGCAGGGCCTTGATGCCATCGGAATAGAACGTACCTGCCGCCACGCCCGGACGCCAGCCGGCGCCCAGCGACTGCCAGGGCTCGTACAGGCCGACCTGCTCTTCCTGGATCGGGGTTTCCTGGTGGGCATAGCCCAGCACCAGACCGACGGTGCGGTCGGCGAACTGGTCGATGTAGCTGGCGCTGACGCGGTTGCCCGTGCCCTTGGAACCGGCGGCACCGCCCAGCGAATTCCTCTGACCGCGCACGTTGACGGCCATCACGCGACTGCCGAAGTTCAATGGGCGCACGGTCTGCATGTCGATGGTGCCGGACAGGCCCTGGCCGACCAGGCCGCCGTCCGGCGTCTTGTAGACGCTCACGCCGGCCAGCAGCTCGGAGGGGTACTGATCGAACTCGACCGAGCGGTTGTCGCCGGTGCTCACCAGCTCACGGCCATTGAGCAGCGAGGTGGCGAAATCGGGCGACAGGCCGCGCACGCTGATGACCTGGGCGCGACCCGCCACGCGCTGGGCGGAAAGGCCCGGCAGGCGGCCGATGGACTCGGCGATGCTGATGTCGGGCAGCTTGCCGATGTCTTCGGCCGAGACCGACTCAACGATGTTGTCGGCGTTCTTCTTGACCGAGATCGATGCCTCGATGCCTCTGCGGATGCCGGTGACGGTCACCGTTTCGAGTTGCTGGGTCTGCGCTTGTGCGCCTGCGGCGGCGATCAGCAATGTGCAGCCGATGGCAATCGGACTGATGCGGAACGACGCCGCGGTGCCCGACCCGCACTTGTCTTGGCTCATGGTCATGAATGTCTCCTCTAGTTCATTGGAAAACGGCTTGGCCCGAAGTCCGCCTCCGGGGCCACCGGCGCGCGTCTCGTGGGCGAGAACCCAACGTCTCGAGCAGGTTTGTATCAAAACTAGATTTTTTCCAGCATCTGCGTAAACCCTAGACGTTGCGAAGAAACGACCCGATTTCAGTCAAAAACCGCGGGTAAACCAGCATGGAATTGACACTGCCGACGAAACATCAGAGCGAACAACTACGCAAGAAGTCAAAACTTGTAGCGCAACTACAGCATCAACTTAGGGGTTAACAACAGGTCTGCCGGCGTGACCGATCGCGTCCGGGCGACGCAAGGCGCAAGGGGGCGGTCATGCAAGGCGAGAGCACGCAAGGCGAAGCCACACCGGCCGCGCGGCGGCGGCGTGGTGCCAAAGATCGCGTGTGAGAAGACGGCGCGCGCAGACCGCGCGCGCCGTGTCAGGCGTCGGCCTGCTCCAGCGCCAGGGCGGCGCCGGACAATGCGGCCAGCGTGTCGGTGATGAGGGCCGTGGGGATGCCCGCCAGGAAGGGCTGGAAGCGCCCCTTGGCCTCGAAACGGGCGCGGAACTCCGACTGGAAGAAGCGCTCACCCAGGCGCGGCACGATGCCGCCGCCGATGAAGACGCCGCCGCGCGAACCCAGCGTCAGCGCGACGCTGCCGGCGAAACCACCCAGCATGGCGCAGAAGAGATCCAGCGTGCGCACGCAAGCAGTCGATTCACCGGCCAGGCCCCGGGCGACGATCTGCTCGGTCGGCAGCGAGCTGACGTCTTCGCCCTCGCCGAGCGCGGCCGCGACGGCGCGGCACAGCACCGGCAGGCCGATGCCCGACAGGAAGCGCTCGGCCGACACATGCGGGAACTCGCGGCGCGCCTGGCTCAGCACGGCACTCTCAAAATCGTCCGCCGGCGCCAGCGTTGCGTGCCCACCCTCACCCGGCAGCGCCAGCCAGCGACCGGGTGCGCGCACGACGCCGCCCACGCCCAGGCCAGTACCCGGGCCGATGACAGCCATGACCGTGCCCACAGCCACATCACCTGTCGCCGGCGGGGGCGCACCCCAGGCGCGCAGCTGGTCGGCCCGCAGCCGCGGCAGCGACAGCGCCTGGGCCTCGAAATCATTCAGGCAGAGCAGCGTCTTCAGGCCCAGTTCGGCCTGCGTGCCGGCGCGCGAGAAGCTCCAGGCACCGTTGGTCAGCTCGATGTGATCGCCGTCCAGCGCCGTCGCGAGCGCAAAGGCCGCACTTTGCGGCTTGGCCTTGCCGGCGGGCTGCCCCTGCAGATAAGCGCGGACAGCGGCCGCCGGGCCCGCATGGCCCGCCACCGACAGCACCCGCACGTCTTCCACTGCGGCGCCGGGGCCGGCAACGGTGCCGAAACGCGCATTGGTGCCGCCGACGTCGGCCACCAACCAGGGGTAGGCGGCACTCATACAGGAACTCCTGAAACAAGGAGGGGCGCAAGGCAGCGGATATTCAGGAGTCGGACAGTGGCAAACACAGGGCTGAAAAGGGTGAAATGACGGTCGCGGCGGACGGTAGCAAAACTACATCAAATCGACAATACATACTCGCCCTTGGAATCAAATCTCGAATGAGAAACCGCTTTCAACTCCCGGCAAGCCAGCCATCGCCCTGGGGAAACTCGATTGCCGAGGATCTGTAGTGAAGCTACAACCCGTTTGAGCTTCCACACCAGGAATCGCCCCCGAAAGGGTCCAAGGCAGGTCGCCTGCGCGCCTGCTGATAATCGCCCGTCTTTCCTCAGGTTTCCTTCAGCGCCCATGCCCCGTTTCGACAGCCCCCGCCTGCTTGCCGATATTGGCGGCACCTATGCCCGTTTCGCGCTGGAAATCGGCCCAGGTGAGTTCACGCAGATGGCCTCGCTGCGCTGCGCCGACCACGCCGACTTCCACGCCGCCGTGCGCGCTTATCTGCAAGGCCTGAGCTGGCAGGACGGCGGCGCACAGCAAATCGCGCATGCAGCCATCGCCATCGCCAACCCGGTCGAAGGCGATCGGGTGCGCATGACCAACTACCACTGGCAGTTCTCCATCGACGAGATGCGCCAGCGCCTGGGCCTGGACACCCTCGTCGTCGTCAACGACTTCACCGCCCTGGCCATGGCCCTGCCCCGGCTGGCCGAGGTCGACGTGCACCAGGTCGGTGGCGGCCAGGCGCGCCGACCCAGCGTCATCGGCCTGCTGGGCGCGGGTACGGGCCTGGGCGTGTCGGGGCTGATCCCGGCCGGGGAAGGCTGGATTGCGCTCGGCACCGAGGGTGGCCACGTCAACTTCGGCCCGCGTGATGAGCGCGAGATGGACATCCTGAAGTTCGCCTGGAAGACGCTCGACCACGTCTCCTATGAGCGCCTGATCTCCGGCCCCGGCCTGGAGCTGATCTACAAGGCCCTGGCCGACCGCAACGGCGTGGCCACCGAGCCGCTGCAGGCGCCTGCCATCACCCAGCGCGCGCTGGAGGATGGCGACGCGCTCTGCCTGGAAACACTGGAAGTCTTCTGCGGCCTGCTTGGCACCTGCGCGGCCAACCTGGCCGTCACGCTGGGTTCGCTGGGCGGCATCTATATCGGCGGCGGCATCGTGCCGCGCCTGGGCGAGTACTTCGACCGCAGCCCGTTTCGCGAGCGCTTCGAGGACAAGGGGCGCTTCCGCGACTACGTGTCGGCCATCCCGACCTTCGTCATCACAGCCGAGCACGCCACCTTCAAGGGCGCGTCGGCCATCCTCGAGAACCAGCTGCGCAACCTGCAGGCCTCGCCCGGCTCGGCCATCCTCGGCCAGATCCGCCGTGCGCGCAGCGAGCTGTCACCCGCCGAGCTGCGCGTGGCCGACCTGGTGCTGGCCCAACCACGCTCCGTGCTGAACGACCCCATCGCCGAGATTGCCCGCGCCGCTGGCGTCAGCCAGCCCACCGTCATCCGCTTCTGCCGCTCGCTGGGTTGCGAGGGCCTGTCCGACTTCAAGCTGCGCCTGGCTTCCGGCCTGACGGGCACGGTGCCGGTGACGCACACCCAGGTCAACACCAACGACTCCATGCTGGAGCTGGGCGCCAAGGTGCTGGGCAACACCGCCAGCGCCATCCTGCAGGTGCGCAGCCACCTGAACCGCGACACCATCGACCGCGCCATCGACATGCTGTTGTCGGCCCACCGCATCGAGTTCTTTGCGCTCGGCCATTACGGCGTCGTCGCGCAGGACGCGCAGTTCAAGTTCCTGCGCTTTGGCATGCCCTGCGGCGCCTACACCGACCCGCGCTTGCAACTGCTGGCCGCCGATGTGCTGCGCGAAGGCGACGTGGCCGTCGTCATCAGCAGCGGCGGCCGCCTGCCCGAGCTGCTGTCCGTCGTCGAGAAGGCGCAGGAACGCGGCGCCAAGGTCGTGGCCATCACGGCCAGCCAGAGCCCGCTGGCCAAGAAGGCAGATGCGACGCTGATCGTCGACCACATCGAGGACATCGCCACCCACCTGCCGATGGTCAGCCGCATCCTGCACCTGCTGGTCATCGACATCCTCGCCGTGGGCGTGGCGATGCGCCGCAGCCCCGACAGCATCGCCGCGCTGACCGTCGGCGGCGAGGACGACGACGGCAAGACTGCACGCGGCGCCAGCACGGCGGCGCCGGGAGTGAGCATGGCCTCGCCGCTGGCCCGGCTGACCTCGCACAGCCGCTGAGTGCACGGCTTGAAGTACTCAAGCCCTGACCCCACATGACTTTTGCCAAGCGGCGCTTCATTCACGACGATGCGTCAGTGGGGCCGCCAGGCTCCGTTCGACTGCTACGCTAGCCGACCCATCACGCCAATGCCGGCCGGAAGGGGCGAATAAGACCCCATCGTCCTGGGAGGGACATGAAAGCTTCTTTTCTGAAACGCTGGCGCGTGCGCCTGATCGTCATCGCCGTGCTCGCCGCTGGCGGGGCCACTTGGTGGTTCACCCGCACGCCGCCGCCGCCGCCGCCACCGCCCAGCGGCGTCGTCGCCCTGGCTGACGTGACCCAGACCGTGCAGGCCGCCGGCGTGCTTCAGGCCAAGACCCGCGTCGACGTCGGCGCCCAGGTCAGCGGCCAGGTCCAGACCATCCACATCGAGCTGGGCCAGCAAGTCAAGAAGGGCGACCTGCTCGTCAGCCTCGACCCCGAGCTGGCGCGCAGCGACGTGGCGCAAGCCGAAGCCGCCGTGGCCCAGGCCAGCGCGTCTATCGACAGCCGCCGCGTCGACGCCGAAGCCGCCCGCCGCGAACTCAAGCGCCAGCAGCGCCTGCTGGCTGGCCAGGCCACCTCGGGCAACGAAGCCGAGAAGGCCGAGATCGACATCGCCAAGATCGAAGCCGATCTGCGTGGCCAGGCCGCCAACCTCACGCGCCTGCAGGCCGAGCTGGACAAGAAGAAGGTCAGCCTCTCCTACACGCGCATCACCGCGCCCATGAATGGCACCGTCGTCAACCTGCCCGTGCAGGTGGGCCAGACGCTGATCTCGGTGCAGATCACGCCCGTCATCCTGACGCTGGCCGATCTGGACACCATCACCGTGCGCACCAAGGTGCCCGAGGCCGACATCCAGGCCATCAAGGTCGGCCAGACGGCGCGCTTCACCACGCTGTCGGGCGAAGGCAAGCGCTACGAGGGCAAGGTGCGCGTCATCCAGCCCGTGCCGGAGCGCGCGGGCAATGCGGTGTTCTACAACGTGCTGTTCGAGGTGGACAACCGCGAGCGGGCGCTGTTCAGCGACATGACGGTGCAGGTCGACATCGAGACGGGCTCGGCCAGGCAGGTGCTGGCCATGCCCATCGTCGCGCTGGGTGAACGCGGCAAGGACGGGCGCTTCACGGTGCAGGTGCTGGACGCAGCCAACAAGCAGACGCCGCGGCAGGTCAAGGTGGGCTTGCAGGATGGCGCCAAGGTGCAGGTGCTGGACGGCCTGAAGGCCGGCGAGAAGGTGCTGCTGGCGCCACCAAGTGCGGCGGATGCGGCGTCCGCTCCTGCGAGCGCGGCAAGCAGCTGACATGGGTTTCGTTGCTTTGGCCGGCGGTGGTCTGACGCCAAGGTCCAGCCGGGATTTCGTCCCGGCGGCCGACTCACTTTCTTGTGCGAACAAGAAAGTAAGCAAAGAAATCGCCCCTGCAAAACCGCCCGGCGAAGCCGGGTGCCCTGCGATGCTCGAAGACCGAGGCCCGCGCAAAACTCCCGCCGCTACGCTCTGGTCAAACAGTTGCGCGGAGTCAGTTCTTGAAGCGCGCAAGCGCGCGCCTCGGTCTTCTGTGCTTCTCGGCGGTTTAGAAGGGGAGGCCCCGAACAGCCGCAACAGCCAAACCCGAAATCCCGCCGTCATCGGGCTGTTCATTCACCCCCCCTCTGAGCCCGCCGAGGAGCGCAGGACTTCAAGCCCGCGTGCGAAGCACGCTTCAACTTCTGACTCGCGACGCTTGTTTGAGCAGAGCGTAGCGGCGCGAGTTCGGCGCGCGGGCTTGAAGTCCGTGCACCGCAGGGCAGCCCGCTGCGCAGCTGAGGGCCGGGCGGTTCGGGGGCGACTTTTTGCCTTCTTTTTGGTCGCTCAAAAAGAAGGTCGCCCGCCGGGGCGAACTCCCGGCATGGGCCTGGCCAAAAACACACCTCAGCCGGAGGCTTCTAAATGCCTCTGATCGAACTCAACAACGTCGCCCGCCACTACCAACTCGGCGAAATCGACGTCCCCGCCCTCGACGGCGTCAGCCTCAACATCGAGGCCGGCGAATTCGTTGCCATCATGGGTCAGTCCGGCTCGGGCAAGAGCACGCTGATGAACGTGCTCGGTTGCCTCGACAACCCCACCAGCGGCAGCTTCGTCATCGACGGCAAGGACGCCAGCACCCTCGGCCCCGACGAGCTCGCCGCCCTGCGCCGCGAACGCTTCGGCTTCATCTTCCAGCGCTACCACCTGCTGCCCCACCTGGACGCGCGCGCCAACGCCGCCCTGCCCGCCGTCTATGCGGGCGTCGGCACCGGCGCGCGCGGCGGGCGGGCTCGGACGCTGCTGGAGCGGCTGGGCCTGGGCGACCGCCTGCACCACCGGCCCAATGAACTCTCGGGCGGCCAGCAGCAGCGCGTGTCCATCGCCCGGGCGCTGATGAACGGTGGCCAGATCATCCTGGCCGACGAACCCACCGGCGCACTGGACTCGGCATCCGGCGCCGAGATGCTGCGCCTGCTCGAAGAGCTGAACCAGCGCGGCCACACCATCATCCTCGTCACCCACGACGCCGCCGTGGCCGCCCATGCGCGGCGCGTCATCGAGCTGAAGGACGGCAAGGTCGTTGCCGACAACGGCACGCCGGCCGGCCACATCGCGCCCACCGAACTGCCCAGCGATGCGCCACCGGTGAAGGAAGGCGGCCGCCTGCGCCGCCTCCAGGTGCAATGGCGCGAGGCCGTCGCGACGGCCCTGCTGGCGCTCAAGGGCAACCGGCTGCGCACGGCCCTGTCCATGCTGGGCATCAGCATCGGCATCGCCTCCGTCGTCAGCATCGTCGCGCTGACCACCGCCGCACGGGACTCCATCGAGACCGACCTCAGCAGCCTGATCTCCGGCCGCATCCCCGTCTGGCGCGGCAACCCCGCCCTGCCACCCGGGGCCGTGCCCCAGCCCTTCCGGCCACACGAGATCGACTCGCTACGCGCGCTCAATGGCGTCAAGAGCATCACGCTGAACCGCCAGATGCAGCTGACCGCGCGACACCAGTCGCGCGACGCGATGCTGGAGGCCATCGGTGGCGACACGGCCACGCTGAAGGCACGCAAGCTCAAGCTCGTGCAGGGCCGCTACCTCAGCGCGATGGACTTCGAGACGCGCAGCCAGGTCGTCGTCCTCGACGAAAAATCGCGCGACGCGCTGTTCAAGAAAGGCGAGTCGCCACTGGGCCAGCTCGTCTTCGTCAACCCCGGCATGGCGCCTGACGCCCAGGCCGCCCAGCAACCGGGTGCGCCACCACCGCCCACCGCCGCCCTGCCCTTCACCGTCGTCGGCGTCGTCGCCCCTGAGGGCGGCGCCTTCAGCTTTGGCAGCTGGCTGGGCCAGCTCTACATCCCGCACACCACCTTCTCGCGCAAGCTGGACGCGCGCGCCGACGTCGACAACTTCGACGTGCTGCTGGACCTGACCGTGCCGCCCCAGCAGGTGCGCGAGCAGATCATCCACCGCCTCAAGGCCCTGCACGGCCGCGAGGACTTCGGCACCTGGAACGGCGAAGAGGAGTTCCGCAAGTTCCAGAGCGTGACCAGCGCGATGGCGGCGCTGTTCGCTGGCGTCGCGGCCATCTCGCTGCTGGTGGGCGGCGTGGGCGTCATGAACATCATGCTGGTGTCAGTGTCCGAGCGCACCCGCGAGATCGGCATCCGCATGGCCGTTGGCGCGCGCCAGGGCGATGTGCGGCTGCAGTTCCTCATCGAGGCCGTCGTGCTGTGCATCCTGGGCGGCCTTGTGGGTGTCTGCCTGAGCTGGCTGGCGGCCCAGGCCGTCAACGCGGCCCAGCAGCATCTGCATGTGGTCATCAGCTGGGCGGCACTCGGCGTGGCCTTTGCGGTGTCCAGCGGCGTAGGCCTGGTGTTTGGCACGCTGCCCGCGCGCCGTGCGGCGGCTCTCAGCCCGGTCGACGCGCTGGCACGGGAGTAGAAATGGAGCCCCTCGTCCAAGGAGAACCTTGGCCGGTCCCCCGAGGGGACGGCGATGCTTGCGGCATCAAGCCGCAAGCACATCGCCAGAGCGGGCCGGCTAGGGAGCGGCCCGTCGCTCGTCCCGCCAGATTCACGACGTATGCGACGCGAGGCGAATGGACAACTGATATGAAAACGAGACAGACCCTGATCGTCCTGGCCGCCGCCCTGCTGCTTGCCGGCTGCGCGCTCGGCCCCGCGGCCAAGGCACCTGACGTACCGGTGCCCACGGCCTGGAGCCTGGGCAGCGGCGACGCGGCGCCCGACTGGGCCGGCCTGCTGGACCCCCAGCTCGCCGCGCTGCAGGCCCGCGCACTGGAAGCCAACCGTGACATCGCCCGCGCCGCGCTGAGCTGGAAGCAAGCGCAACTGCTGGCCGAGCAGAGCGCGCTGCGCTGGTCTCCGAGCGCCAGCCTGTCGGCCAATGCCAGCCGCCCGATCGAGACGCAGAGCAGCACGCGCAACGTCGAGGTCGGCGGCGTGACGATTCCCGTAACGACCTCGACCGGCTGGAGCCGCAGCTACGGCGCGTCCATCGGCGTCGGCTACGAACTCGACCTGTGGGACCGCCTGGCCCAGAGCACGGCCGCCCAGCGCGCCAATGCCGAGGCCACCCGCACCGACATCGACGCCGCCCGCCTGTCCATCCGCAGCCAGGTGGCCGAGGCCTACTGGACGCTGGCCGCCATCCGCGCACAAAAGCCGCTGGCCGAGACCCAGCTCGCGCTGACCCGCGAGACGCTGGAGCTGACGCGATCCCGCGTTCGTGAAGGCAAGCTGCTGCCGATCGAGGTCGACAAGATTGCCGTCAACCTGCAGGCCGCCGAGTCGCGCCTGGCCGACCTCGCCGCCGACGCGCAGCTGCAGCGCCAGATCCTGGCCTTGCTGCTCGACGAGCCCCTGCCCGGCCCCTCGCCCGAGGCTGCGCTGCCGGCGGGTGAGCCGCCACGCTGGCGCCTGGCCGAGCCCGCCGAGGTGCTCGCGCGCCGCCCGGATGTGCAGAAGGCCCGCTTCGGTGTGGATGCGTCCCTGGCGCGGTTGCGCGTCAGCGAGGCCGACCGCTACCCGCGCCTGTCCTTCTCGGCGGGTCTCAGTACGGGGGGCAGCCATGCACGCGACTGGTTGTCGCAGCCGCTGGCGTCTCTCGGCACCAACCTCATCGTGCYGATGATCGACTGGCAGCGCCTGGCCCTGCAGCGCGACGGCGCCCGCACCGAACTCGACGCGGCCGCGCTCGCCCTGCGCGACACGCTGCAACGCGCGCTGGCCGACATCGAGACCCAGCGCATCGAGGCCGAGCGCGTGGCCCAGCAGCTTGCCGCCAACGAAGGCCGGCTGCGCGAGGCGACCGAGAACGAGCGCCTGGCCGCGCTGCGCTACGAGGTGGGCGCCGTGGCCCGCGCCGACTGGCTGCAGACGCGCAGCGCCGTGCTCGACGCCGAGCAGGGACGCATCCGGCTGCGGCTGCAGCAATGGGTCAGGCAGGCGGCCCTGTTCAAGTCCCTTGGCGGCGCATGAGCCCAGACAGGCTCAAGGTCCTCTTCATCTGCAGCCGCAACCAGTGGCGCAGCCCGACGGCCGAGCAGGTGTTCCGCCGCCACCCAGCCCTGCACGTGCGCTCGGCCGGCACCAGCGCCAGCGCGCGCAAGCAGGTCAGCGCTGCCGACCTCGAGTGGGCCGACGTCATCCTCGTCATGGAAAGCAAGCACCGGTCGCGCCTCATGCAGGACCACGCCGCATCGCTGGCGGGCAAGGAACTGCATGTGCTGGACATCCCGGACGACTACCGCTTCATGGACCCCGAACTGATCGAACTGTTGCAGACAGCTGTGCCCCCGCTGCTTCGGCTAGGCTGACGGCATGCGTTCTACCTCCTCCTCTTTTCTGCAGCGGCGCGCTGCCCTCGCGCTGATCGCCGCGGCACTGACGGCGCCAGTCATCGCCGCCACGCCTGTCCAGGGCTTCAAGGTCGTCAAGAGCTATCCGCACGACGGCCAGGCCTTCACCCAGGGCCTGTTCTTCCATGACGGCTTCCTGTTCGAAGGCACCGGCCTGCGTGGGCGCTCCAGCATCCGCAAGGTCGAGATCGAGACCGGCAAGGTGGTCCAGCAGGTGGACTTGCCGCCTGAAGTCTTCGGCGAAGGCATTTCGCAATGGGGTGACCGCCTCATCGGCATCACGTGGACGGAGCAGACCGCCTATGTGCTCGACCTCAAGACCTTCAAGCTCTGGCGCAAGTTCTCCTACCCCGGCGAGGGCTGGGGCCTGACGCACAACGACCGCGAGCTGGTCATGAGCGACGGCAGCCCCGAGCTGCGCTTCCTCGACCCGCTGACCTTCAAGGAACTGCGCCGCGTGCGCGTGACGGCCGACGGCAAGCCCGTCGACCAGCTCAACGAGCTCGAGTGGGTGGACGGCGAGGTGTTGGCCAACATCTGGCAGACCGACCGCATCGCCCGCATCGACCCCAAGACCGGCCGCGTGACCGGCTGGATCGACCTGAGCGGCCTGCTGCCTGACAACCTGCGCAGCAGCCCGGATGCGGTGCTCAACGGCATTGCCTATGACGCCAAGACCAAGCGGCTGTTCGTGACCGGCAAGCTGTGGCCGAAGCTGTTCGAGATCCAGCTGACCAGGAAATAGTTCAGCGGCAGACTTCCGTCCCGAAGTCAAAAACGATCTCCCAGCCACCCGCCGGCTTGCGGCGCCACACCGACTGGAAGCGCGCCGTCACCTTGCCATCGGGGTCCAGCACCGGGCCCGTCGTGCGCGCCAGGTCACCGCTGGGCAGCACCAGCACCAGGTCGGGTGACCAGCTGAAGGGCGGCTTGGGCGAAGTCAGCAGGCCGTTCCAGGCCGTCATGACTGCGTCGGGACCGTGCAGCGGCGCCTTGCCCATCCAGATAGTGTCGGGCGCCAGCATGCGCCGGAACCCCGCCACGTCACGTGCTGCGAAGGCCGCGGCAAAGGCGGTCTCGGCGGCGCGAGCCTCTTCGACCCGCCTGGCGATTTCGTCGGCTGACGGCCAGCCTGGTTCCGACGCGGCCGAAGCAGCGGCAGGCAGCGTGGCGGCGGCAAGCAGGGCATGGCGGCGGGTGGTCATCGGCTTCTCCGTTTGCTGGAAGCCACGAGCATGCCTCGCGGGCCACGCCCTGCCTCAAGTCACCCAGCGCGTTTGCGGTCTTGCTCGTGTTGCTCGGCACCCGGGATCGGCAGCAACCACGGCTCGCCCCTCTTCGTCACCCGCTCCCCGGTAGACGCGGGCCGGATCCAGAAGTGCTGGCCGGTCCGCCGAGCGTGAGCTGGCGCTGCCGCTCACGCCGCCTGGCGCTTGCACGTGAAAAAACCGTTCAGCGTGAGGCGGCCTTGAAGCGCGTCGGAGCTCAGCAGCGTGGGCTGATCCACGTCAGGCGAATGAAAAAGGGAGCCGTCGTAGAAGATGGCGCGGTTCCAGACCGCGAGGACTTTGGCCACACGCGCGAAATGCGCGTTGTCGCCTTTCATGTAGCCCGGCTCTAACCCGTAGCGCGCACTGAAAGTCGGGCCGTCCAGCTTGAAACTGTCCTCCAGCACGCGGTCGATCTCTTGCGGGTCCCGCAGTGGGCGATAGAAGCTGGTCCCCCCCAGCGCGGGGTCATGAAACAAATACAGCACACTGGCTGCGCACAACAAACTTCGGTCGACGAGCACAACGTCGCGGTGGCATAGCCAAAGCCGGTGATCAAGCGCCTCGGGAGGCGTGTTCAGCAATGACAGCCGCGCCTCTTGATGCAGCGTGCGACGACCACCGAGCGGCGCGCGCGCATGCTTCGCGAAGAAATCGGCCATCCGCTCGCCCAGCACCTTGGGCGCGTCGAGCACCAAGCCCGGATAAGGAAAGTGCGTCGGCGGCCGGAAAGCTTGCGAGGCCGCCCATTGGCGCACGCCCTCCGGATTGGCCAGGGCGTTGTCCACCACCACGCAGTGGCTGCCATGCGGCAGAGGCACGACCCGCACGCTCGGCTCGGGATGAAAAAAACGACCCTCGGCGTCCAGCCACTCTGTCAACACGGCGCTCCTCTCCAACCTGTCTTGTGTTCGTTCATCCTGGAAACCGCGGCGGGCTCGTCCGAAGGGCTGCGATGGCGAGGTGCGCAGTTCTGCCCGAAAGGAAGGAGCTACGCGGCCGGCGTACTGGCAGCGTTGTCTTTCGACGGGTGAACATGGCGGTGAGCCCACACGGCTGACGGCCCGTCAACTGCAGTGTCCAGAATGATAGGTGAGGCCAGCGCTGGCGCCGGTCGTCCAGCCTGCCGGGGACGCCCGTCAGCCTTCCAATTCTCAGAACGCAGCAATCCCCGTGATCGCCCGGCCCAGGATCAACGCATGGATGTCGTGCGTGCCCTCATACGTGTTCACCACCTCCAGGTTCACCAGATGGCGGGCGATGCCGAACTCGTCGGAAATGCCGTTGCCGCCGAGCATGTCGCGCGCCATGCGGGCGATGTCCAGGCTCTTGCCGCAGCTGTTGCGCTTCATGATGGACGTGATCTCCACCGCCGCCGTGCCCTCGTCCTTCATGCGGCCCAGGCGCAGGCAGCCTTGCAGGCCCAGAGTGATCTCGGTCTGCATGTCGGCCAGCTTCTTCTGCACCAGCTGGTTGGCGGCCAGCGGCTTGCCGAACTGCTTGCGGTCCATCGTGTACTGGCGGGCCGTGTGCCAGCAATCCTCGGCCGCACCGAGCGCGCCCCAGGCAATGCCGTAGCGAGCCGAGTTCAAGCAGGTGAACGGGCCCTTGAGGCCTCGCACCTCGGGGAAGGCGTTCTCCTCGGGGCAGAACACGCTGTCCATGACGATCTCGCCGGTGATGGACGCCCGCAGGCCCACCTTGCCATGGATGGCCGGCGCGCTCAGGCCCTTGGCGCCCTTTTCCAGCACGAAGCCGCGGATCTGGCCGCCATCATCCTTGGCCCAGACGACGAACACGTCGGCGATGGGGCTGTTGGTGATCCACATCTTGCTGCCGGTCAGCTCGTAGCCGCCGTCCACCTTGCGGGCGCGCGTGACCATGGAGCCGGGGTCGGAGCCGTGGTTGGGCTCGGTCAGGCCGAAGCAGCCGATCCACTCGCCGCTGGCCAGCTTGGGCAGGTACTTCTGCTTGGTCGCCTCGTTGCCGAACTCGTTGATCGGCACCATGACGAGGGACGACTGCACGCTCATCATCGAGCGGTAGCCCGAGTCGACACGCTCCACCTCGCGGGCGATCAGGCCGTAGCTCACATAGTTCAGGCCGGCACCGCCGTACTCGGCAGGGATGGTCGGGCCCAGCAGGCCCAGTTCGCCCATCTCGCGAAAGATGCTGGCGTCGGTCTTCTCGTTGCGGAAGGCCTCCAGCACTCGCGGCTTCAGGCGGTCGGTGCAGTAGGCCGCGGCGGCGTCGCGCACCATGCGTTCATCGTCGGTGAGCTGCTCGTTCAGCAGCAGCGGGTCATCCCAGTGAAAGCTTGCCTTGGTGGCCATGGTGCGCGTCCTAATGAGCAACGCCCGGCAAAAGCGCCGGGCGCGAATGGCAGAAGTATTGCGCCGCGGCCCGATTCGTGTCCAATTCACGAAACGACTTCGACGATTCGCAATGCCTATCGACACCGTTACCCGCTCCCTGGAGTTCCGCCACCTGCGCTACTTCATCGCCCTGGCCGAGGAGCTGCACTACGGCCGCGCCGCCCAGCGCCTGGCCATCTCGCAGCCGCCGCTGTCGGTCGCCATCCAGCAGCTGGAGGCCAGCGTCGGCGCCCGCCTGTTCGACCGCGACAGCAAGGGCGTGCGCCTCACGCCCGCGGGCGACGCCTTCCGCACCAGCGCGCAAGCCCTGCTGGACCGCGCCGAAGACGCCTGCGCCCTCGCCCGCGAGGTGCAGGCCGGCGAGGTGGGACGGCTCAGACTGGGCTTTGTCGGCTCCACGCTGTTCAACGGCCTGTCCGCCTGGCTGCAGGCCTTCCAGGCCAGCCACCCCAAGGTCGAGGTGATCGTCATCGAGCTGAACTCGCAGGACCAGATCGAGGCGCTGCTCGGCGAGGAGCTTGACCTCGGCCTCGTCCACACCGACCGTCTGCCCCCAGCGCTGGCATCGACCCCGCTCTACAGCGAGCCCTTCCTCGCCTGCCTGCCGGCCAACCACCCGGGCGCCAAGCTGAAGAAGATTCCGTTGGCGACGCTGAGCGACCAGCCCTTCATCCTCTTCTCCCGCAAGGGCTCGCCCGACTACCACGCCCGCATCGTCGAGATCTGCCGCCAGCACGGCTTCTACCCGCGGCTGCAGCACGAGGGACGGCACTGGCTGTCGGTCGTGTCGCTGGTGGCGCAGGGCATGGGCATCAGCATCGTGCCGGCCGCCTTCCAGCGCGCGGGCGTGCAGGGCGCGGTGTTCCGGCCATTGGCCGAAGCCATCGAGGCGTCTGCGGTGTTTGCGGCGTGGCGCAAGGATGCCGAGGCGGTGCTGCGGGAAAGCTTCCTGGCCGCACGGCCAGCGAGCTGACCGGCCCCGGTGCAACTTTTCATCGCCGCCATCCCGCAATCTGTCGCACCGCAGCAGCGCCGCCGGCCCCGGCTGAGCAAGATGCAGGCTTCGTTCGACTGATCCGACAACTTTTTTCATGACCCGCTCCCGCTTTTGCGCCCGATTCGGCGCCGCCTTGCTCTCCCTCCTGCTCGCCCCGCTGGCCGGCGCGCATGCTGAACCCACCGGCGGCGAATGGGCCGGCCTGATCGAGGTGGCCGGCCGCCCCTCCTTCTGGCGCCTGCGCACCGAACTCGTCGACAACCAGCCGCGCCTGGCCTATGCCATGCCCGGCGGCGGCGTGAACGCCGGTGGCGATTGGCAGCCGCTGCCCGGCGCAACGATGGGCGATGGCCGCATCGGCTTCACGTTGCCGGCTGCGATGGGCGGTGGCTCCTGCACGGCCCGGCGCGAGGGCAAGGCACTGCTCTCCGCGGCGACCGACAGCTGCCGCCTGTCGATGGTGCAGGTCGCGACGCCGCCGCAGCCGCAGCCCGCCATCACACCCGGCCTGTATCGGCTGCGTGATGGCCGGCTCGTGTCGATCGGGTCCTTCACCGACTTCCCGCAGCCGACCGTCATCGAGTTCGGCACCGGCCGCTGGGCCTTCCTGTTCGAGCGCGGCGCGGGCGAGGCCACCGCGGGGCCGTCGCTTCAATCTCCGTGGCCGGTGCGCCTGACGCTGAAGCGCCTGCCCGCGCAAGGCCAGGCCGAGCGGCTGCTGTGGACCGAGAACGGCGCCGCGCCTCAGATTGGCGAACGCGTGGACATCGTCGAGCGCCCGATGCGCTGGACGAACGGGGCACTGAGCCTGGGTGGCACCTTGATGCTGCCGCCCACGCCCGGCCCGCATGCCACCGTCGTGCTGTCGCCGATGTCCACCGACGCACCGCGCGAGGCCTACCGCCAGCAGGCCGAGTTCTTCGTCAGCCAGGGCCTGGCCGCCCTCATCTACGACAAGCGCGGCGTCGGCGAGTCCAAGGGCGACGTGCGCGAAACCGGCCTCACCGACCTGGCCGACGACGCAGTCGCGGCCGTCCGGCTGCTCAAGCAGACGCCGGGCGTCGACCCGCAGCGCATCGGCGTCTGGGGCCATTCCCAGGGCGGCTGGGTCGCCCCGATCGCGGCAGCGCGCAGCAGCGACGTCGCCTTCGTCATCGCCCAGTCCGGGCCGTCGGTCACCGCGGCCGAACAGGAGATCTACCGCGTCGAGACCAGCGCCCGCAACGAAGGCCTGAGCGCGGCGGAAGTGGCCGAGGCGGCCGACTACGAGCGCCGCCTGATGCACTGGGTCAAGACCGGCGAAGGCCGCGAGTGGCTGCAGGACGCGGCGCGCACCAAGCTCGACGCGCGCTGGGCCCACCTCGTGGAGTTCCACGAGAAGCTGCCCGACGTGCCGAGCCGGCGCGCTCAGACCTTCTGGTACTTCGACCCCATGCCGTCCTACGCCCAGGTCAAGGTGCCCATGCTCGCCGTCTTCGGCGACCGCGACGCCTTCGTGCCGGTCGAGCGCAGCGTGGCGCTGCTGCGCCAGGCCCTCGCGCAAGCCGGCAACCGCGACCACCAGATCACTCTCCTCGACCACGCCGCCCACGGCCTGTGGGCGACCGACCTCGACAGCGGCCACAAGGCGGCCACGACGACGGGCTTTCACGCCGACTACTTTCCCACGCTGGTGCGCTGGCTGAAGGCGCACGGGCTGACCGGGCAAGGTGCCGACAAGCGCTGAACGCCTGATCGCTCAAGGCGCACGCTCCCGTACGACGGCAAAGCGGGGCCAGCCCGACGACTTGTTTCACATCAGCGGGTAAGCCCGATGGTCGAACTAATTGTTCGCGGCTCGAATTTATTTGCCCATGACAACGCTGCCATTCACAAGGTAGCGGTCATGGGCGATGACCCCTTTCAACCATAACGGAGACATATGAAATCAATCCACCGCGCGTTGGGCGCTGCCGCCTTTGTCGTCATGTCCCTCGCCTCCCCGGGCGCGCAGGCCGCCACCTGGGGGGCCTCCTCGCCCGCCACGTCATCCTGCTCGGCCCCCAACCTGTTCGCCAGCTGGAACTACGGCAGCTACAACTTCAACAACGACGTCTGGGGCCCGTGCGGCGGTGCCGCCGTCGGCCCGCAGACCATTTGGGTCAACTCGAATGCCGACTGGGGTGTCTGGTCCGACCAGCCCAACACCGGCGGCATCAAGTCGTACCCGCACATCGGCTACGCGGTCAACCGCACCATCAGCTCGCTGTCGCAGCTGTCGTCCACCATCGCCGCCACCACGCCGGCCGGCGGCGCCTGGTCGTCGACCTTCGACGTCTGGGTGGGCAACAACGCCCACGAGATCATGCTGTGGCTGAACTACACCGGCACCGCGGCCGGCTGCGGCAACGTCAAGCCCATCTCCTACAACTGGAACGCGCAGGGCTGCGCCATCCCCGTCTACACCAACGTGAACGTGGGCGGCTCGACCTGGAACGTCTACCGCGGCAACAACGGCGCCAACATGGTCTATTCCTTCCTGCGCACCTCGAAGACGAACAACACGACCATCGACGTGCTGGGCATCCTCAACTACCTGAGGAACCTCGGCTGGATGGCCGACCTGGTCGTGGGTGATGTGCAGTACGGCTTCGAGATCACGTCGTCGTCGGGCGGCATGAACTTCGGGTCGAGGAACTTCTCCGTCACCGTGAGGTAGCCGAGGCAAAGCGCGGCCAACACGGCCGCGCTTACATCCCCGTACACCTGGGCGTGCTCGCTGCGACGCACTTGTTTCAACATGGCCGCCGGCACTTCGGCCGGCGCCCTGTTGAAGAAGAACAAATGCAAAGCGACCCGATCAAAAAGAGCATCGGCGGGCTCGTCCTGCTGGCCACGGCCGTCGGCCTGACGGCCTGTGGCGGCGGTGGCGGCAGCCCCCTGCCGCCGCCAGCCCCATCGCCCGCTCCCACGCCCTCTCCTGCGCCGCCGCCACCTCCGCCGGCCCCTGCTCCGGCTCCCACGCCTTCCCCCGCACCCGGCGCCGCGCCGCAGATCGGCGGCTGCGACGTCTTCCCCGCCACGGCGGTGTTCAACACGCGCATCGACGACGCGCAGCGCTTCCCCGCGCACGCCAGCAGCGCGGCGTGGATCACCAGCATCGGCGCGACGAGGTCATTTCATCCGGACTGGGGCACCAGCGAAAACCAGCAGCAGCCGGCCGACTACTACGGCATCCCGTACAACGTGGTGGACGGCAGCACCGCGGCCACAGCCACCAGCAGCTGGCCGACGGTCGCCTTCAATCCCACCGACCCGCGCGCGGGCAGCGGCGACGGCGCGCCCGACGAGAGCGACTGCGCCGCGCCCGTGGGCGGCGGCTACAGCCTCGTGCGCGACTGCACGACGCTGACCGCGCCCAACCGCCGCTTCCCCTTCCCGCGCGACGACCTGCTCAAGGCCGAGGGCGGCGCCTGCAATGACGCCCAGCAATGCGGCGACCGCCATGTGTTGGTGGTCGAGCAAGGCAGCTGCCGGCTGTGGGAGAGCTACGCCAGCTTCAAGCTCAACGCGCAGTGGTACAGCTATTCAACCGCCGCCTGGGACCTGAAGAGCAACGCGATGCGGCCCGACACCTGGACCTCGGGCGACGCCGCCGGCCTGYCCATGCTGCCGCTGCTGGCGCGCGCTGCTGAAGCCAGCGCCGGCGAGATCCGCCATGCCCTACGCGTCACGCTGCGCGACAGCGTGCTCGCGCGCAGCCATGTCTGGCCCGCACGCCACCACGCGGGTGGGGACACGGCCGGCGGCGTGCCCTTTGGCGCCGTGCTGCGGCTGAAAGCCAGCTTTGTTCCGCCGGGGGCCTGGAGCGCCCAGGCCAAGGCTGTTGCGGTGGCGATGCAGCGCTATGGCCTCTACGTCGCCGACATCGGCTCCGACCTGTACGTGCAGGGCGAGCCCAGTGCGCAGTGGCAAGACGCGACGATCTCCAACCTCAAGACGCTGCGGGCGTCGGACTTTGAGTTCGTGGACATGGGCGTGGTCACGGGTGACAGCCGGTTCAGTGGGGATTCGTTTCAGGGCAGCTGGTAACCCGAGGCAGCTTGGGCGAAACCAGCTTTCTAACCCCCAAGCGACACGTAATCAGCGCTGCGACTTATAGAGGTTTTAGCTTCCCAAGCTCCTCAATTGCATCAATTAAGAGATGCATGCGTGTGCTTGGATTCATTTCGATGTCTGCGATGGCCTCCGCAAGAACGCGCGCGGCGTTCGCGCGCGCAGTTGGTAGTTGATTCAGGAGCTGGTAGAACACTGAAGCATTTGAGCCTTTGTGGTAGGTCCCAAATCCTTCTTGTTCACGCAACGCCGTGGTCATCCGAGCCCCTGCGCTTTGCCCGCCAACAGATCTCACACCGGCCCGACTATATTTAAAGTGAAGATACAACCAAAATTCATAGCAAGGATATGAGCATATTATTTTTATTTCTGGCTGAGCATAGGCGCGGTTTAAAGCCGCATTAAACGAATCGTGTTCATCTCGATCAATCACACAATAGACCGTGTCGAAATCCTTTTTCTTGCTAATTGCCTCCTCAACTATTCCTATCGGATCCGTTCTTCCGCAATGCGCAACGCTGACCTCGGCGAACGACCGAAAATGTCGCGTTGCGTCGACGAGGTAATTGAGAGCTGACTTGGAATCCTCACACAGCACAAGGACCCGAGGCTGCGTTCTGAAGCGCGCTGGACCACGCTTAAATGAAGCAGAGGACTTACCCATCAGCCCCTCACCAACGGCAGCCCCCGATAGCGCCCCTCGTAATAGCGTTTTTCTATGTCCTCACCTTCGCGACCTTGGAAATCATGAATGCTACGAAGTTCCGTCGCCCCATTGACATTCCTTTCGGCAATCCAAAATTGATCTCGCCGAAGTAACCGGCTATCCATTAAATGCGTGTCGTGGGTGGTAAAAATGAGCTGAGACGGAGTTTCGGCCTCAAGATGCTTTTTGACTAGGTTTGCAACAATTGCAGGATGAAGACTACTATCCATCTCATCCACTGCCAATATACACCGGTCACTATGCGTAGCCGGCTCACGAGTTGACCATGGCAGCCAGAATCCCACAAGATTCTGCGTTCCTTCAGATTCCTCATCGAAACCAAAGTCCGCTTCGCCTAATGCAGTTTGATGAGTGAATACAGCGCCCTTGCGCGCGGGCGGAGGAATCCGTGGGGACTCATTATGTCCCAACCGCTCCAAAGTATTGCGCCGAATGACATCTGTGTCCGGCACAGGCTCCGGCCGTTCAACACGGACCCTGGTCACAGGTACGTCAACATCGCTCAGAAACGCCGCAATCTCTGAACCGAACGCTTGTTCATGACCGCTATCGCGGGTGAGCCGAAGGGCTCGTTCTGCGATAGATGAAACATTCTTGGAGGCAAAACTAAACAAAGCGCGAGTTAGCCATGCATGCGGCGCGCGCAATTGCATTAATTCTTCGCTACTACTAGCCACCGCCTGAGAAATGAAAAGCGCACGTGGAGGAGTAAGCTTTTTCCAAGCATCATGAACGGTATCACCGCCCTCTAAGCCCTTCGTGTCATACACGTCAACACCATCAATATGTTGACGATCATAAAGAACCGTTTCATCACCTCGCGGATAAGCGCACAGTCTCTCCCGTAAGATTCGGTCCCTCGTTAGTGCAAGAAGAAATTCAAAGCGACATCTTCCGGCAAGGAAGTGCACTTCGAAAATGCTTGGCTCATTATGAAGCGCGCTATCAAATCTAAACGGAGTAACTGGCAAATTGCCCGTCATGTCGGCTGGTCTACTAGCCACACGATCAACTAGTTCGAGTGCAAGTAAGAAATTGGACTTACCTGAAGCATTCGGACCATACATAACCGCGACTTTGAGCAAGTCCGGCAATTTCTCTCCGTCAACTGGCGCTGGAAAGACGTTGCTCTTCTTCTTAAGCCGAGGGACCGCGGTCATAGAAAACGTCTGGCGTTCTCTGAAAGACCGGAAGTTGCTAACGGAGATCTCAAGGAGCATGGGGCTTGGTAGGGAGTGGCGAAGCGATGATGCCACACGGGAAGTTCATCTGCAGTTTTTTTGCAGTTCATTCGATGTCTGCTGACTTTGAGCATCGAACGAAGGTTGCTGAAGTGGCGCACCGCTTTCCCATAGGTAATGTCCAAAGGATCGGGGTCAGTCAAGGATCGGGGTCAAAGGATCGGGGTCAGGTCCCAAATTTGTAGTGCTGGGCAGGTTGCCTGTGGAGGTGAACTGTCCGCTGGATCTCAAGCAGGCACCGGCGCCACGCATACGTGAAGTCCACACGCTGGCGACGCCCTGCCGACACACGCCGCATGCTTGAATTGCACACCCGCGAGCAGGCCACCTAGCGCATCAAGAGCCGCCGCACCCAGGGGCCCCTTGGAGACAGCCAACATGAAGACCTCCCTCCGGCAGCTCGCCCGCCACTGCTTCCTGATTACCGCCACGGCAACAGCCCTCGCGGCCGGCTTCTCAGCCACCACCGCCCACGCCCAGATCACCATCGGCCAGACCGCCGGCCACACCGGCCAGGTGGCGGCCAGCGTGGGTGAGGCGACGAAGGGCGCCAAGCTCTACTTCGACATCGTCAACGCCGGCGGCGGCGTCAATGGCCAGAAGATCAACCTGGTGTCGCTGGACGACAAGTTCGACCCCAAGATCGCCGTCACCAATGCCAAGCAGCTGATCGATCAGGGCGTCGTCTCGCTGTTCCTGAACCGCGGCACGCCCCATACGCAGGCCATCATGCCGCTGTTGACCGAGCACAAGGTACCGCTGGTGGGGCCGTCCACAGGCGCCATGGTGCTGCACAAGCCCGTGCACCCCTGGCTGTTCAATGTGCGCGCCACCTACCAGCGAGAGGCCGAGCGGGCCATCGAGCACCTGAGCCTGATCGGCATGGAGCGCATCGCCATCGTGCAGGTGGACGACTCATTTGGCGACGACGCCGTGCAGGGCGCCATGGCCGGCCTGACCAAGACGAACAAGAAGCCCGTGGCCCACGAGAAGTACGACCGCGCCAAGCCCGACTTCGGCCCCATCGTGCCCAAGCTGCTGGAGAAGCAGCCCCAGGCGGTGATGTTCATCGGCTCGGGCACGGCCGTCGTGCAGGGCATGAAGGCGGTGCGCGCGGCGGGCTCGAATGCGCAGCTGGTGACGCTGTCCAACAACGCCTCGATGGGCTTCATCAAGGACCTGGGCGACATCGGTTATGGCGTCATCGTCAGCCAGGTGTTCCCGTATGAACGCTCCATCGCCAAGCCCATCATCAAGGAGATCTCCGAGGCCGCCCAGAAGGCCGGCGTGGACGTGACTCCCACCGTCGTCGAGGGCTATGTGTCGGCCAAGGTGCTCGTGGAAGGCCTGAAGCGCGCCGGCAAGCAGCCCACGCGCGACAGCCTGCGCAAGGCGCTGGAGGGCATGAGCCGCTATGACCTGGGCGGCATCGAGGTGGGCTACAGCCCGACGGACCACAGCGGCCTGGACTATGTGGACCTGGCCATCATTGACCAGAGCGGCAAGTTCCGCCGCTGAGGGGCTGACCCGGCGCTGGCTCGCCCTCGCCTTCTTCCTCGCCCTATCCCGCGCCTTCTGCTAACGGCGCGGCTTTGCGCACACCCCAGCACGCCCCTCTTCCTCCCGATTGATGAAGGCGCCGGAGTGCACCGGCGCGCGCGGCCATGGAGGGCCGCCCAACTGCCCGCTCCCGCCCTGTGTTCTGCGGGATGGCGCCTGCTCGCCCCACGTCCAACAGTCCGCCGCCTAGGCCGGCGCATGCATGGGCCGCAGCAAGGCGAGGCAGGGACGTATGAAGAGCACCAGACAACATCTGTCCGACGAAAAGCTGCTGGCCGAGCTCATCACCAGCGTGCCGGTGGACGCGCTGCTATCCACGCTGCAGATCGTCTCCACCACGGTGCTGTCCGATCAGACCGAAGAAGGCAGGATGTTGCTGGCCGCGGACGAGCATGCGCTGGGTGTGTTCAACCTGCACCTGGTGCCGCCGCCTGAAGCGGTTCCCGAACGCGACTATTTCCTGTCCTTCGATGGCGCGCCCGGCGCGCGCACGGGCTTCCGGCTGGCGGTGTCGCTGGAGGAAGGCGCGCAGCGGCCGTTATTCAACCTGGCGCGCTCGGTGGCATCGCACGGCCTGGTGGCAGCCACGCTGGCGGCAGACGGCCAGTCGCTGACGGCCGCCCCAGGCAACCCGCCGGTGCAACTCGTCGGCCAGGGCCTGTTCCTGGTGATGCAGGGGCAGGCCGGTGGCAGCGTCAAGCTGAGTTTGTCGCCCAACCGCGAGGCGCCTGACGACGTCGTCGTGCTGCAGGTGCAGCCGCCCACGGTGCTGTTGGGTGGCACCAGCTTCGGGTTCGAGTTCACGCATGGCATCGTGCTGGACTTTTCCAGCGAGGCCGGGCCGGCGGACGACGTGGTGGTCGATGGCGTTGCGCTTGCCACGCCTGCGGACGCACCCGCCTGGCAGGGCATTGCCGTCAACCGCGCGCGCTTCTTCCTGCCCCAGGGCGTGCCCTTCCTCGGCGGCCATGCGGTGGACGCGTGGCTGCAGCTCGGCCTGCCGCCCACGCCGGGCATCGACCTCATCGTGAATGCCCAGGTGCCGGCCGACGGCGACCGGCCGGCCATTGCCGTGCGCATCGAATGCCGCGACCCCACGGCGACGGGGCTGGACGGCTTCGTGCCCACGTTGGTCGAGGCGGTGATGGAGCTGCCCCTGAACGGCCGCACCGAGAACTTCGGCCAGGCGCTGACGTTTGCGGCCGGCACGCCGGTGCTGGCGCGGCTGCGCTACGCACGCAAGCCGGGATCGGCCGGCGCGGCGCCCGCGTCTGAAATGAGCCTGGCACTGGAAAGCCAGGGGCCGGATGGGCTGCTGAAGATCGACAGCACGCCGGGTGGCCTGGGCGCCAAGATCGCCGTCACCGCGGCCACGCTGGCCACGGCGCTGATTGCTCAGCAGCCACCGCCGCCCGGCGGCGACGACAGCGGTGTGGTGCTGCAGACGCTGCTGGTGGCGGCCACGGGGCTGTCGAGCTTCCTGGAGCACGGCGAGCTGGTGCTGCACGGCGCGGAGTTGATCAGCAGCGGCGGCATGCTGCCGGCCGGCAAGGCGGTGCGGCTGAAACTCGACTACTCGGTGGCGGCCACTGTCACCGGCATCGACGTGGGTGTGCTGTCGGTGCAGATGCAGCCCAACCAGCCGCTGCGCGTGCGGGTGCGCGAGGTGGTGCTGAGCATCTTCCCCGACAAGCCCGGGCTGGAGAAATTCCATCTCGACTACGCCCGCAGCTCGATGGAGGTGGAGGACCCCGGCGGCTGGCTGGTGCAGGGGCCGGGCTCGCTCTTCGACGTGCTTGGCACACGCTCGGGCCGCGGCTCGATGTGGATCGAGGTGGACCTGCGCTTCAAGCTCGACCTGGGGCCGGTCAAGGTCAGCGGTTGCACCATCCGCGGCACGCTCGACGAGAACGGCAAGCTCAGCGGCGAGCTGCGCGGGCTGGAAGCGTCCATCGCGCTGCAGCCCATGATCACCGGCAGCGGCGCGGTGATGTTGACGCCCAATGGTTTTCGTGCGGCGATGGAAGCCAGCATCATGCCTCTGGGCAAGCTGGGCGCGAGCGCCGAGATCGAGACCGAAGGCGAGATGCTCAAGCTGGCGCTGGGCGTGGACCTGCCTGGCCCGCTGCCATTGGCCAACTCGGGCCTGGCGATCTACGGCGTGGGCGGCATGTTCGCGATCAACGCCAAGCCCAAGCCGGTGCCGCCGGGCGATGACCCGGTGCAGGCGGCGCTGGACTGGGACTACCGCGAAGCGGGCATGTTCGTGGAGGAAACGGGCGCCTTCAGCTTCGGCCTGGAGGCCGTCATCGGCACGGCGCCGGACATGGGCTTTACCTTCAGCGCCCGTGCCGGCCTGTTCGTGACCACGCCCGACATCATCGTGCGCGGCTCGGTCGAAGGCCGCTACATGGGCCCGCGCATGAAGATCGCACGCGGCGGCAACGACCTGTCGCTGCTGCAGGCCAAGGGCGTCATCCTGGTGGACCCGGCCGACGGCGTCACCATCGCCGTCGAGGGCGAGTACAAGATCCCGCACATCGTCACCACCACCGTGCCAGTGGGCGCGCATTTCCCGACGGAATCAGCGGACTGGTTCATCCATCTGGGCGCCGACGGTTACCCCGCCGAAAGCCGTGAGCGCGGTCCGGTGCGCTCCATCTTCCTGCCCGACATCGTGGGCCAGAGCTCCGACGCCTATCTGATGATCCGCGGCAACGGCATCAACAACTGGCCGCGCGGCGGCACCTTCTGCGCCGCCCCGGGCAGCTTCGTCCTCGCCTTCGGCGTCGGCTTCGACATCGTCTACGGCTTCAAGCCCGTGGTCTGGGCGGACGTGTTCGCGCGGGCCGACATCCTGGTGGCGACGCACCCGATGAGCTTCGTCGGTGCGGGCACCATCGGYGGCGGGCTGCACATCGGCATCTTCTCGGTGGGCATCGACGCGACCATCAACGTCGTGCTGGTGGACGGTTCCGACCCGCACGTGAAGGCCGAGCTGTGCGGCAGCATCGACCTGTTCTTCGACGAGATCCGCAAGTGCGTGACGCTGGAATACGGCAGCCCGTCGCCCAAGGACAAGGTGCCCGAGCCCGAGCACCCGCTGGATGGCCACGGGCATTCGCTGGTGGACGACCAATACCACCGCCTGGCGCCGCTGGCCACCAAGCCCGAGGATGCGACGCCCGAGAGTGCGGTGTGGCCCGACAGCATCCCGCTGCTGGCCTTCAGCAACGCGCCCAAGCTGTCGTTCGCCTCGGCGCAATTCCCCGATGCCGGCGGCTACCCCGAGGGCTTGCGTGCCAAGCCCCTCGGCAGCGATCTGCTCAGCTACGACTGGGAGCTGCTGGACGTGGCGCTGATCGACGCCACCGAGGCCGACGTGGTGGTCGCCGGGCCCTTCAGCAGTGCCTGGCACGGAGGCAAGCATGGCGATGCCGGCGGCCAGCCGCAGCCGGCCGAGCTGCTATTGCTGACGCCCTTTCGCGACCCGTGGATGCATGCGGTGGGCGACGCGGGCGCAGGCGTGGCGGGAAAGCCGCTGCAGGCGCTCGCCGACATCTGTCATCTGCGGGCGGATGCACATTTCGGCTGGGCGCTGGGCGGCTCGGCCGCGCGCGAAGGTAGTGGTTTCCGGTTGCCGCCCGACCCGCACAGCGCCGACCCGCTGCAAAGCCAGGTGCGGGCGCGCGTGGAGCTTTTGCTGACGCAGCCCGCGCAGGCCCCCGTCGTGCTCGACAAGACCGCGGCCAACCTGCTGCCCCTGCACATGGGCTACACCGGCCCGCGCGTGTGGCCGTTCGCGCCGCAGTCGCTGGACGGGCGGCAGTTCAACGCCTGGCTCGACCCCGGCGCCGTGCAGTTCACGCCGCGCATCGACTTCGCCTTCCAGCGCGTGCAACCGCGGCACGACCTGCGCATCGTGCCCGACGAGGCGCTGACGCAGCCGCGCCTGTGGTTGGTGGTGCGCGCCACCGACTGGCAGGCCAATGCCGCCGGGGCGCGGCCCTTTGTCGTCGTCGACGACCTGGCGCGCCGCTGGGCACCCGATCTGCAAGCGGATCTGGGCGACGGCTGGCTGGCCGTGCGCTGGCTGCCGCCCGCCGACGGCGCCGTCAAGCTCATCGAAGCGAGCTGCGTCGCAGGGACGCGGCTGGGCTTGCTGGCGCTGGGCGGCATCACGCTGTCGGCGGCCGCTGCCGCTGCGGCGCGCAATGCCGCCACGGCTGCCGAAGCGGCCAAGCAGAAGAAGGCTGCCGACGACGGACCGCCCAAGGCCGACGCCCAGCCATCGAAAACGCGCCGCGCCGTGCTCGACCCCGGGCGGCTGTACCGCATCGATGTGCGCATGCGCTGGTCCGGCACGCTGTACGAGGTGGATGACAAGGGCCAAAAGCAGGTGCTGGTGCCACAAGCCGCCGATGGCACGACCGACAGCGTGCGCAGCTACTGGTTTCGCACCGCGCCGCTGCTCGGGGCGGGCGGCAAGCCGGCGCCCAGCACGCATGCCTATCTCGACTTGATTCACCGCAAGCGCGATTTCTTTGACCCGGCCATGCTCCAGCGCTACCTGCTGGGCTATGAGCCCGCGCAGAGCGAACTGCACCGGTTTGCCCACGACCCCGTGCGCATGCGCTTCGCACCGGGCCACGTGGCGCTGCTGGCCGCCGCCTACAAGTACGAGCTGCTGTGCGGCCTGCGCCGGCTCGACCAGCCCGAGGAGGTGGAGCCCGACCAGTTGCTCGTGCCCAAGCTCGCCTGGGTCACCAGCACCACACAACTGGCCGGCAGCGCCGCCGTCATCGCCAATGCCTATCTCGCCTCGACCTGCGGCCTGGCGCCCAACGTGGCCGAGCTGCGCGTGGACGTGACGCTCACGCGCGACACCTGGTACGAGGTGTTCGCGCTGGCCAAGTCAAAGCGGGAAGGCGTGGCGGACGGGCGGCTGCCCGGCGTGAGCTTTCGCACCTCGCGCTGGGCCACCGGCACCGAGATGCTGGCGGGCCTGCACTTCCCGATCAGCGGCCTGGCGGGTCACCCGCAGGGCGACGTGGCGCTGCAGCCCGGCACGGTGTTGGCCGCGCAGGTCAGCAAGGGGGATGACGCCGCCTTCGATGCCTTCCTGGACAGCCTCGGGATGGACGGCTGGCCCACCGCCGCCGAGCCGCGCATCAGCCTGCTGTGGCTGCCGCCGGTGGCCGCGGGAACACCTTGGCTGTGTGCCGGCGCGCTGATCGAATCGCCCGAACCGGTGCACCGTGATGGCCGTTTCGATGTGACCGACCTGCAACTCGTGAGCGGCGCCAACAGCGCCAACTTCAACGTGCGGCTGCGCGACCGCAGCGGCTCGCGGCTGCTGTTCGCCGCGTCCGCGCCCTTCGTGCCGCGGCGCACGCGGCGCGGCATTGGCTTCGCGTGGGTCATGCCCAGGCTGCGCCTGCATTGCACCGACCAGCCCATCGGCCTGCCACCCAAGCCGTTGCAGGGGCTGCTTGAAGTTCCGCTGCAGCCCAGTTTTGCCCAGGAGGCCGCATGAACAGCTGGCTCGTTGACCCGCGCTATTTCTCGGCCCACGCGGCGGCGGCCGGCATCGTCGCCCCCGACCCCGACCTGCCAAAGGGCACGCATCTGCGCCTGTTCCCGTCGGCGGCGCTCGGCTTTCCACTGGCGCCCTTTCTGGTGTGGCCGGTCGAGGCGTCCGCGACCGATGCGCCGGCCATGGACTGGTTCGCCCGCGACGGCCGGCTGCTGCCCGCGCTGAACCTCGACGCCGGGGGCGGCCAGCTCATCGGCCGCCGCCARCTCGAGGCGCCCAGCGACGCCCGTGTGGCCGGCATCGAGGCGCGCTTCCAGGGCAGCGGCGAGCTGGCCCTGCTGGGCCGCAGCGGCGACCGTGTCGTGGCGGCTCGGTCTTCGCCGCGCTGGCTGGTGGCCGCGCCGCAGATCACCGGCCTGCGCCTGCGCGGCCGCGGTCGGGTCACGCTGCAAGGCTGGGGGATCTCGGCCGGGCG
The DNA here is from genome assembly GCF_054049335.1 of Roseateles sp. P5_E1. Taxonomy (NCBI): domain Bacteria; kingdom Pseudomonadati; phylum Pseudomonadota; class Betaproteobacteria; order Burkholderiales; family Sphaerotilaceae; genus Roseateles; species Roseateles sp. P5_E1. The sequence continues at coordinate 42,994 of NZ_JBFUMN010000038.1, forward strand.
GGCGATCGAGGCGCTACTCGGCCAGCAGCCCTTCGCCAGCCTGTCGCTACCCATCGAGGGCGACCAGCCCTGGTATGCAGGCGGCGAAGGCACCGCGGTTGCGCTGCAGCGCGCCGAGCGTGCGGCGCCTGAGCGCTGGACCCGCCCCGACCGCCCCGACGGCCCCTTCGATGCGCTGCCGCCTTCTGCCGAACGCGCGCGCGTGGCCGCCTTGCAGGCCGACCTGGACGACGACACCCAACGCCTGGTGGGCGACGCGGAGAAGCCGCCGTCGCTGGTGCAGCGCACCCATCTCTGGGAGGCTGCCGTGGCTCTCAACGGCAAGCGCCGGCCGTGGCAGCGCGCCACCGAGTGGGTGCAGGGCAGCCTGCTGATGAAGGCGCTGGACCCTGGCGCAGGGCGGTACCTGGGCACCGCCACGCTGCTGGACAACCTGCTCGTGCCTGACAACCCGTTCCAGCCACCCGGCGCGCGCGGCTGGCTGGCGGCGGGCTTGTTTGCCGTCGGCCCGGCCATGCGCTTCGAGCTGCCTGACGCCGACGCGACGGAACTGGAACTGATCGAGCGGCTGATGCAACTGCAACCTGGGCTGCGCGGCCCGGCCGAACTGGCCGTGCAGCGCCATGGGCTGACGCTGCGTGCCTTCGTGGCCACCGCCTTGGCCGCGCCGCCGCCCGACCTGCCAGCCGCACCCGAGGTGCTGCTGGGCGATGCCGGCTGGCAGCGCGAGGACGAGGGGCCGAGCATTCGGTTCCGCCAGCAGCTGCGCATCGCCACGCCGGCGCTGGCCACGCTGGTGGCGCTGGGCCGGCTGGAGGCCGACGGCTGGCGCACGCGCCATGACATGGTGGACCTGACCCCCGCCACGCCCGATGCCGACCCCGCCGAGCGCGCCGCCCCGCGCATGCTGGGCAACGCCGACAAGCTGCACGACGGCGTCTTCGGCATCGTGTCGGATGCCAACATCGACGCCGGCAACGCGCCCTGGAGCTACCGCGTGGCCCTGGCCGACGTGTTCGGCCGCTTCGGCGCAGCGACCGAGGTCGTCGTGCCGACGCCGCCGCGGCCGCCCATGCCGCAGCCGGTGCTGCGCTCACACCTGCAACTGGTCGGGCGGGCGGCTGGCGACGCGGCGGCCGTGGCCGGCAGCGTGCGCTGGTCGGTGGTGGTGCCCGCGCTGCACGAGATGACGGCCGGCTCGCGGCCCTTGTCGCGCGTCGTGATCGACCTTGATGGCGCACTGCAGGACGCCGCGGCGCCCCAGGACGGCGGCGTGCTGCACTTCGACTTCGAGCTGCCGGCGCTGCTGCCGATGGAAAGCCGCGCCGTTACCGCGACCGCCCATTTTGAAGATGACGCGGGCACGCCCGGCCCCACCGTGGCAGCGACCATCGCCCTCCACGACCCGCGCACGCCGCCGGTGCCGCAGACGGGTATCGCCATCGTCTGGAGCAGCCGCCCGGCGCCGGCGACCGATGTCGAGTTCCGGCTGCGCTTCACCGGCGTGGCCGGCGCCCGCTACCGCGCCTACCTGGCGGATGCGCGTGGACTGGGCATCGCGCTGATGGACGGCGAGCGGCCGCGCACCCGCGCCGAGGTGGCCGTCGACGGCGCGCAGCAGGGCCTGGCGGGCTTGGGGTTGCGCGATCGTTTCCGCCTGCTTACCGACACGCCGCTGACGCCCGGCGGCGATGGCAGCGTGCTGTTCGACACGCGCCTGCCGCGGGCGCTGGAGACCGTGCAGTTCCTGCGCTTCGTGCCGCTCAGCAGCCAGGGCAACGAGGCTGCATTCGAGAGCTGCCCGCTGCTGCCGGTGGCCGTGCCCAGCGACCGGCGCCCGCCCGCACCGCGGGTGGAGACCCGCGTCGACCCGGTCAGCGGCGTGGCCACCGTCACGGTGCGCGCGCCGGGCGTGGACCTGGTGGCGCTGCGCGCCGCCGAGGCGGGCCTGTTCGACGAACCACCGGCCGCGGACGCGCAGCCGCCCGAGTACCGGCTGCGGCGCGCCAGCGGCGGCGTGCCCGAGGCGCTATACGCCCGCGAGATTGGCCGCGGCGTGCTGAGGCGCGACGGCGGGGAGTTCGTCGCCGAGGTGGACGACTCGCCAACGCCCGAGGGCTTGAGCGCCTACGTGCGCTACCACTACTGGGCCGAGCTGCGCATGCCGCCCGAGCGCCGCCTGCCGCCCGGCGTGGCCGAGATCCCGCTCCCCGCCGGCGCCGTCGAGCCGCTGCAGCCGGCGCAGCGCCTGGACGCGCCAGGCGCGTTCAGCAGCGCGTCCGCGCCCGCGATGGCCATGTTCGTGCCGGCGGATATCCCGGCGTTGCCGGACGGCAGCGTGACGGCAACGGTAGGCGCCGGTGCCGCAGCCGGCACGTGGCGGCTGACGCTGGCGATCCGCGGCGGCCCGGTGGCCCACCCGCGTGCGGTGGGCAGCTTCAGGGTGCAGGTGCATCTGAAGCTGGATGACGGCGACTGGGCGCCCGAGGCTGCCGCGGTGCCGCTGGACAGCGGCGCGCTGGACCTCGTCATCGAGCGTGCCGTGCCTGCCGTGCCGCCGGTGCCGGCCTTGCAGCTGGCGCTGGTGCTGGTCGACCCGGTCGGCCGCGAGGCGCCGCTGCTGCGGGTCRCCGCCACGCCGGTGTGACGCCGGCGGCGGTGGCTCAGGCCGTCATCGCCCTGGCCACCAGCAAGGTGTCGGTGAACTGCTCGAAGGCCACCACCCGCCCCGCCTTCAGCCGCCACACGTGGGCCACCCGCGCATGCAGGGCCTTGCCCGTGGCGAGGTGGCGGCCGCTGTAGTGGCCCAGGGCGACCAGCTGCTCGCCGCCGTCGATGAGTTGCTCCAGCGTGAAGCGATAGTCGTCCCAGTCACGGCCCAGCACCGCGAAGACGTTGCTGACGACAGCCGCGGGGCCGATCCAGGTGCCCGCGCAGGGGAAGCCGGCCATCTCCGTCCAGGCCACGTCTGGGGCCATGTCGGCCATCATTGCCGGAATGTCGCCGCGCGCCGAGGCGGCGTAGTGGTCGCTGATGATTTGCAGGTTGCTCTTCATGCCTGCCTCTGGCTCACGAGGCGCAGCCATCGATGCTGCAGAGCGCGGCTGCGTCGCCCGGCTGCGCTGGCGCCTGGCCAAGCATGCCCTGCAAGGCGGACGCGAAGTCCTGCGGCCGCCCCAGATAGGCCGAGGCGTCCACGCGGCTGAGGCCGGCCGGGGTCTCCAGCAGAAAGCTCGGGAATCCGCGCGCGCCCGTCTGCGCCATGAAGCTGCGCGTCTGCTCGATGTGGGCCTGCACCGGGCCCAGGCTCTGGCGGCCCAGCTCGGTCGCGAATTCCGCCCTTGGCAGGCCGATGGCAACGGCCTGCTCGATCAGCACGGCGGGCTCGGCAATGCGGCGGCCCTGCACGTAATGGGCGGCCTGCAGCTCGGCCAGCATGTCCGCACCGCGGCCGGCAAGGGCTTCGGCGGCGAGGATGGCGGCGGTGGGCGGCTCGGAGTCGAACACCGCCTGTGGGTCGCACAGCAGGCTGTCGCGGTAGGCGTCGCCGAAGGGCTGGCCGGTGGCTTGGGCGATGCGCTGGTCATGCGCCAGCACGTAGGCGCGCAACTCGGGCGTGACGGGCTGGCGTTGCGGGCCGGTCATCATGCCGCCGGCATGCAGGCGCACCGGCAGCAGGCCGCGGGCCGCGCGCACCAGGGGCGCGGCGCCCCAGCACCAGCCGCACAGGGGGTCGTAGATGTAGTGGAGGACAGGGCTCGTCATGGTGCTCACCAGGCCATTTCGCCCTTGTTGACCTTGGCGCCGATGTCCAGGGCCATGCCCAGACCGGCCTGGGGATACGCCTGCTTCATGGCGGCGATGAGGTCGGCGCCGGTCTTGGCCTTGGCGGCCTCGGCGTCGAAGCGGCGCAGGTAGTCGCGGGTGTAGCGGATGGCGCTGGTGTCGAGCGCGGTGCCGGCGGCCATGTGGCCGGGCACGACGGTGGCGGGCTGCAGGGCCTCGATCTCGTCGAGCTGGGCCAGCCAGGCCTGACGTTCGGCGGGCTTCTGGGTGTCGGCCGTCCAGACGTGCAGGTTGCCGAAGATGGCGATGTTGCCGGCCACGGTCTTGATGGACGGGATCCACACATAGGGCCGGTGGGCCAGCAGGCCGGTGGTGCCGCGCACCTCGATGGTCTCACCGTCGACGGTCAGGGTCGTGCCCTGCAGGGCCTCGGGCACGATGGGCTGCTGGGGCGCGTTGGCGCCCATCTTGGGCGACCAGAAAGCCACCTTGCCAGCCAGCTTGGCCTGGATCTTCTCGCGCACGGCGGGCGTGGTCACCACGCGGGCCTGGGGGAAGACGGTCTTGAGCGTCTCGGCGCCGAAGTAGTAGTCCGGGTCGGCGTTGCTGATGAAGATGGTCTTGAGCGTCTTGCCGCTGTCCAGCACGTTGGCAGCCACGCGCAGAGCGTCGGCACGGGTGAAGCCACTGTCGATGACCAGGGCCTCGGTCTTGCCGCTGATGACGACGGCGTTGACGTGGAAACTGTTGCCGTCGGCGTTGTAGACCTTGACGGCCAGCGGGGCCTGGGCCAGGGCGCTGCCCGTGGCAACCATGCCCAGGGCCAGGGTGGGCAGCAGGCGGCGGGCGAGTTGGCTGAGAGGGAACATGAGCATCTCCGGTGGGGGTCAGGGGGACGTGCCGAGGTGTCGGCGGGGTGTGGAGCGAACTCTAGGTTTTGCGGTATGGTTGATAAAGACCGATTCGGTTGACTATTTATTTCGTTTTTCGTCGCAATCAAAGAAAGAGATCATGGATCGCCTGACCGCCATGCGCGTCTTTGTCGAGGTGGCCGACCGCGCCAGCCTGACCCAGGCGGCCGATCAGCTGGAGATGTCCACCGCCATGGTCAGCCGCTATCTGGCGGCGGCCGAGGACTGGTTCGGAGCGCGGCTGCTGCACCGCACGACGCGCCGCGTCAGCCTGACGGATGCCGGCAGCGCCGTGCTGCCCGCCTGCCGCCAGATGCTGGACCTGGCGCTGGAGACCCAGCACCTGGCCGCCGAGCGCAGCCGCGAGCCGGCCGGCCTGCTGCGCGTGACGACGCCGGGCTCGCTGGCCGAAGCGCAGCTGACGGCCGCGGTGGTGGACTTCCAGCGCCAGTACCGCCAGGTGGAGGTGATGCTGTCGGTGGCCGACAAGGCGGCTGACCTGGTGGCCGAGCGGGTCGACCTGGCCGTGCGCATCACCAACACGCTGGACCCGGCCATGATCGCCCGCCCGCTGGCCGTGTGCCGCTCGGTGCTGTGCGCCTCGCCGGCCTATCTGCAGCAGCACGGCACGCCGCGCACCGCCGACGAGTTGCGCCAGCACCGCTGCGTGGCCCACGCCTTCGGCATCGGCAAGCAGTACCGCTTCATGCGCGGTGCCGAGCTGATCACCGTGCCGGTGGAATGGAGCCTGCACACCAACGAGACCGCCGTGCTGCGCCGCGCCGTGCTGGCCGGGGCTGGTGTGGGCATGCTGCCCACCTACTACCTGGGCGATGATCTGCGCGCCGGCCGGCTGCTGCCCCTGCTGCCCGACCACCAGCCCGAGGTGCTGGGCATCCATGCCATCTACCTGTCGCGCCAGCACCAGCCGCTGGCGCTGCGGCTGCTGGTGGACTTCCTGGCGGCACGCTTCGCAGGCGAGCCCTGGGACCGTGAACTGAACGCCGCCCCTGCGGTGGCGCACGAGGAGACTGCATGAACCAGCCCTTGCTCGACGTGCTGGCGCTGCTGCGCGCCGGCCAATGGGTGCAGGCGCACGACGAGGTGCAGCGCCACGATTCGCCCGAGGCCGCCTGGCTGCATGCCCTGGTGCATGTGCAGGAGGGCGACCTGGAGGACGCCGAGTACTGGTACGGCAAGGCCGGCCGAGACTGGCGCCGCCGCCTCGGGCTGGCCGAGGAGCTGGACGTGTTGGAGCGGCAGCTGCGTCTTTAACTGGCGCGACAGCGCGCGCAGGCCGGCCTGGCGGCCCCTCAGGTGCAGGGTCAGGCGCTGGCCGGCCGCGAGCCCCTCAAAATGTCAGCGCATCCACACGCCCCGGGACCTCGCGGTCCGGCATGCCGCGCACATCCCTGGCCGAGAAGTCGCTGACCCCGCGCAGCGCGAACAGCGCCGCCCCGCCCTGCCCGCGCCGCAGATTGACGGCATGGAAGCTGGCATCGCTGACATCGTCCAGCACGACCGCGGTTCGCCCCTCCGGCTTGACGTAGCCRACCTTGACGTGATGAACCTCGATGGCCTTCACGTGGCGCATGTAAAACGCATACGCCGGCGCCTTGCCGAACATGCCGGGCTCCGGATATCCGTTTGCGTTTTCGGGCGGAACCACCTTGCTCCAGGCCGCATCGCCGCCGCCTTGCGTTTCTATCTGCACATTGCTGATACGAATATCCTCGATCAGATGCCCTTCCAGCCCGGCGATGGTGCTGGCGTGATTGACGTGCGCACCGGACACCACAATGTTGCTGATATTGATGCGCTTGATCGTGCCCACCCGCGGCTGATTCGGTCCGCGCAGGCGCGCGCCCAAGCGGATGAAGATCGGATCGTTCACCACGTTGCGCATGGTGATGTTGGAAATCGTCAGGTCCTCGATGTGTGAACCGTCCACGCTCTCAATCGCCAGGCCCCGGCACTCGTCGAAAATGCAGTTCGTGATGGTGATGTTCTTGAAGTCGCCATTCGATTCGGTGCCCATCTTGATGCGGCCGTATCGCCCCGAGCGGTATTCCGGCGCACTGCGCTTGAAGGTGCCATCAATCACGCTGCCTTCGTCGAAATTTCCCGATACCAGGCAATCCGATATCGTGATGTTTTCGCAGTGCTGGATGCGCCCCAGGCCGTAGCTGGCCTTGAGGCAGATCGCATCGTCCCAGGGCGTATTCAGGCTGCAATTCGTGACGCGCACGTTGTTGCACCCATCGATATCCATGCCGTCGCGGTTGGTATCGATGGTCAAGTGGTCAATCAGCATATTGCCGCAGCCGGTCGCCAATATGCCGAAATGGCCGCCATGCAAGATTGAGAAATCGCGCAAGGTCACGTTGCTGCATTCGCGCAGCGCAATCGCCTTGTCGGCTTCGCCGGGCTGGTCCGGTTTGTCGGTGTAGTAGCCGGTGTACTTGTCGTGGCCGCTGATCAAGCCTTTGCCATGAATCAAGCCGCCGCCGACGATGGCCACGTTGTTCAGGCCAATACCCCAGATCAGGCTGTTTTGCCAGTGGCTGTGGCCGTAGTCCTGATAGTTGCC
>NZ_JBFUMN010000039.1:0-50008 GCF_054049335.1 Roseateles sp. P5_E1
CGGTGGTGACGCCTTCGCGCTGGCCGGTATCGCGCTCATGCTGGCGCACCCAGTTCAACAGCGTCTGCGGCGTGGCGCCGATCTTGCCCGCGATGGACACGACGGCCGCCCATTGCGACTCGTGCTCGCCGCGTTGCTCGAATACCAGCCTCACGGCGCGCTCACGCACCTCCGGCGAAAACTTCACTGACTTCCTCATGGCTCCATCCTCTCAAAGGTTGGGGCCTCCTCGGAAACCGGGGCGGTTCAGCTTCTCTGTTAGAACAAAGAGCGGCTGGGCAGGTGATAGATACCGGTGAATGTGCGCTAATGTGGCGCTTTGGTTTGCGCTTTCGTGAACGTAGAGAAATCTCTTGCATCCGCCTAGTTCGTCGCTCAGCTGATAAAGTTCAAATATGACTTTTTCAGGCCAATCCTTGTGGATTATTGGATAGCCAACGTCAATTGATAGTCCCGAATTCTTCGAGACGTAAGCCTGGACAGTATCCCGTATGCTCCGGGTTGGGGAATCATCTTTTGAGCTGATGGCTTGGGCGGCAGTCAAATTCAATGCGCCACGCCTGGAATCGACAGTCGAATCAGCCTTGAAGAGTTTAAATCGAGCAACTGTTTCCACGCAGAATCGGGCAGCATTCATGGCGGCCGTTGCTTGGTCTTTTTCTTTTTGCGCAGGGTCTACATTTTTCTTGAACCCCCAGTCGCATATACCCTTCACGATCAACCAGTCCACTCGATTTTGAAGGCGGCGTAGCGCCATCAATAAGCCACTCCCTTCCATCTCTCCCCCGATGGCCTGCTCATCATCGGACGCGAGGAACTTGTCGCGTGCCTGTTTGTCGTCGAAAAGTGTTTCGATAGAGAGAAGCAGTCCGTCATGCACGCGCACACTTGCGCCCTCGGACGCGGCTAGGAATATCTTTGCTAGGCTGCCTCTAGAGGCCTCGACGGGCCCCCGAAGAATTACTTTTTCCGGCTTAACCTTGTGATGTTGTGCATCACGGACACGAGTCGAAAGAAGAATGTCTCCAATCTGCTGTCCGGAATCTTCTCGCCCACCCCATGCGATACCAACGGCAATGATCACCCTGGGATTCAGATCTCCGATTACATTGGTAATAGTATCGAAAGATGCACCGTCTCCCGTTGAACCGATCAGTGATTTTGCAGAATAAACTCGCTGACCATTAATTTCACCAGCGTCATAATATATTTCAGTGCTTTCGCCCTGAACTTGCTTCAATGCACGCAAAGTCTTATTCAAGATCGCCGCGTGCAGCTGAGTTTGCTCGTGTGCGTTTACAGTAAAAAAGACTATATCTGCTCGTGGATTTTTACTCATTGCCCCCCCTTTTTCGACGAGTCACTGACTTCTGCTGGTGCGGTGGATACAGATTAACGCATCCGCAGTAAGTTATTTATCTATCAACGACATGTGCCGCTGGAGTTAGTCGCTGACTGACCTTCGCAGCACGGCAAGTCGGTGACCGACCGGCAGCTTAGCGGCGTTATCGCCGAATCGTCGAGCCCAGCGAAGGACCGCAAGGCCTGAAGCCAACAGCGACTCTGCATCGATTGCCATCGTCCGCGACAAGAAGCCGAGTTCACGTCTGTTGCCGTGGGTCGTCGTGGCGAACTCGATGCCGGAACGCGGGCGGTTGCGTCGGTCGCGCTACGCGCTGCTTCTGGCTACCTCTAGGGTGCTCGACCACAGCTACTAAGATCGAAGCAGCCATTTCTAACTCTCCGGCGACAAGGGGAGAAGGTGCGTCAAGGCAGCTCCACAGGGGCGCGAGGGAGGAAGACATTGACGAAGCAGCTCACGCTTCTCCTGGACACCAACATACTGATCCCGCTTCAGGATATTCAAGCAGTCCTGAGTGAGAGCCTGGTCAGGTTTCACCGTCTTGCCATGAAGGGCGGGCACCAGCTCGTCTACCACCCTGCGAGCGTTGTCGACCTTGAGCGTGACACGGACGAGGAGCGGCGGGAGAAGGCCCTACGGCACATCCTTCGGTATCCGGCCCTTGAGCAGCCGGCCAAGTGCCCATGGAATACGCCGGACACGAGCCCTAACGACGCCTGCGACAACGAAATCCTCTACGCGCTGGAGTGCGACGCCGCGCACGCGCTCGTCACAGAGGACAAGCGCCTGCTCAACAAGGCCCGTCAACGAGGGCTGGGCGGCCGCACGTACAACATCCAGACCGCAGAGGACTGGATGCGGCGCCTGCACCAACCTCACGATGTCTGGCTTCCAAACATCGATGACGTGCCACTGCACAGCCTCACGCCGCAACTAGCCGGTGAGTTCTTCGACAGCCTGCGCGACGGATACACGCCCTTCGACGAGTGGTTCCGCAGGAAAGCGCTTCAGGGCACCAAGGCGTGGACGTACCGCGACGACGCTCAGAAGTTGAGCGCCGTCTGCGTCTACGACATCCAGCACGATCAGAAGATCACTGACGACGGACAAGTCCTGGTGGGCAAGTCCCTCAAGCTTTGCACGTTCAAGGTCGGCGAGAGCGTTCGAGGTCGAAAGATCGGCGAGCTGTTCTTGAAGGCGGCCTTCCGGTTTGGGACGGAGAACGCGTGCGAGAACATCTTCATCCATGCGAACGAGAAAACGCAGACGTACCTGCTTGACCTGTTGCTGGACTTTGGCTTCTCGGACACAGGCTCATACAACGGCGATCGTGTATTCGTGAAGCAGCATCCCGTGCTGCCACCCGCCGACGCCGGTGCGGCGCCGCTTGAGTACGTTCGGAAGTACTACCCCCACTACCAGGACGGTCCGCAGATTCGGAAGTTCTTGGTGCCTATTCAGGAGGGCTACCACCGGATCTTGTTCCCCGACTACGAGGGGATTCAGTCGGCGCTGTTCACCACGACGGGGAGTGTGGGGAACGCCATCAAGCTGGCCTACCTATGCCACGCCGCGTCTAACAAACTGCGGCCCGGAGACGTCCTGCTCTTCTATCGAACCGGTGACGAACAGATGGTGACTTCGCTCGGCGTAGTCGACCAGTTCGCCGTCCTGAAAGACGCCGCTAGGATCGCGGCCCTGGTAAGCCGGCGCACGGTGTACAGCATCCAAGAGATTGAACGGATGGCAGCCAAGCCGACGAAGGTCATTCTCTTCAGGCTGGTCAAGCACTTCCCGACGCCGATCCACTACCAGCGACTTCTCTCCGACGGGGTCGTTGAAGGCAATATTCAATCCATCACCAAGATTTCCGATGTCGCGTTTTCAAGAGTGCTTAAGGCCTCAGGGACCTAGAGCAGTCCTGCTGTCCGTCAAGCCGCGCTTCGCCGAGCAGATCGTGGCGGGCACCAAAAAGGTCGAGTTCCGCCGCTCTTGGGCCGCAGAGCCGGTCGGCCTCGCCGTCATCTACTCGAGCGCTCCCGTGCAGCGCCTAGTCGGTATCGTGGACGTCGATGGAACTGTCCTTGCCTCTCCAAGCTCAGTCTGGACCAAGTGCCGCGGGCGAGGGCCTGGCCTTGAGCGCCGAGAACTCATGGATTATTTCGCCGGGAAGGGCCAAGCTTATGGCGTGCTACTTGGTAGGGTCACCCTGCCCGAGAAGCCCGTCCCGCCGAAGTCTCTGTTTCGAGGCTTTCGACCGCCGCAGTCCTACCGCTATCTCAGCCCGGCCGAGCTTCGCCGCGTGGGCAAGCAATTCGGCTTCGATGAGGTGCCCGCTTGACCATCTTTGTCGCAGGCGTTCATGGCGCCGGTAAGACCTTTGCAACCAAGCCCGCCTGCCAAAAACTGGGTCTGGTACACGCCACCGCAAGCCAACTCATCAAACAAGAACGCGGGTTGGCCAGTTGGGATGCTTCGAAGGTGGTTTCCGATGTGGATCAAAACCAGGTGGCGCTGGTCTCGGCGGCACGGCGGTTCCGCGAAGCTGGCGCGACGCTCGTGCTAGACGGTCACCTCGTTCTTCGCCGCGCGTCCGGGGAACACGAGCGAATATCCGTCGACGTTTTCCGTTCGCTGGGCTGCTCGGCGATTCTGCTGATTCGCAGCCCTGTGGCAGTTCTGCAGGAGCGCCTTCGTGCGCGGCAGGACACAAGTTGGAGCGATGACGAGCTCGCCGCATTCAGCAACGCCGAGGATGAGCATGGTCAGGATGTAGCCCAGGCGCTCGACATTCCATTGACCATCCTCGACGCACCCAGCGTTGATCTGGTGGCGTCTTGGTTGGACCGGCTTTCCAACAAGTAGGGTAGGCCGCCAGCGCTCCCTGCCGGCCGTCCAAGGCGACGCATCGACCCCCGATTCCCATTTAGTCAGCCTTACGCGCTGCGCACCGGCAGCGGGATCACGTTGGCGTTATTCAAGATCAGATCCAGCCGCTCCCCCAGCTTGGTCCACGCCTCGCGCTTCTCGTCCGCATAGTCGTGGTGCAGGTAGTGGCGACGCACGCGGCTGCCGGCAAGCACATGGTTCTGGCAGCGGTCGATGATGTCGGGCAACACTCCCAGGGCCTGCATCATGGTGGCCGCCGTGCGGCGCAGATCATGAGGAGTCCACTCGCCGTTGGCGCCATCGGCCAGCGTCAAGCTGTTGTCGTGGCGGCGGTTCTTCAGCGGTCCTGCACGACGCTTGAACTGCATCTGGCGGTCGCCAATCTGCTTTGAAACGCTTTTGACGCAAACGTGCTGCGCGGGCTCTTCCCCCTTGGCGGCGCGAGCAGGGAAGCAGAAAGGCTTGTCCCCGGTCAGCGCGTGCAGCGTCTTGAACTGGCGGCGGGCGAAGTCGGATAGATATACACGCCAATCGACCCCGGTCTTGGTGTTGTCGGCCGGCACGAACCATTCGCCGGTTTCGAAGTTCACATGCTCCCAGCGTGCCATCAGCAGTTCGCCGATGCGGCATGCCGTGCCCAGGCAGAGCCACATCGCAAGTTGGCTTTCCTTCTTCAGCGGGCGCGCGGTTTCGTACTTCTGGCCTGCAGGCGCGGCGGCGTAGGTTGAAGTCATATCCTCAAAGATGCCGCGCAGCTCGCGCAGCTCTTCGGCGGACAAGACGCGCTCTCGAGGCTTCTCCGCCGCAGAGCCGGGCGGCAAGATCTTCTCGATTTCCAGCAGCTCGGCCGGGTTGCCATCGATCATCAGGCCGCGCCAGGGCTTGCGCTTCTCGGCCCAGGCGAACATCTGCACGAGGTCGTTATAGGTACGCACGGTCATGCGATGAACTCCGCGCTTCACCATCGCGCGTAGCAGTGCGCGCAGCTCGTGCTCAGTAACTTCGCGGACGGGCTTTGCGCCGACGGCCGGCAGCACGTCCTTCTCAAAGCTGCGGCGCAACTCGGCATTGCCATCAGCGCGGGCCACCCCATCGCGCAGCCAAGCCTGGAACATGTCATGCAAGGAAAGATTCTCGGCCTCCTGGCGTGAGGCTTCTGCTATGACGGCTTCTACTTTTGCTTGCGCTTCGATCCGCTCAGCCTTGCGCTGATCACCTGGGTCAACACCGTCGCCAACCTGCGTGCGCGCCTTGTCTCGCTCAGCACGAATCTCGGCCAACGATGAAGACGGCCAGTTGCCGCAGTAGTGCCAGGCCTTCTTGCCGGCCCGCTTGAAGGCGTACCGAAAGTTGATCGAGACCGCGCCGACGTTGGACACGCGTACCTCCCCGACCAACCCGCCCACCTCGCGCAGCGTGTCTCCCTTGGCATCGGCGCCGATGGATTCCAGTCCCTTCTGCGTCCACTTTTTTGACTTGTCTTTCGGGTCTGCGTAACGGCTCATGCATTCTCCAGGGGTCCACCCAGGGGTCCACCAGCTGGCGGCTGTTGGCGAACTTCAAAAAACTTCAACGTACAGTGATTCGAATATAACACGTTGATTTATAACGATTTATTTTGTCCGTCGGTGTTCGCCAGCGTTCGCCATAGTTCGCCAAATAATTCCATGGGGTGCAAGGGGTAGCGAGTTCGAATCCCGCCGTCCCGACCAAAAATAAGAAGAGAAATCAAGGACTTAGAAGCGAAAGCCTCTAGGTCCTTTTTCCTTTGTGGCCTCGGAAGGGGTCCACCGGAAAAAAGCTGCGAGGCCGGGTCCACGGCCAACAGGACGATTCGGCGGGCCGACCCGCATGACAGGCTTTGAGGAGCACCAGCCTGCCGTTTTGCGCTGCCTACCGGGGAAAGAACGGATTTCGCCGCGGCCGTTGGTCAGTGCGGCTTGAAAAACAATGCTTCGGGAATAGCCCGGAAGGGCGCCGTCCAGAGGGGGTTGTCGAGTTCAAAGACTGACGCAGGTAGCCGTCTGCGGCCGTCGAGCAGGGGGCCGATGCGAGCATCCCGAGCCAGGATTTCTCTCGCGCGGCCCGTGACGAAAAGTCTGCTCAGGCCTTCGTTCAAAGCATCAGCCAGCGCCGGTTCGTCTCGACGCACAGCGAAGACGCGCGCGAACCGGTAGTGAACACACCAATCCTCGAACAGCACTACCGATGGCGCCAGGTGGCCGAACATGTCCAGCAACATGCCAGCCTCATCGGCTCCCAGCGGGAAGGCATCGAATCGACCCGCCTCCAACATACGGAACAGGTGCAAGAACTCTGCCTCCTGCACCTTGAGCCCAGCGGCTCGCAGAATGCTGGAGTCCACCCAATCAGGCCCCTGACCGAAAACCAATTGCCGAAGGTCATCGTGTTCACGCACGGCCCTCAGGCGGTCGAGTCGATCGCGACGTACCAGCATGAGGCGGTAGCCGCTCAGTCCTAGATCCAGTGGAAAGGGGAGGATCAGAGTACGCTCAGCCACCTTTGGCGATGCACCCGTGTCCATGACATTGACACCGCCACCTTTGAGTTCCAAAAAAGCCCTCATCGACGGCAGCGGCGCCTCGCTCACTCGAAGAGTGTGGGGACGTCCAGAAGCCTCCAACGCGGCTGTCAGCAATTTGAACGGCGTACCGTCGGTGGGCCGTTCGTGCGTACGTGGATACACGACTTCTAGAAGCTGGCCTGCGATGGACGGGGCAGCGAGGGTGGCACCCAAGCCCAGCATCGCGGCACGACGGCTGATCAACCGACGATGAACAATTGAAGGCCCCAGGTCCATCTGAATCATTTTGAGCGCGCCACAGCGGAGTCGCAATCCTGGTCATCGCCCGGCACCAGGCGCTAGAGAAGGTCTGCAAACCTCTCGTCAATCCGACTGGCGCGCGAGGTGAGGTTTCTTTGGACGATGTTCACGTCAGGGCCAAATCGCTTCCAGCAGTCGAGCACCCCCGCAGGGTCAGGCAGCGCTCTGCCCTGGCAGAGGCAGGACGAACGTTTGCTAGGCATTCGCCGCAGCTGGGCACATTGATTGCCGCCGCTGTCCATGCAGGCAAAGAGCTCCTCCGTGCTGAAACATCCATCGCCGTCCACCGACTTCATCCGCATCGTCGGTGCCCGAGAGAACAATCTGCGCAACGTCAGCATCGACATCCCGAAGAAGCACATCACCGTGTTCACAGGAGTCTCGGGCTCGGGCAAGTCTTCACTCGTTTTCGACACCATTGCAGCCGAGTCGCAGCGGCAGCTGAACGACACTTTTTCCACCTTCGTGAGGCACCGCCTGCCGCATCACGCCCAGCCCGATGCCGACGTGCTGGAGAACCTCTGTGCGGCCATCGTCATCGATCAACGCCGCCTGGGTGGCAATGCGCGCTCCACGGTCGGCACGGCCACCGACATCCTCGCGCTGATCCGCCTGCTGTTCTCGCGGGTGGGGCAGCCCTTCGTCGGCTACTCCAACATCTTCTCGTTCAACCACCCTGACGGCATGTGCCCGCGATGCGAGGGCCTGGGGAAGGTCGACACCATCGACATCGACCGGCTGTTCGACAGGCAGCGCTCGCTCAACCAGGGAGCAATCCGCTTCAGCGCGTTCGCCGTCGGCGGCTACCGCTGGAAGCGCTATGTCCACAGCGGCCTGTTCGACAACGACAAGCCGCTGAAGGACTACACCGACGAGGAGTGGGAGACGCTGCTCCATGCGCAGGACGTACCCATCCTGAACCCCGGGCCAGGCTGGCCACCGACCAGCCGCTACGAGGGGGTGCTGCCGCGCATCCGCCGCAACTTCCTGACCCGCAACATCAGCGAGGTCAAAGGGCTGGACCGCGCCGAATGGGATCAGTTGGTGACGGCCGGCCCTTGCCCGCGGTGCCACGGGGCGCGCCTCAACGAGAAGGTGTTGAGTTGCCGCATTGACGGCAGGAACATCGCCGACTGGTGCGAGATGGAGGTGGGTGAGTTGCTGGCCGTCATCGGCCAGGTCGATGCGCCGCTTGCCGCCAGCATGGTGCCGGCGCTGGCCTACCGGGTACAGCATCTGGTTGACATCGGTTTGGGCTACCTGAGCCTCGGTCGCGAAACGACGAGCCTGTCGGGCGGGGAATCCCAACGCGTGAAGATGGTTCGCCACCTGGGCAGCGGCCTCAGCGACATGAGCTACATCTTCGACGAACCCAGCGTGGGCTTGCACCCGCGCGACGTTGCGCGCCTGAACAAGCTGTTGCGCCACCTGTGCGACAAGGGCAACACGGTGCTGGTGGTGGAACACGACCCCGACGTCATCGTGGCGGCGGACCACGTCATCGACATTGGCCCGGGCGCTGGGGACGCAGGCGGCACCGTGGTCTTCGAGGGCGATGTGCAGGCCCTGCGGCAGGCCGACACGCCCACGGGGCGCAGCCTGGCTCGCCCGGCGCGCATCAACACCACACCGCGCACTCCATCGGGTTGGCTGCCGATCACACACGCCACTCAGCACAACCTGAAGGACGTGAGCGTTTCGATCCCGATGGGCGTCCTGACGGTCGTGACAGGCGTGGCCGGTTCGGGCAAGAGCAGCCTGATCAACGCCGCCTTCGCCCGCACCTACCCCGAGGTCGTGTGCATCGACCAGGGTGCCATCACAGGTTCGCGTCGCTCGAACACGGCGACCTACACGGGCATCCTCGATCCCATCCGGAGCCTTTTTGCCCAGGCGAACGCGGCCAGCGCGTCGCTGTTCAGCGCCAACTCGGGCGGCGCCTGTCCCGCGTGCAAAGGCCTTGGCACTACGGAGACAGACCTCGCATTCATGGAACCCATCGTCAGCATCTGTGAGCGCTGCCGAGGGCGCCGGTTCACTGACGAGGCTCTTCAGTACCGCCTGCGCGGCAAGAACATCGCCGAAGTGCTGGCGATGCGCGTGGCTGAAGCAAGCGCCTTCTTTGCCGAACCGGAGATCGCGCCTGCGCTGGCCCGCCTCGATGAAGTCGGGCTCGCCTACCTGTCGCTCGGCCAACCTTTGTCCAGCCTGTCGGGCGGGGAACGGCAACGCCTGAAGCTGGCCACGGAGCTGGGCCAGTCGGGCCGAATCTATGTGTTCGACGAACCCACCTCAGGCCTGCATCTTTCGGACATCGATCGATTGTTTCGATTGCTCGACCAACTCATCGAACGCGGCGCCACCGTTGTCGTGATCGAACATCAGCTGGACATGATCGCCCAGGCAGACTGGCTGATCGACATGGGGCCGGAAGCTGGCCGATTCGGCGGTCGCGTGGTGTTCGAGGGCCCCGTGGCGGAGATGGCCGCGACGGGCTCAGGTGAGACGGCCACGCATCTGAGAAGGTATGCAAATTCGCAGGGTTCTGGCAGCGCTCAATGATTTCGGGTAACCATCGAGCGCGACGCCATGTCGGCCCGCCAGCCACTCGGTGACTGCCCCGTCAGCCGCTGGAAGAAGCGCGTGAAGTAGGCCGGGTCTGCAAAGCCCAGGCCATCGGCGATCTGGCGTACCTGCAACGTCGTATAGCTCAGTTCACGCTTGGCCTCCAGCAACAGGCGCTGGTGCAGCATGTCCAGCGGCGAGCAGTTCAGATGCTGGCGGCACAGGCGGGTGAGCTGCGTCGTCGTGATGCCCAGCGGCGCCGCCAGCGTGTCCAGGGTCGGGTGGCTGCGGTAGTGGCGCTCGACCTGCTCGCGGTAGCGGGCCAGATGCTGCATGGCCCGACCTTCGGGCTCGGCAGTTTCCGCCGCTTCCGCAGCAAGCGCAGGCAGCCGGGCTATGAGGGCGGCTGCCATCAGCACAGCGCCGTCAAGCACCTGGGCGCGCCAGGGTGACGTGCCAGCGTAATCGGCACGCAGCACGCGGGCAATCGCAAGTAGCGTCTGCGCGTGGGGTGAGCCGGCTTCCAATGCCACGCCGCGCGAGGCTCCCAAGCCTTCCCAGAGGCCGCGCGAGCCGCCGATCAGACTCCTGATCCGCGCCTGGTCCAGCGTGATGACGTGCCCCTCAGTTTCCGGCGAGAACGCGAAGCCATGCACCACCAGCATCGGTACCCAGACGACGGCGGGCGCACGTAGCTCCAGCAGCTGCCCGTCGATCTGCACGCGCGCCGTGCCGGACTGGATCAGCAGCAGCTGCACCAGCGCCGCATGCCGGTGCGGCTGGATTTCCCAATTGTGCAATCGGCTGCGATCGGCGATGGACTCCATGTGGAGACCATCCAGCGCTTCATCCCGCCCCAGCTCGCCATAAAGCTCATACAGAGGTGGTGAGGAACGGGCTTGAGACCTTGACATAGGTTCGAATTGTGCAAGTGCACGTTCCTGTCGTCCATTGTTCCTACACCCCCACCGGCCTACGCTCACAGGTATCTGACAAGAACGGAGCGAGACATGAAGACATTGCGCACCCAGGTGCTCATCGTCGGCGCGGGGCCGTCGGGTTTGCTGCTCGGCCAATTGCTGCACAAGGCCGGCGTGGCCAACCTGATCGTCGAACGCCAGACGGGCGACTATGTGCTCGGCCGCATCCGCGCCGGCGTGCTGGAACAGACGACCGTCGATCTGCTGGATGAAGCTGGCGTCGGCGCGCGCATGCATGCTGAAGGTCTGGTGCACCACGGCTTCGAGCTGATGTTCGACGGCCAGCGCCATCACATCGACCTGAGCCGGCTGACCGGCGGCAAGTCGGTCATGGTCTATGGCCAGACCGAGGTGACGCGCGACCTGATGGAAGCCCGCGCGGCGGTGGGCGAACAGACGCTGTATTCAGCCTCCGACGTGGAGCTGTTCGGCTTCGACGGCGATGCACCCGGTGCGCGCTGCACGGTGAATGGTGAGCGCATCGAGATCCTGTGCGACTACATCGCCGGCTGCGACGGCTATCACGGCGTCAGCCGCGCCAGCGTGCCGGCGGACGCCATCCAGACGCACGAGAAGGTCTACCCCTTTGGCTGGCTGGGCATGCTGAGCGACACACCGCCGGTCTCGCACGAGCTGATCTACGGCCGCCACGAGCGCGGCTTCACGCTGTGCAGCATGCGCTCAAGCACACGCAGCCGCTACTACCTGCAGGTGCCGCTGACCGAGCAGGTGGGCGACTGGAGCGACGAACGCTTCTGGAACGAGCTGCGCGCGCGCATGGACCCTGCGGCGGCGGCGGCCCTCGTCACCGGCCCTTCACTGGAAAAGAGCATCGCGCCGCTGCGCAGCTTCGTTGCCGAGCCGATGCGTTTTGGCCGCCTCTTCCTGGCCGGCGACGCCGCCCACATCGTGCCGCCCACCGGTGCCAAGGGGCTGAACCTGGCGGCATCCGACGTGCGCTATCTGTCCCAGGCGCTGATCGAGCACTACCGCGAGAAGAGCGAAGCCGGTATCGAGCACTACTCCTCCCGCTGCCTGTCGCGCATCTGGAAGGCCGAGCGCTTCTCCTGGTGGTTCACCAGCCTGATGCACAACCTGCCGAACGAGCCCGAGATCGATGCCAAGCTGCATCGCGCCGAACTGGAATACGTCGTCAGCTCCGAGGCCGCGATGGCGTCGATGGCGGAGAACTACGTCGGCCTGCCCTGGTAGGGCTCACGCACCAGCTTCATCAGCAAAGCAGCGGTGCGCTGCGTCAGCGGCGTTGATCGCTTCAGTGCTGGCGTGACGAGGCAGAGCGTCGTCTTCACATCGCTGGCCTTGAAGCGGGTGACGGCCAGGCGCTCCGGGTGCTCGAAGGCGCGCAGCACGTCCTCGCCCAGCGCCGCATGCCCGAGACCGGCAGCGACCAGGTCGAGGATGGCCGGCACGCTGGACACCTCCCAGTCCACGCGCAACTGCACGCCGGCCATCGCTGCGGCCTCCTCCATGCGCTTGCGGAACACATGGCCCCGCTGCGGCATGATCAACGGCAGGCGCGACAGCTCCTCCAGCGTCAGTGGCCCGCTCGGTGCCGCCTCGGGCGGGCTCAGCAGTAGCAGCGACTCCTCGCGCAGCGGCAGGATCTCCAGCGACGGCAGCGGCTCGGGGTTGTAGACCAGCGCCAGATCCGCCCGCCCCGACACCAGCCACTCGGTGAGGTGGGTCGAAAAGCCTTCCATGATGACCAGCCGCGCCCGCGGGCAGCTGGCGGTAAAACCCCTGATCAACGGCAGCGTGTGCATGCGCGCCTGTGTCGGCGGCATGGCCACGACGATCTGGCCGACCGGCTCGTTGCGGTGCTCGCTGAGGTCCTCGCGTGCCTGCGTTACCAGGTGCAGGATGCCCTGACCATGCTCCAGCAGCCGGCGCCCGGCTTCGGTCAGCGTCACGCCGCGACCATTGCGCAGGAAGAGGGTTTCGTGCAGCTCCGTCTCCAGCGCCCGCACCTGCCGGCTCAGCGCCGGCTGCGCCACGTTCAACACCAGCGCGGCCTTGCTGAAGCTGCCGTGCTCGGCCACCTGGATGAAGTACTCGATCTGGTTCAACGTCATGTGCGCATCTTGGCAGAGCCCATGCCGGATCGCTATAGCTGATAGCAGCAGCCAGACCTAGCGTGACAGAGCTTCACTGCGAAGAATCGCGCCCCATGAGCACCGCCCTCACCCTGATCTCGTCCATGGCCACGCGCCATCTGCTGACGGCACTCGCGCAAGCGCATGCTCAAACCGGCGCACCGGCCGTCCACCTCGAATCGGTCGGTGGCGTGGACGCCGCGCGTCGCGTGCACGACGGCGAGGCCTTCGACGTGGTTGTGCTGGCCAGCGATGCCATCGCCAAGCTGGACGCCGCCGGTCGATTGCTGCCCGGCAGCGTGCGCGCCATCGCCGACTCCAGCGTCACCATTGCCGTGCGTGCCGGTTCGGCCCAACCGGATATCAGCACGGAAACCGCCTTGCGCGCCGCCGTGCTGCAAGCCCGCACCATCGGCTACTCGACCGGCCCCAGCGGCACGGCCTTGATGCAGCTCTTCGAGCGCTGGGGCCTGGCCGACAGCTTGAAGGCCCGCCTCGTGCAGGCCCGCCCCGGCGTGCCGGTCGGCAGCCTGGTGGCCAGCGGCGAGGTCGAGTTGGGCTTCCAGCAGTACAGCGAGCTGATGGATGTTTCCGGCATCACGCTGCTCGGCGGCATGCCGCCGGGGGTCGACATCGTCAGCCGCTTCAGCGGCGCCATCACGGCCCGTGCGACCCAGCCCGAAGCGGCACTGGCCCTGCTGGACTTCATGGCCAGCCCCGCCACCGAGGCGATCAAACGGCAACACGGCATGCGCGCGACTTCGGACGCGCGCTGACCCCAACGACAACAGGAGACAAGCTTGCAGACCTCACCGATCCCCGCTCCCGGCACGCGTGCCGTGGACGTGCAGCGCCTCATCGACGACCACCCGCTGTCCCGCTGGCAATGGGTGGTCTTCGCGCTGTGCTTCTTCGTCGTGCTGCTGGACGGCTTCGACACCGCGGCCATCGGCTACATCGCGCCGTCGCTGATCAAGGACTGGGGCGTCACCAAGCCCATRCTGGCGCCGGTGCTGAGCGCCGCCCTCTTCGGCCTGGCCGCCGGCGCGCTGTTGTCCGGCCCCATCGCCGACCGGCTGGGCCGCAAGCGTGTGCTGACGGTGACGGTGCTGCTCTTCGGCGTCGCCACGCTGGCCTCGGCCTTCGCCACCAACCTGACGGAACTCAGCGTGCTGCGCTTCATCACCGGCCTGGGCCTGGGCTCGGCCATGCCCAGCGCCGTCACGCTGATGAGCGAGTACTGCCCCACCGCGCGCCGCTCCACGCTGACCAACCTCATGTTCTGCGGCTTCCCGCTGGGTGCGGCCTTCGGCGGCTTCCTGGCCGCGTGGATGATCCCGCAATGGGGCTGGCAGAGCGTGCTGGTGCTGGGTGGCATCGCGCCGCTGCTGCTGACGGTCGGCCTGCTGACGCTGCTGCCCGAGTCGGTGCGCTTCATGGTCACGCGCCGCCAACCGGTCGAACGCATCCGCGCCGCGCTGGCCCGCATCGCCGGCCCGCAGGTGCACCAGATCGAGCGCTTCACGCTGAGCGAGACCCGCGTCGTCACCAACGAACGTGGCGGCCTGGCGCAGGTGCTGGCGCGGTCCTACCGCCTGGGAACGTTGATGCTGTGGGTCGCCTATTTCATGGGCCTGGTGATCTTCTATGCGCTGATCAACTGGATGCCGCTGCTGTTCAAGGAGGCCGGCATCGAGCCGCGCACCGCCACGCTGATCTCGGCCCTCTTCCCGCTGGGCGGCGTCGGCGCCGTGTTCTTCGGCTGGCTGATGGACCGCGTCGAGCCCAACCGCATCGTTGCCCTGGGCTTTGCGCTGACCTCGGTGGCCATCTGGTCCATCGGCCAGATGACAGGCAACGTGGCCGCGCTGGTCGTCTGCGTCTTCTTGGCCGGCGTGCTGATGAACACGGCCCAGTCCTCGCTGCCGGCGCTGGCCGCGGCTTTCTATCCCACCAATGCGCGTGCCACGGGTGTGTCGTGGATGCTGGGCATCGGCCGCTTCGGCGGCATCCTGGGCTCGCTGCTGGTGGCGCAGATGGCCGCCATGCATGCCAGCATTGGCACCGTCTTCCTGGTGCTGGCCGTGCCCGGCGCCCTCGCCGCAGCAGCGCTGTGGATCAAGCGCGATGCCGATGGTTTTGCGGATGACCCTGACGGCCGCGACGCCCGCACGGCACTCGCGCACTGACAACAAGGAGAAGCTCTGATGATCATCGACGTCCACGGCCACTACACGACGGCCCCCGCCGCACTGGGCGCTTGGCGCGACCTGCAGATCGCCGGCCTGAAGGATCCCACCCGCGCGCCCAAGGCCAGCGAGCTGAGGATCAGCGACGACGAGCTGCGCGAGTCCGTCGAGACCAACCAGCTCAAGCTGATGAAGCAGCGCGGCTCGGACCTGACCATCTTCAGCCCGCGCGCCAGCTTCATGGCCCACCACATCGGAGACTTCAACACCTCCGCCACCTGGGCCGCCATCTGCAACGAGCTCTGCTACCGCGTGGCCCAGCTCTTCCCAGATCACTTTGTGCCCGCGGCCATGCTGCCGCAGTCCCCCGGCGTGGACCCGGCGACCTGCATCCCCGAACTGGTCAAGTGCGTGGAGGAGTACGGCAATGTCGGCATCAACCTGAACCCCGACCCCTCCGGCGGCCACTGGACGTCGCCGCCGCTGTCGGACCGGCACTGGTACCCCATCTACGAACAGATGGTCGAGTACGACATCCCGGCCATGGTGCATGTGTCAACCAGCTGCAATGCCTGCTTCCACACCACCGGCGCACACTACCTGAACGCCGACACGACGGCCTTCATGCAGTGCCTGACCAGCGACCTGTTCAAGGACTTCCCGACGCTGAAGTTCCTGATCCCGCACGGCGGCGGCGCGGTGCCCTACCACTGGGGGCGCCTCCGCGGCCTGGCCCAGGAATTGAAGAAACCGCTGCTGAGCGAGCACCTGCTGAACAACATCTTCTTCGACACCTGCGTCTATCACCAGCCAGGCATAGACCTGCTGACCAAGGTGATCCCGGTCAAGAACATCCTGTTCGCGTCCGAGATGATCGGCGCCGTGCGCGGCATCGATCCCGAGACCGGCCATTACTACGACGACACCAAGCGCTACGTCGAGGCCACAGCCAATCTCAGCGACGAGGATCGCCACGCCGTCTACGAGGGCAATGCCCGCCGCGTCTTCCCGCGCCTGGATGCGCAACTGAAAGCCAAGGGGCTCTGACCATGTACGAACTGGGCGTCGTCTACCGCAACATCCAGCGCGCCGACCGCACGGCCGCCGACGGCCTGGCCGCGCTGGGCTCGGCCACCGTGCACGAGGCCATGGGCCGTGTGGGCCTGCTCAAGCCTTATATGCGGCCCATCTACGCCGGCGTGCAGGTGTCGGGCACGGCCGTGACCGTGCTGCTGCAACCCGGCGACAACTGGATGATGCATGTCGCCGCCGAGCAGATCCAGCCCGGCGACATCGTCGTCGCGGCGGTCACCGCCGACTGCACCGACGGCTACTTCGGCGACCTGCTCGCCACCTCCTTCCAGGCGCGCGGCGCGCGTGCCCTCGTCATCGATGCCGGCGTGCGCGACGTGAAGACGCTGCAGCAGATGGGCTTCCCGGTCTGGAGCAAGTGCATCAGCAGCAAGGGCACCATCAAGGCGACGCTGGGTTCGGTCAACGTGCCGGTGGTGTGCGCCGGCATGTGGGTCACGCCGGGCGACGTCATCGTGGCGGACGACGACGGCGTCGTCTGCGTGCCGTCCGCGCGTGCGGTCGACACGCTGGAAGCCGCCCTCAAGCGCGAGAGCTTCGAAGGCGAGAAGCGCGCCAAGCTGGCTTCCGGCGTGCTTGGCCTCGACATGTACAAGATGCGTGAGCCGCTGGAAAAAGCCGGCCTGCGCTACATCGACTGAAACCATGGACTTCACCAAGACCCCCGGCTGGCTGGACTGGTACGCCGCTCCTTCCAAACCGCGTTTCCAAGTGCCGGCTAGCGCCGTCGACGCGCACTGCCATGTGTTCGGCCCCGGTGCGCAGTTCCCCTTCGCGCCAGAGCGCAAGTACACGCCCTGCGACGCGAGCAAGGAACAGCTCTTCGCGCTGCGCGACCAACTCGGGTTTGCGCGCAATGTCATCGTGCAGGCCACCTGCCACGGCGCCGACAACAGCGCGCTGGTCGACGCGCTGCAGAGTTCAGGCGGCAAAGCCCGCGGCGTGGTCACCATCAAGCGCGGCATCAGCGACGCCGAGCTGCAACGCATGCACGAGGCCGGCGTGCGCGGCGTTCGCTTCAACTTCGTCAAGCGGCTGGTGGACTTCACGCCCAAGGACGAGCTGCAGGAGATCGCCGCGCGCATCGCCAAGCTGGGCTGGCATGTCGTCATCTACTTCGAGGCGGCCGACCTGCCCGAGCTGTGGGACTTCTTCACCGCCCTGCCCACCACCGTCGTCGTCGACCACATGGGCCGGCCTGACGTCAGCAAACCCGTCGACGGCCCGGAGTTCGAACTCTTCCTGAAGTTCATGCGCGAGAACGACAACGTGTGGAGCAAGCTCAGCTGCCCCGAGCGCCTGTCCGTCACCGGCCCGCGCGCGTTGGACGGCGAGCAGAACGCCTATCGCGACGTCCTGCCCTTTGCCCGCCGCGTCATGGACGAGTTCCCTGACCGCGTGCTGTGGGGCACGGACTGGCCCCACCCCAACCTCAATGACCACATGCCCGACGACGGCCTGCTGGTCGACTTCATCCCCCACATCGCCCCGACGCCTGAGCTACAACGCCGGCTGCTGGTGGACAACCCCATGCGCCTGTACTGGCCGGAGGAAAGCTGATGCCGCTCGACAAGTCCTACACCGACATCCCCGGCACCACCATCTTCGACGCCGAACAATCCCGCAAGGGCTACTGGCTGAACCAGTTCTGCATGTCGCTGATGAAGGCCGACAACCGCGCCCGCTTCAAGGCCGACGAGCGCGCCTATCTCGACGAGTGGCCGATGACCGATGCGCAGAAGGCGGCCGTGCTGGCGCGCGACCTGAACGAGTGCATCCGCCTGGGCGGCAACATCTACTTCCTGGCCAAGATCGGCGCGACCGACGGCAAGAGCTTCCAGCAGATGGCAGGCAGCATGACGGGCATGACCGAAGAGGAGTACCGCAACATGATGATCTCCGGCGGTCGCTCCGTAGAAGGCAACCGCCGCGTTGGCGAGGACGGCGACGCGCAGGCGCACCGCCAGCCGCAAGGCAAAGCAGGGAAGAAGTAACCGTGGCCCGCATCACCGCTTCCGTCTACACCTCGCATGTGCCCGCCATCGGCGCGGCACTGGACCTGGGCAAAACCACCGAGCCTTACTGGCAGCCCGTCTTTGCGGGCTATGAACCTTCCAAGCGCTGGTTCGACAACAACCGCCCGGATGTCGTCTTCCTGGTCTACAACGACCACGCGACGGCCTTCAGCCTCGACCTGATTCCCACCTTCGCCATCGGCACCGCGGCCCGCTTCGAGCCGGCCGACGAGGGCTGGGGCCCGCGCCCGGTGCCGACCGTCATCGGCCACCCGGAGCTGGCCGCGCACATCGCGCACAGCGTCATCCAGGACGATTTCGACCTGACCATCGTCAACAAGATGGACGTGGACCACGGCCTGACCGTGCCGCTGTCGTTGATGTGCGGCCAGCCCGACCCGGTGAAAGGCGCCTGGCCCTGCACCGTCATCCCGTTCGCGGTCAATGTCGTGCACTACCCGGTGCCGTCGGGGCGGCGCTGCTTCATGCTGGGCCAGGCCATCCGCCGCGCGGTCGAGTCGTTCGGGCCGGACCTGAATGTGCAGATCTGGGGCACCGGCGGCATGAGCCACCAGTTGCAAGGCCCGCGTGCCGGTCTCATCAACCGCGAGTGGGACACCCGCTTCCTGGACCGCCTGATCGCCGAGCCCGACGCCCTGTCGCGAGTGCCGCATGACGAGTACGTGCGCGAAGCCGGCTCCGAAGGCATCGAGCTCGTCATGTGGCTGATCGCCCGCGGCGCGATGGCCGACGTCAACGGTGGCGCGGCCCCGCACGTCGCGCATCGCTTCTATCACGTGCCTGCCTCGAACACGGCGGTCGGCCATCTGATTCTGGAGAACACATGACTCAACCAATTCGTGTTGCGCTGGCCGGCGCCGGCGCCTTCGGCATCAAGCACCTGGACGGCATCAAGAACATAGCCGGCGTCGAAGTCGTCTCGCTGATCAGCCGTGACCTGGACAAGACCCGCGAGGTCGCCGCCAAGTACGGCATTGGCCACGTCGCCACCGACCTGGCCGATGCGCTGGCTCTGCCCGAAGTCGACGCCGTCATCCTCTGCACGCCCACGCAGATGCACGCCAGCCAGACCCTGGCCTGCCTGAAGGCGGGCAAGCATGTGCAGGTGGAGATCCCGCTGTGCGACGTGCTGGCCGATGGCGAGGAGGTCATCAGCATCGCGCAGAAGTCCGGCCTGGTCGCGATGTGCGGTCACACGCGGCGCTTCAACCCCAGCCACCAGTGGGTGCACAAGAAGATCACGGCCGGCGAGTTCAACGTCCAGCAGATGGACGTGCAGACCTACTTCTTCCGCCGCACCAACATGAATGCGCTCGGCCAGGCACGCAGCTGGACCGACCACCTGCTATGGCACCACGCCGCGCACACGGTGGACCTGTTCGCATATCAGGTGCAGAGCCCGGTCGTGCAGGCCCATGCGCTGCAAGGCCCTATCCACCCAACGCTGGGCATTGCGATGGATATGAGCATCCAGCTCAAGGCCGCCAACGGCGCCATCTGCACGCTGAGCCTGTCCTTCAACAACGACGGCCCGCTGGGGACGTTCTTCCGCTACATCGGCGACACCGGCACCTACCTGGCGCGCTACGACGACCTGTTCGATGGCAAGGAGAACAAAATCGACGTGTCGGCGGTGGACGTGTCCATGAACGGCATCGAGCTGCAGGATCGCGAGTTCTTCGCCGCCATCCGCGAGGGCCGTGAGCCCAACAGCAGCGTGGCCCAGGTGTTGCCCTGCTACCGGGTGCTGCACCAGTTGGAGCAACAGCTGAAGGCCGCCGCATGAAGACACGCCGCATCGGTCCCTTCGAGGTCTCGGCCATCGGCCTGGGCTGCATGAACCTCAGCCACGCCTATGGCACACCGCCATCGCGCGACGTCGCGGCAGCCGTGCTGGACGGCGCGCTCAATGGCGGCGTCACGCTGTTCGATACCGCGGCGCTGTACGGCTTCGGCRCCAACGAGGAACTGCTCGGCGGTCTGCTGGCGCCGCATCGCGAGCGGATCGTGCTGACGAGCAAATGCGGCATGCAAGGCGTGGACGGTGTGCGCGTCATCGACGGTCGGCCGGAGACGATCCGAGCGAGCGTCGAGGCCAGCCTGAAGCGGCTGCGCACCGACGTCATCGACGTGCTCTATCTGCACCGGCTCGACGCCAAGGTGCCGGTGGAGGACAGCGTCGGCGCGATGGCCGAGCTGGTGCAGGCGGGCAAGGTTCGCGCGCTGGGCCTGTCCGAGGTCTCTGCCGCCACCTTGAAGCGCGCCCATGCGGTGCACCCGATTGCCGCGCTGCAGACCGAGTACTCGCTGTGGACTCGCAACGCCGAGATCGCCGTGTTGAAAGCCTGCCGTGAGCTGGGCACCGCCTTCGTCGCCTTCAGCCCGCTGGCGCGCGGCTTTCTCGGCGGCGAGCTGCGCGACATCAGCAAGCTGGAGCCCAGGGACATCCGCCACGCCATGCCGCGCTTCTCGCCCGAGAACTACAGCGCCAACTTGCGCCTGCTGGACGCTTTCGAAGCAGAAGCGGCCCGGCTGCGCTGCGCGCCGGCCACGCTGGCGCTGGCCTGGTTGCTGCACCAGGGTGACGACATCGTCCCCATCCCCGGCACCTCGCGCCCCGATCACCTGGGCGACCTGCTCGCGGCGCCGCAGCTGGCGCTCGACGCCGCCACACTCGCCCGGCTCGACGCCCTGATCAACCGCCACACGGTCAGCGGCGCGCTACAGCGCCGCCACACAGGCCGAGATCGACACCGAGGAGTTTTGACCGCCGGCCGCACGGCGCGCTCGCGCGCAGCTGGTAAACCACTTCACTGATTTGCTCCCGGCCCCAATATCCCAGCGGTTCTGCAGGCCTCGTGCGAGCTTTCACTAGGGCCAGTGCGCGAACGCCGCTACTAAACTGCCAAGGCAGCATGGGCTGAGAGACAAGATGCATCACACACACTGGTCAACGAACCGGGTTCTCGCTTGTGATCGGGCGCAGGCCTGGGGCAATATCACCACGCGCTACTTCGGCCGCCTGCGCGTTTCCAGCCTGCACGACGGCCCGTTGGACGCATCCCTCGATGCCTTCGACGTCGGCGCCCTGCGCATGTACCGCATCGACGCGCCGGCTCATCACGTTGAGCGTGACGCGGCCTGCGGCGAATTGCCGAGCGACGACTTCTACAAATTGGTGCTGCAGGTCAGTGGCCGGGGCATCGTCGAACAACAGCAGCGCCGCGTGGTTCTGCAGCCCGGCCAGTGGATCCTCTACGACCCGCGCGCGCCATATTCGATCACCAACCCCGAGCGCTGCACGCTGCTCGTGACCCAGGTGCCGCGCGCACTGCTCCCCGGGCTGCGCCTGCCAGGGCCGCACGCCGGCGAATTGGGCAGCGACAACGTTGCCGGCTTGCACGGCGTCTTCGGCAGCTACCTCCGCGCACTGAGCGAACAACTGCCCGGCCTGCCCGACGGTGCGGGCCAAGCTCTGAGCGAGTCCGTCATTGGGTTGCTTGGCTCGACGCTGGCAGAAGCGCTGCGACGCATCAGAGAGCCGGTGCCGCTGCCCTCGTTGCTCAAGATGCGCGCGCGCCAGTATGTGCAAACGCATCTTTCCGATCCGGAGCTGAGCATTCAACGCATCGCCGACGCACTTCGCTGTTCCAAGCGCTATTTGCACCGCGTGTTCGAGGACGACGATGTCAGCCTGGAGCGCCAGATCTGGAATAGCCGTCTGGAACGCTGCCACGCCGCGCTCACACACGAAGCCAACGCGAACCGCTCAGCGGCGGAGATCGGTTTCGCGTGGGGTTTCAGAAGCGGCGCGCACCTGAATCGACTGTTCAAGCAGCGTTATGGCCTCACGCCGGGCGCCTGCCAACGGCAGGCCGGCGAGACGCGAGGCGAGGCGAGGCACTGACGCGGTAGTGCTGCGTCAGCCCAGGTAGCTGCCGTGCAGGATCTCGGGTTGCTCGCGCAGCGTCTGCGCCGCTCCCGACCACACCGTCCGCCCGCGCTGCAGCACAAAGGCACGGCTCGCGAGCGTCAACGCCAGCGTGGTGAACTGCTCGATCAACAGCACACCAACCCCATCGGCAGCCGCCTGCCGCAACACCTCGGCGAGGCGCCGCACGACCAGCGGCGCGAGGCCGAGCGACAACTCGTCCACGACAAGCACCTTGGGCCGGGCGAGCAGGGCCTGCGCCATGCAGACCATCTGCTTCTGCCCGCCGGAAAGTGATCGGCCGGGCTGGGCGAGTTTGGCTTCGAGTTCCGGAAAGATCTTCAGCACGCGCGCGATGGCGGGCTCGACCTCCGCGCTCGTGTGGACCATCGCAGCGGCCCGCAGGTTGTCGTGCACCGACAGGCTGCCGAGCAGGTGGTGGCCCTCGGGCACGATGGCCAGGCCGGCCCGGCGCACCGCGTCGGGCGAGAGACCTTCCAGCCCTGTGCCGTTGATGCGCACATGGCCTTGGCTGCGCGCGATGGCGCCAGCCAGCGCGAGCACGATGCTCGACTTGCCGGCACCATTCGGGCCGAGTAGCGTGACGATCTCTCCGGCCGCGACATCCAGGTCGAAGCCGTGCACAACGGCTTTGCCGCCGCGCGAAACGTGGAGTTGGCGAACTTCAAGCATTGCAATCCGTGAGGGTCAGGCGCCGAGGTAGGCCTGGCGAACGAGCGGGTCGTCCAGCACCGAGCGCGTGGCGCCCAGCGCCAGCCGGCGACCGAAGTCCAGTACCAGGGTCTGCGTGCAGATGGCTGCGATCAGATCGACGTCGTGATCAATCAACAGCACTTGGGCGCCGAAGTTCTCTGGGATGGCCGAGATTGCGTCGCGCAGCACGCGCGACTCGCGCTCGTCCAGTCCGGCGCCCGGCTCATCGAACAGGATCAGGCGTGGTGCGCCGACCAGGGCCTTGGCCACTTCCACCATGCGGCGCCGGAACAGATCGAGTTCGGCACCCGGCACCTCGGCGCAATCCAGCAGCCCGGCGTGCGCAAGCGCCCGGTGCACCTGCGCGTCGGCCTGGTCGCGGCGATGCGGCACATGGTCGAGCATGGACTGCACGTTGTCCCAGACGCTCAGGTCCTCCACCACCTGTTCGGTCTGGAACGAGCGGCGCAGGCCGAAGCGCACGCGGCGCGCGGTGTTCATGCCAAGCAAACTCGTGTCGTCAACGCGCACCTCGCCCGACCGGGCCGGTGCGAAGCCGCTGAGCAGGTTGACGAGCGTGGTCTTGCCCGCGCCGTTCGGGCCGATCAGGCCGCACACCGGGGCGTCGAGCACGGCGTCGAGTGCGTCGATCACCGTGACGGCACCAAAGGCCACGGTCAGGCCGCGAATCTCGATCATGGCTGAGCCTTGACTGTGCGGCGCTGGAAGGCCGCCAGCCACTGGCCGGCCAGCCCGCGCGGTGCGGTGATGAGCGCATGCAGCAGCGCGGCACCGAAGAACACCATCGCCAGGTAGCCGTTGACACCCAGGTCGACCAGCAGCGACGGCACGGCACGCAGCAGCAGGCCAGCCACCAACGCCCCGACCCAGTGGTAGGCGCCGCCGATCAGCGTCAGCGCGAACAGCATCACCGACTCGCTGGCCGCGAACGCGCGGCCGTCGAGCTGGCCCACGGCACCGGCCAGCAGCGCGCCCGCGACGCCTGCGCACGCGCCGGCCAGACCGAAGGCCCAAGTCTGGTACAGCAGCACGTTGACGCCCGCGCCCTCGGCCACCGCTTCGCCGCGGCGGATCAGCGCCCAGGAGCGGCCGGCCCGCGTGCGCCGGTGCACCTCCAGCAGCGCCAACATGGCAGCCAGCCAGGCGGCCACGTAGGCGAAGTAGGCGCCCTCGCCCTGCGCGATGGCGGGGCGGGGCAATATCAGCCGTTCGCTACCGCTGATGCGCCCGAGAAAGCCGGCGCCGCCGTCCGGAAAACCCGTCGCGCTGATCACCACCTGGAAGCCCCCGGCCAGCATCAGCGTCACCAGCGCAAGGTAGAGGCCCTTCAGGCGCAGGGCCGGCAGCCCGGCCAGCATGCCCACCACGCCCGCAGACAGCCCACCGGCCAGCACGCAGGCCTCGAACGGCCAGTGCAGCCCATGGCCCACACGCAGCGCGACCCAGCCGCCCACGCCCAGCAAGGCGTACTGGCACAGGCTCACCAGGCCGAGTTGGCCATACAGCAGCGCCACACCGGCCGCCGCGATGGCCAGCGCCAGCGACGAGGTCAACGTCTTGATCCAGTAGGCGTTGGCCAGCCAGGGCACCAGCGCCCCGATGGCCAGCACCACGAGCGCCATGCGCAGCAGGGCCAGGCGGGCGGCACGCCGCTCGCGTTTGATGGAATCGGAAGTCATGCTTTGCGGGAGGCGTCGCGCCACAGCACGATGGCCAGCAGCGCAATGAGAAAGGGAGTCGCGGTGCGAAAGGGCGAGAAGCCGGGCACCAGCACAGCGACGGCTTCGAGCATGCCGATGGCCAGCCCGGCCACCACGGTGACGGGAAGCGAGGACAGGCGGCAGATGATGGCGGCTGCGAACGCGGGGATGACGAGGAAGGTCAGCACCGTGGCCTGCATCCGCACGATGTTGGCCAGCAAAAGCCCGCACACGCCAGCAAAGGCGCCGGAGATGACCCAGGCCGCCGTATCCACCTGGAGCACGCGGATGCCCAGGATGGCGCTCAAGCCCCGCTGGTCGGCCAGCGCCCGCATCGCCAGGCCGATGCGCGTGCGGGCCAGCAACAAGCCCACTGCCGCCATCATCGCCACCGCGGCGGCGAGACCGAGCACCCGTGTATAGGTGAGCCGCACATCGGCAAACTCGATGGCGCCCGCATCGGTGGGCAGCACGAGCCGGCGCGGCTGCTCGCCCCAGAACCATTCGGTGAAGCCCAGCACCACGAGCGCCAGGCCCAGGGTGCCGATCGAGCGCACCGTGGGTTCGCGCTCAGCCAGTCGCGGCGCGAGAAGCCGACCGTAGGCCAGCGAGATGGCGACCGAAGTCGCCACCGCAGCCAGTGCGGCCAGCCCGAGCGGCCACTCGCGGTCCAGGGCCGACCAGGCGACGTAGGCGGCCACCGCGCCGAGGGCGCCGAACGCGAAGTTCAGCACCCCCGACGAGCGGTACAGCACGACCAGCCCGACGCCCGACAGCGCGTAGACCGCGCCCACGCCGAGGCCGGAGATCAGGAATGGCAACAGATCGGGCATTGCAACCTCAGATTCAGATCAGAGGCCGAGCTTCTTTTCCTGCTCGCGCAGGTCGCTCAGTTCGGGGTCAGCGGCCATCAGGCAGCCATTGCTGACCTGCTTGAAGCCGTTGCCGCTGACCTGTGCGATCGGGCCGCTGCTGTTGGCGTTGTGGCGCGCACCGTCGCCCACATAGAACGGCCGGCACAGGATGTCGCTCTTGAAGCCCTTGACGTTGCGCAGCGCGGTGCTGACGCTGGCGCGGTCGATCTTCTTCGGGTCCATCTTCAGCAGCGCCTCGGTCACGATGCGCGCGGCGAGGTAGCCGCCCTGCGCGAACGAATCGCGCGGATCGGTCTTGCCGCCGAAGGCCTCCATCGTCGCCTTCCAGTTCAGGTTGTCGGCGCCGGCTGACTCCACCGGCATGAACTCGAGATGGAGGTCGAAGTTGCCGTTCCAGGCCGCGCCGATGGTCTTGGGCACGTCGACGTTGTAGGCCGGCGTGCTGGAGACAAAGCGGATCTTCTTCGCCAGACCCTGCTGCTCGGCCGCCGCCAGCATCGGCACCATGATGCCCTTGGGCAGGTTCAGGACGATGGCGTCCGGCTTCTTCGCGGCCGCCTGCAGCATCGTCGACGTCGCGTCGGGCGAGCCCGGATCGACCGCGATCACCTCCACGTCCACGCCGTTGGCCTTGCCCCAGTCCTTCGCACCGTCGCAGGCCCAGTTGCCCAGGCTCGGGATGTTGGGAATCACGCAGACCATCTTCTTGGCCTTGTAGGCCTGCGCGGCATACATCGCGGCCACGGTGCCCGAGACACGCGGCCCCGCATTCACCGGCACATAGTTCTTCGCGAAGAAGCACTCGCGCGGCACGCCGACGCCGGCAATCACCATCACGTCTTCCTGGGCGTACATCTTCGCGTTGACGCCGCACTCGACGAAGCTGGAGCTGCCCACCATCGCGAGCACCTTGCGGTCCTTCACCAGCTTGGCGGCCACCTGGGCGGCGACCTCCGGGTTCCACTGGTCGTCGACGATGGTCAGCTCCACCGGCCGGCCGTTGATGCCGCCATTGGCGTTGACGCACTTGAAGTAAGCCTGAGACGCCAGCGCCGAGGCACTGAAATCGTCGGGCCCGGTCTTGCCGACCACGGCGCCGAGCGAGATCGGTTCACCGCTCGCGGCCTTGCCGTTGTTGAGCCCGCAGACGGGCTTGGCCTGCGCCATTGCGGCGCCGGTGACGAGCAAGGCCGCAGCGGCGGCGATGCATTGCAATGTGATCTTCATGGGGTCTCCAGGTTCAGAACGGCAGGATGGTCTTGATCCAAAGGGCGCTGCCTTCGGGCCGGTTGCGCACCGACATCTCGCGCGTCCACTTGGCGGTAATGAACCAGCCCTTGCCGTTGTCGTACTTCAGCGAAGGGCCGAAGGCGAAGGCCGCGCCTTTGCTGTCGGCCAGGGACGCACCGGCGCTGGTGTCGTTGCCGAGCTGACGCATCGCATAGCCGCCCGCGCCGAGCACCCAGCCGTTGCCCAGGCCCCAGCCAGCGGAGTAGTCGAGGTAGACCTCGTTGCCCGAGCGGTAGTCGGTGTCCTTGTTGCGTTGGTTGAAGCTGAAGGTGAGCTTGAAGTCGCCGTTGAAGCCGGCCGCATCGATGTAGCTCACGGTGTACAGCGGCTGGATCGACCAGTAGTTGCGGCCGATGTTGGCCACGTCACCCTTGGCGTAGCGACCGACGGGGGCGACAAAGTCCAGCCCCAGCACGCTGTGCAGTGTGGGTGAATGGTGAAAGGAGATAGCCGGGCCGAATGTGATGTCGCCCAGGCCGGTCTTGCGCTGCGCCAGGCCGGGCACTTCGACCTTCAGGTCCACCAGCGGCACGATGGCGTGGTACACCACATTGCCGCCGGCCACCATGGTCGTCGTGGACCACACGAAACGCGTGGCGGCGACGTTCGCGGCCACGTCGAAGACCGGCAGCGGGACGGTGTTCCCATTGCCGTCCTTGAGCTTGTCGGCGCGGTAGACGTTGCCGTACTCCAGCACATAGAAGCCGGGCGGTGGGGCCGCACCGGTCAGAAAGTTCTCCACGCCGCCGGGGTAGCTCGACCCGCCGCCTTCACCTGCCAGGGCGGCAGGCGCGACACAGACCATTGCCATCGCTGCAGCCGCAGCGGGCATTCCTAGTTTCTTCATGTTGTCTCCGTTTGTTTTTGAATCGTCGGTGCGTCAGACCGACATGCAGACGCTCTTCACTTCGGTGTAGGACTCGACGGCCGCGCGGCCCAGATCACGACCCATGCCGCTCTGCTTGTAGCCACCGAATGGCAGGTTGGCGTCGAGCATGTTGTGGGTGTTGACCCACACGGTGCCGGCCTTCAGCCGCGGCACGATGCGGTGCACGGCCGACAGGTTGTTGGACCAGACGCTCGCCGTGAGGCCGAATGGCGAGGCGTTCGTTTCCCGGATCACGTCCTCGACGTCATCGAAAGGCATTGCCGCGAGCACCGGACCGAAGACCTCCTCGCGCACCACCTGCATCGTCGGGTTCACGTCGACCAGCACGGTGGGCTGGATGAAGCATCCGGCGTCGCGTGCGCGCTTGCCGCCGGTCAGCGCGGTGGCGCCGGCGAGGCGCGCGCCGTCGAGGTAGCCCATCACCCGGTCGAACTGCCGGCGTGAGACCACCGGGCCAAGTTCAGACGCGGGATCGAAGCCGGAGCCGATGCGCATGCGCTCGGCGTGGCGCGCCACCTCGTTCACGACCTTGTCGAACAAGCTGCGGTGAACGTACAGCAGCGAACTGGCGGCGCAGACCTGCCCCTGGTTGAAGAAGATGCCCATCGCTGCACCCATGGCTGCGGCGGCCGGGTCGGCATCGGGCAACACGATCATGGGCGACTTGCCGCCCAGCTCCAGCGTGAACCGGGTCATGTGGTCCACCGCAGCGTGGCCGATGGCGCGCCCCGTGGGCGTGGAGCCGGTGAAGCTGATCTTGTCGATGCCCGGATGCGCACACAGCGCAGCACCCGTCGCACCGCCGCCGCACACGACGTTCAGCACGCCCGCCGGCAGGCCGGCTTCCATCGCCAGCACTGCAAGGCGCAGTGCGGTCAACGGCGTCTCGGGCGATGGCTTGACGACGACGGTGCAGCCTGCGGCCAGTGCCGGCGCGATCTTCCACAGCGCGATGGCGAGCGGGAAGTTCCACGGCACGACCGCCGCCACGACGCCGACGGGCTCGCGCTGCGTGTAGGTGTGGTAGCGGGCGCCGGGCGGGAACGGAATCGAGTTCTGCAGCGTGCTGCCCTCGATCTTGGTGGCCCAGCCGGCCATGTAGCGCACGAACTCGGCGGAGAAGCCCACGTCGATCATGCGCGCCACGCCCTGCAGCTTGCCGCTCTGCAGCGTCTCCATGGCGCTGAGCTCGTCGCCGTGCTCCTCGATCAATTGCGACAGGCGAAAGAGGATGCGCTCGCGGTCGGCCGGCCGCATGCGAGACCAGGCGGAATCCTCCAGCGCCCGGCGCGCGGCGGCGACAGCCGCATTGACATCGTGTTCATCGCTGTCGGGCGTCTCGGCCACGACCATCTCGGAGGCGGGGTCGACCACCTCGATGCGCTGGCTGGCGTGGGCCTCGCAAAACTCGCCGTTGATGAAATTGCCATGGCTGCGCCGCGAGAGAAAGCCGATGCGTGCCAGTTCCTGCTGGGTAAGGTCTTGAGTGTTCATGGGGCGTGGTCAGGTGGTGGGTCGTTGAAGGAGACCGCCGCCGTCAGCGCGCGAGCATCAGCTCGGCACCACGCTCGGCGATCATGATCGTGGGGGCGTTGGTGTTGCCGCTGCAGATCGTGGGCATCACGGAGGCGTCGCACACACGCAGGCGGCCGACGCCGTGCACGCGCAGCTGTGGGTCGACGACGGCCATCGTGTCGGTACCCATGCGGCAGGTGCCCACCGGGTGGTAGACGGTCTTGGCGTACTGCCGCACGAACTGTTCGAGTTCGGCGTCGGGCATGTGCTCGTTAGTGCCGGGATAAAGCTCTTCGGCAATCACCTTGCTCAGCGACGGCATGCGCAGGATGCGACGCGCCAGCTTCAAGCCGCGCACGAGCGTGTCCACGTCTTCCTGCGCACTGAGGAAGCCGCCATCGAACTCCGCCTGCTCCATCGCGTCGGCACTCTTGGCCCGCACGCGTCCGCGTGATTTCGGCCGCAGGAAGCAGGGGTCGATCGAGATGCCATGCACCTCGGGCATCGGCCGGTCGACATCGCCGACCAACACTGGCAGCACGTGGAACTGGATGTCGGGTCGGCCACTGCCCGAGGTATCGACAAAGCCGCCGCTCTCGACGACGTTGGAAGTCAGCAGCCCGGTCTTGAACAGCTCCCACTGCAGGCCATGCTTCAGCGCGGTGAGGCCCTTGTCCTGGCCGAGCAGGCTGATCGGCCCACGGCAACGGCCGTGGGCAATGATCTCCAGGTGGTCCTGGAAGTTCTCGCCGACACCCGCAAGCTCGCGCTGCACCGGCACGCCGATGCGTTGCAGCAGCTCCCCCGGGCCAATGCCCGAGACCTGCAGCAGCTTGGGGCTGGCCAGCGCGCCGGCGCTGAGCACGACCTCGCGGTTCGCCGCCGCCCGCTTCGTCGTGCCGTCGCTCAAGCGGTACTCGACACCCGTCGCCTGGCCGCCTTCGATCACCACCCGCAGCACATGCGCGCCGTTGACCAGCGTGAGCTTCGGGTCGCCCAGCACTGCGGCCAGATAGGTCGCCGCCGTGCTGCCGCGCGTGCCGTCGATGGTCGTGGTCTGGTAGAAGCCCACGCCGTCCTGGTGGCCGCCGTTGAAGTCATCGTTGTACGGCAAACCCGCTTCCTGGGCCGCCTTCAGAAAGGCCAGACTCAGCGGGTGGCGGAACTTGGTATCACTGACGCGCAGCGGACCCTCAGTGCCGTGCATCTCGCCCGAGAAGCGCATGTTGCTCTCGGCGCGCTTGAATATCGGCAACACGTCCTTCCAGGACCAGCCCGTGCAGCCTGCTTCGGCCCATGCGTCGTAGTCGGCCGCCGCACCGCGGATGTAGACCATTGCATTGAGTGAGCTGCCTCCGCCGTTCATGCGGCCTTGAGGCACGTACATCTTGCGGCC
Source organism: Roseateles sp. P5_E1 (assembly GCF_054049335.1). Lineage (NCBI taxonomy): Bacteria > Pseudomonadati > Pseudomonadota > Betaproteobacteria > Burkholderiales > Sphaerotilaceae > Roseateles > Roseateles sp. P5_E1. Next base: position 30,405 of record NZ_JBFUMN010000039.1, read on the forward strand.
GTTGGCGTGCTGCTGCGGGGTGGTCTCGTAGATCCATGAACGCTCCGTGCCGATCACGCGCACGAAGGTCGCCGGCATCTTGACGAACTTGCTGCCGTCAGTCGGGCCTGCTTCGAGCAACAGAACCGTGTGGCCCGCCTTGATCAGGCGATGTGCGATCACGCAACCGGCCGAACCGGCTCCGACCACGATGTAGTCGACGATTTGCTTGTCCAACGTATGTCTCCATTTGTGCTGCGACCCTTCACGGCAAGCGCCGCTTGAGTCGTCGGGAGTCATCGTGGCGAACAGGCAGTTCCGACCAAAGCAATTTCGCGCGGAGTGCGCTTTGGATCAATCCGCAGTGCGCGTTTGTCTATTTCCCGGCGCGTCCGGCAACGCGAACTCAATCAGAGGTTGCTCAAAGGAAGGCGTCGGCTCGCCCGCCGCAACTGAGGTCAAAACCAAACAAAGCCACAGAGGCACAGAGACACAGAGAGGGCGTCATCCCGCCGCCTCTGTGCCTCTGTGCCTCTGTGGCTGTGTTCTGTCGGTTGCCGCACGCCGCCTCGGTTCTCGTGCGTCGCGGGTGCCGCGCGTGCGGAGTGGACAACTGCAATGCCACAGGGTTGGGCATTGGCGCAGCGGCTGCGACTCGACCGCCCCAGGCAACGGGGTCTCGGTGCCCGGTTCAGCGTCGTTTCGAGCCCGCTTGCCCACCGGCCGGGCTGCCCTGCCAGCCCAGCCCTCGCGAGATCTGGGCTGCGGCGGCGCGCACCGCGTCTGCCACCGACGAGTGCCAGTCGATCGGGAAATGATCCTGGTGACCCAGTGCGGTGATGACGATGGCAGGCTGGCCTTCATGATCGAACGCAGGCGCGCTGAACGCATTGACGCCCGGGATCGGGCGCCCCTCTGCGCGGACCAGCCCGTGCACGCGGAGGTCCTGCCGGGCCTGGCGCAGCGCCTTGAGCTCGGCCGCCGAGAACACGATGGCCTGGCCCGGTTCGTCGCCCACCGGCGCGGCCCTGACCACGCGCTCCTCAGGCAGAGCACCAGCAAATGCCCGCCCGGTGGCAGTGCCGAGGATGGACATCACCGTGCCGGAGCGCATGGCCACCAGCAGTGGCTGGCGCGCTTCGATCATGCGGATGACCGTCGGCCCGAGGTTGCCCCACAGCGCCAGCGCCACCGCGAAACCGGTGGAGGACGCCAGGTCTTCGGCCACCGGCCCGGCCACGCGCACCGGGTCGAGCTGGCTCAGGCTGGCCAGCCCCACCTGCAGCGCAGCGGGCCCGAGCGCATAGCGGCCGGTGGCCTTGTCCTGCTCGATCAGCCCGAGCTTGCCGAAGCTGACCAGGTAGGGATGAGCGCGCGCAGGCGTCAGGCCGCCCTGGGCGGCGAGGTCCTTCAGGTTCATCGGGCCGTGGTGGGCCGCCAGCGCAAGCAGCAGGCGGCCACCGACTTCGACCGACTGCACGGCGCGTTGTCCGGCGTCTTTCTCTGGCTCGTCGTGCATGGGAAGTGAGGGCATCCGTGGAGTGGCGATATTTTGCCTTACGCAAACTTGTTTGCCAAACGCAAACGCGAGACATACACTGCAAACTCATTTGTCTATTACGAATACGAGGCGATCATGACGACCCCGAAGAAGTTCGCATCCCAGGCCGATCTTGAAGAGAAGCAGGTCAGCTTCACCCAGCTTTCGGAGCACGCCTGGGCGTACACCGCCGAGGGCGACCCGAACACCGGCATCGTGATCGGCGACGACGCGGTGCTGGTGGCCGACACCCAGGCCACGCCGGCCATGGCCGCCGACGTGATCCGCCGCATCCGCGAGGTGACCGACAAGCCGATCAAGTACGTGGTGCTGACGCATTACCACGCGGTGCGTGTGCTGGGCGCCTCGGCGTACCAGCCGCAGCAGGTCCTCGCCAGCCAGGACACCTACGACCTGATCGTCGAGCGCGGCGAGGCCGACAAGGCCAGCGAGATCGGCCGCTTCCCGCGCCTGTTCCGCAACGTCGAGACGGTGCCTGCGGGCATGACCTGGCCGACGATCACCTTCACCGGCAAGATGACCCTGTGGCTCGGCAAGCTCGAGGTGCAGTTGCTGCAGCTCGGCCGCGGCCACACCAAGGGCGACACGGTGGTGTGGCTGCCGCAGGAGCGCACGCTGCTGTCCGGTGACCTGGTCGAGTTCGACGCCACGCCCTACGCTGGTGATGCCTACTTCAGCGACTGGCCGCAGACGCTGGCCAACATCGCCGCGCTGAAGCCGCTCGCGCTCGTGCCCGGGCGCGGCCCCGCGCTCAAGGGCGAGGCCAAGGTGCAGCAGGGCCTTGAAGCCACGCGGGCCTTCGTCAGCGACCTGTACGCCAAGGTCAAGGAGGGCACCGCCGCCGGCAAGGACTTGAAGACCGTCTACAAGGAAACCTATGCCGCCCTGCAGCCGAAGTACGGCTCCTGGGTCATCTTCGACCACTGCATGCCCTTCGACGTGACGCGCGCCTTCGACGAGGCCACCGAGTTCCGCGACCCGCGCATCTGGACGGCCGAACGTGACCGCCAGATGTGGGAAACGCTGGAAGGTTGACCATGGCCTGCGCCTCCCTCGGCTACGGATCGGACGGCAAGACGATCCAGAGCTTCGAGTTCGACTACCGGCATTCGCCCGACCAGGATGCTGCCGCCCCGGTGCGGCACCCGGTGGTGGTGGTCGGCGGCGGCCCGGTCGGCCTGAGCCTCGCCATCGACCTGGCCCAGCGCGGCCAGCGCGTGCTGCTGCTGGACAACGACAGCAGGCTGTCAACCGGCTCGCGCGCGATCTGCTTTGCCAAGCGCACGCTCGAGGTCTGGGACCGCCTGGGCGTCGGCGACGCAATGTGCGCCAAGGGTGTGGGCTGGAACGTCGGCAGGGTCTTCTTCGGCGATGAACAGCTCTATCGCTTCGACCTCCTGCCCGAGCCCGGCCACGAGCGGCCGGCGTTCATCAACCTGCAGCAGTACTACGCCGAGGCCTTTCTCGCGGTGCGCGCCGCCGAGTTGGCCAACCTGGAGATCCGCTGGAAGAACGAAGTCGTCACCCTGGAGCAAAACGCCGACGGCGTACGCCTGGGCATCGCCACGCCCGACGGCCGCTACACGATCGCCGCCGACCATGTCGTCGCCTGCGACGGGTCCCGGTCGCCGCTGCGCGCGCTGCTGGGCCAGGAGAGCAAGGGCCGGACCTTCCGCGACCGCTTCCTGATCGCCGACATCCGCATGCAGCCCGGCGAGGCCGCCTTCCCCGCCGAGCGCTGGTTCTGGTTCGACCCGCCCTTCCACCCCAATCAAAGCGTGCTGCTGCACCGCCAGCCCGATGGCGTCTGGCGCATCGACTTCCAGCTCGGCTGGGACGTCGATCCGGAGGAGGAGAAGAAGCCGGAAAGGATCAAGCCGCGCGTCGACGCGATGCTGCGCCAGGCGCTGGGGCGGGAGGTTCAGTTCGAGCTGGAATGGGCCAGCGTCTACACCTTCGCCTGCCTGCGCATGGAGCGCTTTCGCCTCGGCCGCGTGCTGTTTGCCGGCGACTCGGCCCATGGTGTTTCGCCGTTCGGCGCGCGCGGTGCGAACTCCGGTGTGCAGGACGCCGAGAACCTGGCGTGGAAGCTCGACGCCGTGCTGCGCGGCGCGGCCGGCGATTCACTGCTGGACAGCTATGCCGAGGAACGCGAATACGCCGCCGACGAGAACATCCTCAACTCCACGCGGGCGACCGACTTCATCACCCCCAAGAGCGACATCAGCCGGCTGTTCCGCGATGCGGTGCTGCAGCTGTCCAAGCGCCACCCCTTTGCGCGTACGCTGGTCAACAGCGGCCGCCTGTCCGTGCCGGCGACGCTGCACGGCTCGTCGCTCAACACGCCGGACGTCGACCCCTTTGCCGGCCTGATGGTGCCCGGTGCGGCCGCGGTCGATGCACCGGTGGGCCTGCAGGGCCAGCAGCGTGGCTGGCTGCTGCGCCAGTTGGGGTCGGGCTTCACCCTCTTGCTCGCTGCCGGCGAAGGCAGCGCTGCGCTGGCCGCCCAGCTGTCGGACACGCGCTTGCCGGTGCCGCTGGGCGTGCTGACGATCAACCTGTCCGCCGCCGCTGACAGCACGGCTGCGCTGGCCGACGTGGACGGGCTCGTCGCGCGGCGCTACGACCTGCAGCCCGGCAATGCGGTGCTGCTGCGCCCCGACCACCATGTCTGCGCGCGCTGGCGCCACCCCGACGCCACCGCCGTCGAGCGAGCCGTCGCCCGTGCGCTCGCGGCCCACTGAAGGAGACAGCGATGCCCCTCGTCACCACCCCGAACCTGAGCGCGCCCGACGACTTCTACGAGGCCTTGATCGACGCCCACAAGGACTTGCCGAGCGAAGAAAGCCATGCGCTCAACGCGCGGCTGATCCTGCTGCTGGCCAATCACATCGGCGCAATCGACGTGCTGCGCGAAGCGCTGCAAGCCGCGCGCCACGGCCCCAACGACCTTTGATGCTCCCCTGCAAGGACTGCAATGAACCCCTCTCGTACTGCACGCCGCCGGCTGGCTCTTGGCATGGTGGCCGCGCCCTTCGTCCTGACTCCCTCCCTCACGCTGGCTCAGAGTGACAAGCCCATTGAGTGGGTTGTCGGCTATGCCGCTGGGGGTGGCTCGGACGCTGTCGCCCGCACGGTGGCCGAAGCGATGGGCAAGTCGCTCGGCCGCGCCATCGTCGTCAACAACAAACCCGGCGCTGCAACCAACATCGCGGCCGACTATGTGGCCAAGTCCAGAGGCTTCGGCAACGTCATGCTGACGGCCGATTTCGCGACGCTCGCTGCCAACCCGACGCTTTTCAGCAAGCTGCCCTACGACTCGGTGAAAGACTTCACCCCGATTGGCCTGCTGGCACGATTTCCATTGATCCTGGTCGTTAGCCCTCAAGTCCCGGCCAGGGACTTCAAGGAGTTCGTGGCCTGGGCCAAGAGCCAGCCGGAGGGCGTCAGCTACGCGTCGGCCGGTGCCGGCAGCCCGCACCACCTGGCCACCGAGCTGCTGCGCGAGCGCACCGGCCTGAAGCTGCAGCACGTCCCCTACCGCGGCGCGGCGTTGGCGGTGCAAGACCTGATGGGTGGGCAAATCCCGTTCGGCCTGATGGACAGCGCCAGCGTGCAGCAGCACATCGCCTCGGGCAAGTTGCGCGCGCTCGGCGTCGCGAGCCTGGCCCGATTGAAGACGCTCGGCGAGATCCCGACGCTCGCCGAGCAAGGCCTCGCGGGCTTTGAGGCCTTTGCCTGGCAGGGTCTTGTCGTGCCCGCCGGGACGAGCCCGGAGGTCGTTGCCAAGCTGAGCAAGGCCCTGCAAGCGGCGCTCAACTCGACGCCTGTGAAGGCCCGTTTCCAGACCCTGTCTCTCGAGGCGCTGCCCGGCACGCCGCAGCAGATGGCGTCTTACGCCGCGGCCGAGCGCGAGCGCTGGGGCAAGTTGATCAGGGCCAACAACATCCGGCTCGACTGAAGAGAACCCATCCATGAACGACAACGCACGCCGCCACCAAGCCGGCTTTGGCAACCAGTTCGCCAGCGAGGCGGTGCCCGGCGCACTGCCGGTGGGCCGCAACAGCCCACAGAAGGTGGCCCACGGCCTGTACGCCGAACTGCTCTCGGGCACTGCGTTCACTGCGCCGCGCCATGCCAACCTGCGCAGTTGGCTGTACCGCCGTCAGCCATCGGTGGTGGTTGGCGGCTTCGAGCCGCTCGCGCAAGCCTTCCTGAAAACCGGCGCCCGCGATGGCGTGGCGGCGCCGCCTAACCCCATGCGCTGGCAAGCGATAGCGATCCCCGACACGCCGACCGATTTCATCGAGGGCCTGCGCACGGTGGTCGTCAACGGCGATGCCGACGCCCAGACCGGCATGGCCGCACACCTCTACCTTGTGAACCGCTCGATGACCGATCGCGCGTTCGTCAATGCCGACGGTGAACTGCTGTTGGTGCCGCAGCAAGGCAAGCTCACCCTCACCACCGAGTTCGGTGTACTGGACGTCGCACCCGGCGAGGTGGCCTTGCTGCCACGCGGGGTGGCATTCAAGGTGGCAGTGGACGGCCCATCGCGTGGCTACGTCTGCGAAAACTACGGGGCGCCATTCCGGCTGCCCGAACTCGGCCCGATCGGCAGCAACGGCCTGGCCAACCCGCGCGACTTTCTGGCACCGGTGGCCGCCTTCGAAGACACGGCCTGCAGCTACGAGATCGTGCGCAAGTACGGCGGCGCGCTGTGGCAAGGGCGGTCGCCGACGACGCCATTCAACGTCGTCGCATGGCATGGCAACCTGGCGCCAGTGAAGTACGACACCGCGCACTTCATGGCCATCGGCTCCATCAGCTTCGACCACCCGGACCCGTCGATCTTCACCGTCCTCACCAGCCCGAGCGACACCCCCGGCACGGCCAACGTCGACTTCGTGATCTTCCCGCCGCGCTGGATGGTCGCCGAGGACACCTTCCGCCCGCCCTGGTACCACCGCAATGTCATGAGCGAGTTCATGGGCCTGGTGCACGGGCAGTACGACGCCAAGCCCGAGGGCTTCAAGCCCGGCGGCATGAGCCTGCACAACTGCATGGTCCCGCACGGGCCCGACACCGAGGCCTTCGACAAGGCGACCAGCGCCGAGCTGGCGCCGCACAAGCTGGACGACACGCTCGCGTTCATGTTCGAGAGCCGCTGGCGTTTTCTCCCGACCGAGTTCGCGCTGCGCCACAGTGCCTTCGATGAAGACTACGCCGGCTGCTGGGGCGGACTGAAGGACCGTTTCGCACCATGACCATCGACGCCACCCACGACCCGGCGCTGCAAAGCTGGGTCGAATCGGCCAACGCGGCCGACACCGACTTCCCGATCCAGAACCTGCCCTTCGGCCGATTTCGGGCTGCCGGAGATGATGAATGGCGCATCGGCGTGGCCATTGGCGACCAGGTGCTCGACCTGCGCGCCACGGGGCTGACAGACCACGCCGACATGAACCGGTTGATGGCGCTGGCGCCGGACGAGCGGCGTGCCTTGCGGCGCGCCTTGTCGAGCGGGCTGCAGCGGGGCAGTGCGCAAGAAGAAGCGTGGCAAGCGGCCCTGTTCGCAGCCAGCACCGTCGAGCTGGGCCTGCCCTGCCGGATCGGCGACTACACCGACTTCTACATCGGCATCCACCACGCCACCACGGTCGGCACCTTGTTTCGCCCGGACAACCCGCTGCTGCCCAACTACAAATGGGTGCCGATTGGCTACCACGGCCGCGCATCCACCATCCTTCCAAGCGGTCAGCCGTTCAGGCGTCCCCAGGGCCAGCTCAAGGCGGCTGACGGACCGCCGCGCCTCGCGCCCACGCAACGGCTGGACTTCGAGCTTGAGCTGGGCCTGTTCGTCGGCCGCGGCAACCGCCTCGGTGAGCCGATCCCGATCACCAACGCCGAGGAGCACCTGTTCGGCATCGCCCTCTTCAACGACTGGAGCGCGCGCGACATGCAGGCCTGGGAGTACCAGCCGCTCGGTCCTTTCCTGTCGAAGAACTTCGCATCCACGGTCTCGCCATGGATCGTGACGATGGAGGCACTCGCCCCCTACCGGCGGCCCTTCGTCCGGCCTGAGGGCGATCCGCAGCCCCTCCCGTATCTGGACAGCGAGGCCAACCGCCATGCAGGTGCCATCGACATCGAACTGGAGGTCAGGCTGCAGAGCCGCGCGATGCGCGAGTCGGGTATCCCGGCGCATTGCATCAGCCGGTCGAACTTTGCTGACGCGGCCTACTGGACCGCGGCGCAACTGGTTGCGCACCACACGGTCAACGGCTGTGCGCTCACCAGCGGCGACCTGTTCGGTTCGGGCACGCTGTCGGGACCACGCCCCGATCAGGCCGGCTCACTCCTTGAGCTGACGCACAGCGGCAGGCGACCCATCACCTTGCCCGGCGGCGAGGTGCGCTGCTTCCTGGAAGACGGCGACAACATCGCCCTCGTCGGCAGCTGCGGGCGGGCCGGTTTCCGCCGCATCGGCTTTGGCCGTTGCGAAGCAACCGTCGAACCCTCGCCTGCGATGGGCTGAGCACGCGCGGGCCGGCGGGCCACGGTTATCCTGCGCCCGCATGAGTTCGTCCCGCGAGAAGTCCCCTCCCCTCGATCAGTCCCGCCTGGCCCACACGCTGGGCTACGCCATCGCGCGCGCGGCCGTCACGACCAACCAGCTGTTCAGCCAAGGCGTGGGCGAGCCGCTTGGCCTGCGGCCGGTGGAGTTCACGCTGCTGCAGCTGATCCTCTCGAATCGCAACACCACGCAGAAGCGCCTGTGCGACCTGCTGCGCGTGCCGGCACCGCAGATGACGCTCATCCTCGACCGCCTGCAGGAGCGCGGCTGGGTCGAGCGCGAACGCGACGCCAATGATCGCCGCGCGCTGCACCTGCGGCTCACGCCCGAAGGCGAGCGCCTGGCCGGGGAAAGCCTCGCGGCGCTGCAGGTCGCCGAGCAGGCGCTGGACCGTGTGCTGTCCAGCGGCGAGCGCCTTCTGCTGCAGGAGCTGCTCGCCAAGGTCGCCCGCTGAGCTGTCAGCTGAGCCGGTAGAGCCCGGCGCCATGCGACGGCAGCTGCTGGGCGAAGCGGCCCGATGCCACATCGAGAGGCTTGCGCGCCCACAGATCGCGCACCTGGCGCACGCCGTCCAGACCCAGGTCCCGCAGCGCGATGCCGACCTCGCGGGCCTTGTCCGTCGGGTTGAACAGCGCGACGTAGCGGCCCTTGCCGTCGGCGGGCCGGGCTGACCAGATGCGCACGAAGTCCTCGACGAAATGCGGCCGGTTGTCGGCGCTCGCCTGGTCCACGGCCAGCACCTCGGTGTTGGTGAGCAGCGCGAGCGTCGGCTCGTCCAGGTGGCGCAGGTCGCCGCCCATGATCAACGGCGAGCGGGTGATGGCCCACAGCGTCATCAGCGTGCGCTGCTCATCGGCAGTGAACTTGGTGTCGCGCTCACCCAGGGCCAGGCGGCCCAGCGGCAGCATGTCCGGGTCAGGCCAGGCGCCCGGCCGGCGCCAGGGGTTCCAGTTCTCCAGGCGCGTGAACTGGGCGTCCAGCGCATGCCAGTCGTCCCAGAAGTCGTCGGAGATGCGCCACATCTGCGCATGCTGGCGTACGTGCTCGGCGCGGCTCACGGGCGTCTCGCCGGGCGACAGGCTGAGCGCCATCGGCCGCTTCGTGCGCTGGATGGCACGGTGAGCGGCCTCGATCTCCGGCGCATGGGCGTCGTAGGGGCGGCTCATGTCGTCCATCTTGATGAAGTCCACGCCCCAGGAGGCGTAGAGCGCGAAGACGCTGTCGTAGTAGGCCTGCGCGCCGGGCTTCTTCATGTCCACGCCGTACATGTCGGGGTTCCAGGTGCAGACGCTGCTGGTGTCGGCGATGTCAGCGGCGCGGTAGGGCGTGCCCAGGATGGGCAGGTTTCGCTTCACGGCCAGGCGCGGGATGCCGCGCATCAGGTGGATGCCGAACTTCAGCCCCATGGCATGGACATCCGCCGCCAGCGGCGCGAAGCCGCGGCCTTCGGCACTGGACGGGAACCGGTTCACGGCGGGAATCAGCCGGCCGTGGCCGTCCATCGCCGGCTCGGGGTTGGCGCTGTAGCTGTAGCTCGACGCCGTGGGCTCGTACCACTGGATGTCGATGGTGAAGATGTTGTAGCCGGCCGGCAGCAGCTTGTCCGCCATGATGCGGGCCGTCTCGCGGGCCTGGGCTTCGTTGATGGTGGTGGCGAAGCTGTTCCAGCTGTTCCAGCCCATCGGCGGCGTGGGGGCCAGCAGGCCTTTGGCCGGCGTTGCAGCGGTGGTGGCGGCCTGGGCGGGCAACGTGGACGCGGCGATGCCGGTGAGGCCGGCGCTGATCAGGCCCCTGCGATTCAATGCCATGGGATGTCTCTTGTCTCGTTTGTCGTGGTTGCCGGGTGTACGGCATTCCACGACAACAATCCAATGGCGATTTCCTCTCAAGCCATGCCAGTTTCGATATGGCTTGGATCACCCCAGCAAGGCCTGCCGCAGCGCACTCGCCATCTGCCCCAGCGCCAGCCGCGCCGCCGGGACGGCGCCGGCCATGCTGATGAAGCCGTGCGCCAGGCCGTGGTACTCGATGACGGTGACGGCATTGCCAGCCGCGCCGAGCGCCTCGCCGTAGGCCATGCCCTCGTCACGCAGCGCGTCATGGGCCGCCAGCAGCAACAGCGTCGGCGGCAGGCCGGCGAGGCTGGGCGCGAGCAGCGGCGCGCCGCGCCAGTCGGGCGCTTTGCCGGCGGCGCCGTAGTAGTGGCGGTTGAAGTAGTCCATGGTGCGCTTCGTCAGCGTGGGGCCACCGGCATGCCGCTCGCGGGACGGGTAGTCGCCATCGTGAGCACCGGCTGCCGGCGGGTAGACGAGGACCTGCAAGGCGATTGCCGGCCCGCCCGCGTCGCGCGCCAGCAAGGCGGCGGTAGTGGCCAGCGCAGCGCCGGCGCTGTCGCCCACGACGGCCAGGCGGCTCGGGTCGCCGCCAAAGCTGCGGATGGCCTCGGCCACCCAGCCGAGCGCGGCGTAGCTGTCCTCGATGGCCGCCGGATAGGGATGCTCGGGTGCCAACCGGTAGGCGGCGCTGACGATCATCACGCCGCTGTCGGCGCAGAGCTGGCGGCAGACGGCGTCATAGGACTCCAGGTCGCCGAGCACGAAGCCGCCGCCGTGGAAGTACAGCGCCACGGGCAAGGCGCCCGCCGCATCGCGAGGTTTGTAGATGCGCACGCGCACGGCCTGGCCGGCGAAGTGGGTCTCGTGCGGCGTCACGTCGACGTCGGCGGGCGGCACGGTGGCTGCCGTGCAGATCTGCCGGTATAGGCCGCGACAGGCCTCGGGCGGCAGGTCGCAGAGGTCGGGGGCGCCGGCCGCCTGGGCGAGGACGTGTTGCAGATGCAGATCAAGCATGGAAGGTCTCCTTTGAGGGGGTGGATAAGTTCATCGACGCAGGCGCCCGTCGCGGCCACGCAGGCCGATCTCGACGTGCTCGGAGCCGCGGTGCTGGCGGGGACTGAAGCGCACGCTGAAGCCGCCAAGGTCGAGCACGCCCAGGCTCTCCAGCGCGGCCGCCAGCGCAGGCCCGTCGACGCGGTTGCCGGCGCGGCGCAGCGCCTCGACGCAGACGCGCAGATGCAGGTAGGCCGCCAGGCCCTCCAGGCTGATGGCCTCGGGGCCAACGTGGCTTTCCGCATCGCGCTCGAACTCGCGCACCAGCGGCAACTGCGAGATCTCGGGGTTGGGCACGACGCTGGTGAAGCCGATCAGCCGGTCGCGCAGCAGACGCGTCAGCTGCGTGAGCCCGGGCGACGACAGCGCCGCCACCGTCAGCGGCACAGCGGCGCGCCAGGCGGCCTCGTGGCGGGTCAGCAGGTCCAGCGACTCGGGACCGAGGTTGAGCACCAGGGCCTGCGGCGCGGCGGCGGTCAACTCGCGCAGCGTGGCGGCGGGGTCGGCCTGCATCGCCAACGAATGGGTGCGGATGCCAGCGGCTTGCAGGGCCGCCGACAAGGCTCGCTCGCGGGCCGGTTCATCACCGTCGCCGAGCAGCGCGACCTGCTCGACGCCGATGGCCCGCAATTGCCCGATCAGGGCTTCGGCCTCGCGCCGGTCATCGGGCCGCAGGCTGAACACCATCGGCTGGGCCGGCTGGTGCAGTGCCGCGGCACCCGAGAAGGGGCCGACGAGCGGCACGTTCAACTCACGCGCCAGCGCGGCGGTCTGCAGGCAGGCGCGCTCGCCCAGGCAGTTGACGAAGGCGACGGCGTGGTGCTCGCGGGCGAGCTTGCGCAGGTTGGCCGCGCGGCGCTGGCTGTCGTCGCCGTCGTCCAGGCTCACCAGCTCCAGCCGCCGCCCGGCGATGCCGCCGTTGGCATTGACGCGGTCCACCAGCGCCTTGGCGCCGGCCTGCACGCGGTTGCTGATCGGGAAGGCGGGGCCGGACAGCGGCAGGGACTGGCCCAGCACCAGCGGCGCCTGCTCGGCCGCCGCGGCAAGCGGCAACAGGCCCAGCAGCAGCACCCAAGCGCGCCAGTTCATGAGCCCTCCTCCTCTTGGAGCCTGAACACCGCCACCAACGACTTCAGTCGCCGCGCCTGGTCACCCAGCGCGACGGCCGAGGCGGCGCCCTGCTCCACCAGCGCGGCGTTCTGCTGGGTCACCTGCTCCAGCGCCTGCACGGCGTTGTCGACGGCGGCCACCTGGCTCGCCTGGCTGGGCATGGCGGCAGCAATGCCGCTGAGGAAGTCGGTCAGCCGCTGCACGGCCGCCACCGTCTCTTGCATGGCGCCGCCGGCCTGCATCACCAGCGCCTGGCCGGCCTTGACCTCGCCGGCCGAGGACTCGACCAGCCGGCGGATGTCGCGCGCCGCGTCGGCCACGCCCTTGGACAGCAAACGCACCTCGCCCGCCACGACGGCAAAGCCCCGGCCGTGCTCGCCCGCGCCGGCGGCCTCCACGGCGGCGTTGAGCGCCAGGATGTTGGTCCGAAACGCGATGTTGTCGATGACGCCCACGATGCTGGCGATGCGCTCTGAGCTGCGGCCAATGGCGCCCATCAATTGCTGGGCCTGGCCCATCGCGGTGTCGCCGGCCAKGGCCGCCTGCGTGGCGCCGTGCGTGACGGCGCCAGCGCTGCCGGCAGAGTCGGCCAGTGCCTGCACGCCAGCGGAGAGCTGGGTGGTGGCGGCGGCGGTGCGCTGCAGTTCGGCGGCGGCGAGTTCGGTGCGGTGGGAGAGGTCCGAGATGCCCGACGCGACCTCGCCAGCCGAGACGTCGATCTGCTCGGCGGCGTCCCGCGCCGACGCCACCAGGCGATGCAAGCCACCCTGCATGTCGCCGAGCGAGCGCAGCAGCTGACCGATCTCGTCCTGGCCGCCCGGCGGAACGGCCTGCCCCAGGTCGCCCTCGGCCACGCGCGAGGCGACGGCCACGGCCTCGCGCACCGGCCCGGTCAGGCTGCGCGCCACGCCGAATGCTGCGATCAGGCCGATGGCCAGGCCCGCCGCCACGATGCCCGCCTGCGCCCAGCGTCCCAAGCGGGCAGCGGCCGAGGCCTCCGCGCTGGCCGCCTCGCTGGCCTCGGCGGCCGTGGTGTCCAGCGCGTCGATGGCGCGCAGCCATTGGTCGAACAAGGGCTTGAGGCTGCTGACCACCAGCTCCTGGATGGCCGAGTCGTGCTGGTAGCCGGCGCCCGCATCCTCGGCCGCTCGTTGCAAGCGCTTGACGGAACTGGCCAGCAAGGGCGCCAGCTCGGTCTCGGCGCGCTTCAGCTCGTCGGCGCGCTGCGCCAGCGCTTCGGCGGACGGCTGATCAAAGACCTCCTTGAACTGCTCGTCGTAAGCCGCCATCGCCTTGGCCAGGCTGTTCAGTTCGAACTTCAGGTCCTCGGGGTCGTCGACCATCGTGGCCAGCAGCGTGGCCAGGTAGGCGTCGGTCACGCGGTCGTGCATGCGACGCCCGGATGCCGTCAGACGCTGTGCCTCGGCCTGGGCAGACAGCAACCGCGTCTCGACGGACTGTGACTGGACCAGGCCGATGCCGGCGATCACCAGCATCAGCGCGAGCAGCCCGCCCATGCCGAGCCAGACGCGGCCCACCAGGCTGGCGAACCAGCGATGCCACGGCCTCATCTCAGTTGTCCGAGGCGACGTGCGCCAAGAGAACACAGCCACTGAGGCACAGAGACACAGAGGAACCTTCATCCCGCTGCCTCTGTGCCTCTGTGCCTCTGTGGCTTTGTTTGGTCTTCACTTCAAGCGCTCCGGGCTGGCTTCAGCAGCCAATGCGCGAGCGCCGGCACCAGCACCAGCGCCCCCACCATGTTCCACACGAACATGAAGGCCAAAAGGATGCCCATGTCGGCCTGGAACTTGATCGGCGACAGCGCCCAGGTGCCCACGGCGAGCGCCAGCGTGACGCCGGTCAGCATGACGACGCGGCCCGTGAACTGCAGCGCATGCAGATAGGCCGCCGATAGGCTCTCGCCCGCGCGGAGCTTGGCCAGCATGACGCTGAGCACGTACAGCGCGTAGTCCACGCCGATGCCCACGCCCAGCGCGATGACTGGCAGCGTGGCGACCTTGACGCCCATCCCCAGGCCCACCATCAGCGCCTCGCACAAGATGGACGTCAGCACCAACGGCAACACGGCGACGACGACGGCGCGCCAGGAGCGGAAGGTCACCCAGCACAGCACGACGACGGCGCCGTAGACCCACCACAGCATCTGGTTCATGGCCTGCTTGACGACGATGTTGGTGGCGGCAGCGATGCCTGCCGAGCCGGCCGCGAGCATGAAGCGCTCATCCTTCGTCGAGTTCACCTTGATGAAGGCTTCGACCGTGCTCACCACCGTGTTCAGCGTCTCGGCCTTGTGGTCCTTCAGGTAGACGTAGAGGGACAGGAAGGAGCAGCCCTGGTTGAACAGCTCGCGCGGCGCGCGGGTCTGCACGCCACCCAGGGCGCTGTCGTTCGGGATCAGCTCGTACCACTTCAGCTGGCCCTCGTTGTAGCCCACCATCGCCAGCTTGGAGAGCGCGGCCATGGAGTTGGTGGACTCGACGCCGGGCAACTGCTCCAGCCGCCAGGCGAGCTGGTCGACCTTGGCCAAGGTGCCGTAGCGGGTGCACTGGTCCTCGGGCGTGGAGACCATGACGACGAGGATGTCGCTGGACGCGGCGTAGTGCTGGGTGACGTAGTCGTTGTCGCGGTTGTAGCGCGAGTCGGCGCGCAGTTCGGGGGCGCCGGGGTCGAGGTCGCCGACGTGCAGCCGCGTGCTGACGGCATAGCCCGCGGCGGCCAGCACCGCCGACACGCCGAGGGCCGCCAGCGCCGGGCCGCGCTGCGTGAAGCGGTCGAGCTGGCGCCACAGGCCCGAGCTACCCGCTGCAGGGTTGAACTCAGGATCGTCACGCAGGCTGCGCCTGGCCGCCGCTGGGCCCACGCCCACATAGGACAGCAGGATGGGCAGCAGCACGAGGTTGGTGAAGATCAGCACCGCCACGCCGATGCTGGCGACCAGGGCCAGGTCCTGGATGGCCTGGATCTTGATCAAGGCCAGCACCGCGAAGCCGACGGCGTCGCACAGCAGCGCCGTCAGCCCGGCAACGAACAGGCGGCGGAAGGTGTAGCGCGCGGCCACCACGCGGTGGGTGCCGCGGCCCACGTCCTGCATGATGCCGTTCATCTTCTGCGCGCCGTGGCTCATGCCGATGGCGAAGACGAGGAAGGGCACCAGCACCGAGTACGGCTCCAGCGCGTAGCCGAGCAGGGCCAGCAGGCCGAACTGCCAGACCACGGCGATGAGCGAGCAGGCGACCACGAGCGCGGTGCTGCGCACGCAGCGGGTGTAGCCCCACAGCACACCGGCGCAGATGACCAGGGCTACGGCGAAGAAGACCAGCACCTGCCGTAGGCCTTCGATGAGGTCGCCCATGACCTTGGCGAAGCCGGTGACGTGCAGGGCTATGGCGTCGCTGTCGTACTTGGCGCGCAGGGCTTCGACCTGGCGGCCTAGTTCGCCGTAGTCCAGCGCCTGGCCGGTCTTGGGATTCACGTCGAGCAGCGGCACGAAGACGATGCTGGACCTGGCATCACCCGCAACGATCTGGCCGATCTCACCGGAGCGCTCGACGTTGGCGCGCACCTCGGCCAGCGCTGTGGGCGAGCCGTCGTAGCTGTCGCCCATCACGGTGTTGCCGTCCAAGCCTTCCTCGGTCACGGCGACCCAGCGCGTGTTGGCCGTCCACAGCGACTTCATGAAGGGCCGGTCCACACCCGGCATCAGGTAGATCTCGTCGCTGATCTTCTGCAGCGTGTCGAGGTAGTGCTTGTCGTAGATCGTGCCCTTCCTGGCCTCGACGACGATGCGCAGCGCATTGCCCTGGCCGCCCAGGTCGGCCTTGTGCGCCAGGTAGTTGGCGATGTAGGGGTGCTGGGTGGGGATGGTCTTCTCGAAGCTGGCGTTGAGCGTCAGCTTGAAGGCCTGATGGCCCAGCCACAGCGTGGCCAGCAGGCACAGCAGCATCACCCAGGGGCGGTGGTTGAAGAGCAGCCGCTCGGGCCAGGAGCCGGAGCGGGTGTCGAAGTCGTCGAGCTGGGTGATCACCGGTTGGGCGCCCAGCGTGTCGGTGGCGTGCATCGTCTTCTTTGAAATGTTCAGGGCTGGGCGCGGCGGGTGCCGCGCAGGCTGGCGATGACCCAGGCGCCGTCCGGCGCGGTGGCCAGGCCGGCAGCGGGCAAGGGTCCGGCGGGCGGCGGTCGGCGCGTGAAGCTGAGGCCGTCGTCGGCGCTGACGAAGAGCTCGCCGGTCTGGGCCAGCAGCGTCAGCTCGCCGCGCCGCTCAATACCGGCTTGCAGGCTGAGCGGCGTGCCAAGTTCGACCTTGGCCCAGCTGTTGCCGGCGTCGGCCGAGCGGAAGACGCTGCCGCGCAGGCCATAGGCCAGCAGCGCGCCGCTGGGCGAGGCGAGCAGGCCGAAGAAACTGCCCTTGTAGGGCGAGGCCAGGGCCGTGAACGTGGCGCCGCCGTCGCCGGAGCGCAGTAGCAGGCCCTGCTCGCCCGCAATGAACCATTGGCCGTCGACGACGCGCACGCCGTAGAGATGCAGGCCGCGCGGGTTGGCGGCGCGGGTGGGTAGTGGCTGCCAGTTGGCGCCGCCGTCACGCGTGACCATGGCCAGGCCGTAGGCACCGACGGCGATGGCCTGGCGTGCGTCGATGGCGTCGAGGTCGAACCAGGGCTTGTCGGCGCCCTCCTCCACCATGCGTTGCGCGGCGCGGCGGCCGGCGTCGTCGGTGGCTGCGGCCAGCAGGCTGGCAGCGGCCTGCTGGCCATCGAGCTGCTTGGTCCAGGTCTTGCCGCCGTCGCTGGTCTTCAGGATGACGCCGAGATGGCCGGCGACCCAGCCGTTTTTCGCGTCGACGAAGCGCAAGGCCGTGAGGCCCGCGCGCACCGGCACCGCAGCCTGCTGCCAGGCTTTGCCGCCGTCGTCGGACCACAGCACCGTGCCACGCTCGCCCGCCGCCACCATGCGGTCCCCGGCGCGAACCACGGCCAGCGTGGCCGCGGCCAGCGCCTTGGGGCTGGCGAGCGCAGGTTCAGCCAGCGCGGCCGGCGCCGGCGCGGCAGCCTGGGCGGACACCGCACAGGCCAGCGCGAGGAACGCCAGCCCGCGCATCAGCGCGCTCCCTCGTTGGCGAGCTCTTCGGGGCTGAAGAAGCTGCGCGGCAGCGGTGCGACGATCTTGTACTGGCTGGCCAGCTCGTTGCTGGCCATGTTGAGGTAGTAGGCGCCGGTCTGCAGGTCATAGCCGCCCCAGAACATGCTGCCGATGACGGCCGGGATGTCCGGCGCCAGCAGGGTCAGCGTGTAGTTGGTGCGCCAGAGCTCGCCCTTGGCATCCCAGCCGTCGAACAGCATGATCTGCCAGCTGTCCTCGTCGATGTAGTACTTGCGCTTGGGCACGACGTGGCGCTTACCCTCGGCCAGCGTGGCCTCGACCTCCCAGACACGGTGCAGCTCCCAGCGCACGACGCTGGGGTTCAGCGTGTTGGGCGTGACAAGGTCGGCCACCTTGGCAGACGCTGCCCGGTTGTTGTTGTAGGGGATGTAGAGCTCGCGCTTGCCGACCAGCTTGAGGTTGTGCTTGTCGATGGGGCCGAAGAGCATGAAGGCTTCGTCGAAGAGGCCGATGCCCGAGGTCACCGAGTCGGGCGTGTCATAGGCCACCGACGGTGCCTTGCGCACGCGGCGCTGGCCCACCAGGTATTGCCACAGGCCGCGCGGGTTGCTGGCGTTGAGGTTGTCGTGCGCCAGGATGGCCTCGCCCGCTTTGGAGCCCGGCTCGCTGACAACGAACTTGCCCAGGCCGGCATAGCCGTCGAACTTCTCCAGGCTGCCCTCGGGGTCGTAGAACTGCCTGCGAAAGCTCTGCGTGCCGCCGGAGGCCATCGCGCGCTTGCCGTCGGCCGTCACGACCCAGACCCGCACCGGCGCCTGCGCGTAGGTGCCGACCCACGCAAGGCGGTGGTTCTGGAACACCTCATAGCCGTCCTTGGGGATGGGGAACGGCGTGCCGCCATAGGCGCCTTCGGTGCCCTGGCCGCTGTCGACGAGCTTGGCGCGCGTGGCGTTCTTGAAGGTGTTGTCGTAGACCCATTGCGGCGCGGCCGCCGTGCGGTGGCTGGGGTAGACGTCGATGCGGAAGTCGGGGTACTTCTTCATCAACGCCTTGACGCCGTCGCTCAGTTTGGCGTCGTACTGCGCCATGTTCTTGGCGTTGATGCTGTACAGCGGCTTCTCGGCGGCGAAGGGGTCGGGGCGAGCGTCGCCGGGCTTGAAGCCGGCGGCCGCCTTGGTCAGGCCGCCGTCCCACGCGGGGATCGTGCCGTCCTTGTTGGCGGCGCGCTCGGCGCCGAGCGGGGTCAGCGTGGTCTTGAGCTTGGCGGCTTCTTCAGCCGACACGGCGGCCAGCGTCGGGCCAGCCAGCAGCAGGGCAGTGACCAGCAGCGTGGCCTTGAGATGAGTGCTGTTCATGTGAAGTGCTCCGTGGGGCTTCAGAAGGTGCGCGAGACGGTGAAGCTCAGGTTGGCGCGGTCGCGCAGCGACTGGCCGAAGGTGAGCTGGCGCGGCGAGCCGCTGCCGGCGACGAGGGTCTCGGTGAAGGTCTTGGCGGTGCCGAAGAAGTCGCTGTAGGTCAGCGCGAAGTTCCAGTCGTTCTGGTACTTGCCCTTCAGGCCGACGCTGTAGTCGCCCGCGCTTGCCGCTCCGCCCGCGAAGTTGGCGATGGACGAGGACCGGCCGCCAAAGTTGTAGCCCAAGCCGATGGGCACAGACAGGTCCAGCCCCGCCAGCACCTGGAAGTACTGGGGCTCGAACAGCATGCGGAAGGCGAAGGCGCCCTTGGTGGTGTTCGGGTCCAGGCCGCCTAGCCCCGAGCTGGCGCCGGTCGGGGTCGCGAAGATGTCCTTGGTGATGCTGAGCCGGTGGTTGTAGGCCAGCTCGGCCACCACCGCCCCGCCCTGCCACAGCGCGCCGGGTTGCAGCACGTAAATGCCCGAAGCCTGCAGGTGGGCCGTGCGGCCGACGGCGAAGCAGGGGTTGTCGCTGCCGCCGCAGGCCAGCACGGGGCCCAGGCCCAGCACGGCGGGATCGCTGTTCAGCGGCGCGTTCCAGCGCACCGAGCCCTCGACGGCCCAGTTCAGCTGGCCCACCGACGACGTGACGCTGGCGCCGACCGTCTTGATGTCGTCACCATAGGCCAGATGCACATTGCCGTTGACGAAGTCGAACACCGGCACGGCCGGCGTCTTGTCGTGGTACTGCGCCGCGTAGAGGCCAAACTCGTAGTCGCCGCCCGTCGGGCTGAGGCGCAGCTGCACGCCACCCTGCCCCGAGTTGCGCGGCCGCAGGTCCTTGCTCTTGTCGTAGCTCAGCAGGATGGGCGCGCCCTGCGGAGTCAGGCCGAAGTTGACGGTACCCGTGCCGACGTAGTCCTGGTTGGAGAAGAAGCTGCCGACGCCCGGGATCTTGCTGGGCCGCCACTTGAG
>NZ_JBFUMN010000040.1:0-46806 GCF_054049335.1 Roseateles sp. P5_E1
AACCTGACCTCCTTCTTCCGCGAGGAACATCACTTCCACGCGCTGAAGGACGACCTCAAGCCTTTTGCAAACGGTTCGGCCGGCAAGCAGGTCCGCATCTGGTGCTGCGCCGCTTCCACCGGTGAAGAGCCCTATTCCATCCTGATGACCTGCAGCGAGGCCTTAGGCGCCAGCGCCTCGGTGCAGCTCGTGTCCAGCGATATCGACACCAACGTGCTGGCCACGGCCAAGCGCGGCGTCTACAACGCCGACGCCCGCGGCCTTGACGCGACGCGGCTGAAGACCTTTTTCATGCGCGGCACCGGCGCCAACTCCGGCAAGATCCGCGTCAAGCCTGAACTGCAGCGCTGGGTCGAGTTCCGCTCGCTGAATCTGATGGACGCACAGTGGCAGCTGGGCGACCCCTTTCACATGGTGTTCTGCCGCAACGTGATGATCTATTTCGATGCGCCCACCCAGCGCAAGGTGCTGGAGCGCATCCACCGCGTCATGCGGCCGGGAGGGCTGCTTTTCGTCGGGCATTCGGAGAACTTCACCGAAGCCCGCGACTTGTTCAAGCTGCGCGGCAAAACCATTTACGAACGGGTCTGACCATGAGCACCCCATTCGCCTCGCCACCCACGGTCGGCCTCGGCAACCCGGTCGCGGTGGCCAAGGTCAACCACCTCAAGGCCCAGCCGCGCAAGCAGGGTGAAGCCTCGTTCTTCTTCTACGACGCGCATTTCAAGAACGCTGCGGTCAAGATCCTGCCGGGCGAGTACTTCGTCGACCAGGAAGACCTGCTCGTCATGACGACGCTGGGCTCCTGCATCGCCGCCTGCCTGTGGGACCGCGTCGCCAAGGTTGGCGGCATGAACCACTTCATGCTGCCCGAGGGCAATGGCGACTCAGGCCGCTACGGCTCGTTCGCCATGGAACTGCTCATCAACGAGATGATGAAGCGCGGTGCCAGCAAGGCACGCATGGAAGCAAAGATCTTCGGCGGCGGTGCCGTCATCTCGGGCATGAACTCGCTCAACGTCGGCGAGCGCAACACCAACTTCGTCATCGACTTCCTGAAGCTCGAGCGCATCCCCATCGTGTCCAAGGACGTGATGGACGTCTACCCCCGCAAGGTCTGCTTCCTGCCGGCCAGTGGCAAGGCGATGGTGAAGCGCCTGGCACCGACGAATAACGACGCGCTGATCCAGCAGGACAGGGCAGCCATTCAAAAGGTGCAGCCGGTCGCCAGCAGCGGCGGCTCCATCGATTTGTTCTAGGAGGCCACCGATGGCCAAGACCAAAGTCGTGGTGGTGGACGACTCAGCGCTGGTGCGCTCCATCCTCACCGAGATCATCAACCGGCAGTCCGACATGGAATGCATCGGCGCGGCCGCCGACCCGCTGGTCGCGCGCGAGATGATCCGCAACCTCAACCCCGACGTCATCACGCTGGACGTCGAGATGCCGCGCATGGATGGCCTCGATTTCCTGTCGCGGCTGATGCGACTGCGGCCGATGCCAGTGGTGATGGTGTCCACGCTGACTGAGCGCGGTGCCGAGGTCACGCTGAAGGCGCTGGAACTGGGCGCCATCGACTTCGTCGCCAAACCCAAGATCGGCGTGGCCGACGGCATCCGCCAACTGGCCCAGGACATCACGGACAAAATCCGCATCGCCTCCAAGGCCCACATCCGCCGCGCGCCACCGCCGCCCGCACCGGGTGCAGCCGCGCCAGCCCCGGTCAAGGCCGTCACGATGGCCAGCCTCGGCAGGGCCTCGACCGAAAAGATCATCTTCATCGGCGCCTCCACCGGCGGCACCGAGGCGACCAAGGACGTGTTGATCAACCTGCCGGCCGACAGCCCGGCCGTTGTCATCACCCAGCACATGCCGCCCGGCTTCACCAAGAGCTATGCCGCGCGGCTGGACGGCCTGTGCAAGATCCGCGTCAAGGAAGCCCAGGACGGCGAGCGCATCCTGCCCGGCCACGGCTATATCGCGCCGGGCGGCATGCATCTGAGCGTGGAACGCAGCGGCGCGAACTACATCGCCCGCGTGCAGGACGGCGAACCCATCAACCGCCACAAGCCCTCGGTCGAGGCGCTGTTTCTGTCGGCTGCCAAGGTGGTCGGCCCGAACGCCATCGGCATCATGCTGACCGGCATGGGCGCGGATGGCGCCAGGGCCATGAAGGTCATGAAGGACGCTGGCGCCTACAACTACTGCCAGGACGAGGCCAGTTGCGTCGTCTTCGGCATGCCGCGCGAGGCCATCGCGGCCGGCGCGGCGGACGAGGTGCTGCCGCTGAACCAGATTGCGACCAAAGTGCTGGAGCGGCTGCGCGCCACTTCGGGCATCTCGCTCAACCGCGTCTGACGATTCATTTCAGGCGTTTTGCGGGCCGAGCGCCGGGCCGCTCCCTAGCCGGCCCGCCTTGGGCGATGTGCTTGTCGGCGAATCCGGCAAGCATCGCCGTCCCCTTGGGGGCTGAGGCCGGACACATTGCGCCCAGTGGGCGCGATGTGCCTGCCGAAGCGCTGCGCCACTGGCCGCAGCGCGGTCCCGGCCAAGGTAATCCTTGGACGAGGGGCTTCAACGTTTACCAGCACTGGCGGGCGCATCGGCCTTGGCCAGCAGCATCGGACGGTGACGCGCGACGACCACGGGGTCAGCCGGGAAAACCGGCTTGAAACCGTCCAGCGACTTCGGGGCGGTCGGCACCCAGGCCGTCTGCACGGGCCGTTCGGCCTTGCCGGTCACGATGACGCGGTTGGAGCGCTCCGCGGCCGCTTCCTTCAATTCGGCATTCGAATCCGTGAACGCCCGGGCGCCGGTCGTGGCGAGCACGAGGACAGCGGCAAATGAGGCAAAAGCAATCCAGCGGGGCAGAGTGATCATGGCGGGTCTCCTTCAAGTGCTGGTTATGCTATGCATCCAGAGCCTCGCCACAAAGCGCTTATTTCTTCACTGATTGGTTGGATTGGCTTACCAGATGGCCTCACTCGACCGTTTTCCCCTTCATTACCTGGCTGCCTTTCGTGCCGCGGCCCAGACCGAGAACCTGCGCGCCGCGGCCGAGAGCCTGCACCTGACGCACAGCGCGGTCAGCCAGCAGATCCGCGGCCTGGAGGCCCAGCTCGGCTTTGAGCTGTTCACTCGCCAGGGCCGGCGGCTGACGCTGAACCCGGCTGGGCAGGCGCTGCAGCGCGGCGTGACACAGGTGTTCGCTGCCTTGCAGGCGGGCCTGCTGGCGGCGGCGCAAGCGCACGGGAGCGCCGCGCAGACGCTGCGAGTGACCGCCCTGCCCTCGTTCGCTCAGCGTTGGCTGCTGCCCCGCCTGCCGCGCTGGCAAGCCCTGCAGCCCTGCATCACGCTGGACCTGCATTCATCCCAGCAGGTGGTGGACCTGGAACGCGAGGGATTTCACATCGGCCTGCGCATCGGCCGCGGGGGCTGGCCTGGGTTGATCTGCGAGCCGCTCTTCCATTCGCCGCACATCGTGGTCGCTGCGCCGCTGCTCGCGCAGCGCCTGGTGGACGCAACGCCGGAACTCTTGACGCAGCAGCCGCTGATGGGCGACGCCGATTTGTGGCGACAGTGGTTTGCCGAGGTCGGCCACAAGGGCGCTGTGCCAACGCCGGTGGCGACCTTCAATGACGCCGCGATGCTGGGCCAGGCGGCCGAGCAAGGGATGGGTGTGGCCCTGACGCGCGAGCTGTTTGCCGCCGACGCGCTGCTGGACGGGCGGCTCGTGCGGCTGTCGACTCACGCCGTCGACGATGACGCCACGCGTGACTACCAGGTCGTCTACCCCGAGGCCCTGCGCGACGACCCGGCCGTGCGCATCTTCTGCGACTGGCTGCACGCCGAGGTCGCGGCGCTGCAGCAGCGACTCAAAGAAACAGCTGCTGCAGATCGCTGAGGAAGTCGAAGCCTCGCTCGGTTGGCTGGATGCGAGCCGCATCACTGGTCAGCAAGCCACGGCCACGGGCCACCTCCAAGCCTTTCGCAATCGCCGACACAGGCAGCCCGGTGCGCTCGAGGAACTGCGTGAGCGTGACGCCTTTCTTGAGCCGCAGCGCATTCAGCATGAACTCGAAGGGCAGGTCCTTGCGCGCCACCTCGTGTTCGTTGCTGACCTTGTTCGCCTGCGCCATGAAGGCCGCCGGTTCACGCCAGCGCACCTGGCGCAGCACGCGGTTGGGGAAACTCAGCTTGCTGTGCGCGCCAGCGCCGATGCCGAGATAGTCGCCGAACTGCCAGTAGTTCAGGTTGTGCAGGCAGCGGTGGCCCTCGCGGGCATAAGCCGAGACCTCGTAACGCGACAGCCCCGTGGTGCCGGTACGCGCCGTGATCAGGTCCAGCATGTCGCTGGCCAAGTCAGGGTCGGGCAGGMCGGCCGGCGTGCGCGTCGCGAACACCGTGTTGGGTTCGATGGTCAGGTGGTAGATGGACAGGTGCGGTGGCTTGAAGCTCAGCGCAGCGTCCAGCTCACGCGACAGGTCGTCCAGCGACTGCCCGGGCAACGCATACATCACGTCGAGGTTGAAGGTCTCGAACGCCGCAGCCGCCTCGGTGAGCGCCTCGCGTGCCTGGCTCGCGCTGTGCACGCGGCCGAGCGTCTTCAGCTGCGCGTCATCGAAGCTCTGTACGCCCACTGACAGGCGCGTGACGCCAGCCTGGCGAAAGCCCTTGAAGCGCTCGCGCTCGAAGGTGCCGGGGTTGGCCTCCAGCGTGATCTCGCAGCCCGGCTCCAGCGGCAGGCGTGCACGGATGTCCGAGATGAGCTGCGCGATCTGCTCGGGGTTGAACAGGCTGGGCGTGCCGCCGCCGATGAAGATGCTGATGACAGGCCGGCCCCAGATCAGCGGCAGCGCCGCTTCGAGGTCGGTGCGCAGCGCGGCGAGATAGGCCTCGGCCGTGTCGACCGCCAACGCGCCATCCTTGACCTCATGCGARTTGAAGTCGCAGTAGGGGCATTTGCGCAMGCACCASGGCAGATGAACGTAGAGGGCAAGCGGGGGCAGCGCGGGCAACTGCAGCGTACCCGGCCGCATCAGATGGACGATCTCAGCCAAGCCGCCAGACCTCGCGGAACTGCTGGATCAGGTGCACGGCCGCCAGCGCCCGGTGGCTGTGCTGGTTCTTGACCGCAGCGCCCAGGCTGGCCACGGTCTGGCCGAGCTCGGGAATGTGCATCAGCGGGTCGTAGCCAAAGCCGCCCTCGCCGCTCGGCGCCTTCAGGATCTCGCCGCTCCAGCGGCCCATGGCGATCAGTGGCTCGGGGTCGTCGGCGCCGCGCACCGCCACCAGGGCGCAGACAAAGCGCGCCCGGCGATCCTCGATGCCGGCCATCTCGCGCAGCAACCGTTCATTGTTGGCTGCGTCGCTTTTCTCGCCGCCGGCATCCAGCGCGTAACGTGCCGAACGCACGCCGGGCGCGCCGCCGAGAGCGTCAACGCTCAAGCCTGAATCGTCGGCCAGCGCTGGCAGGCCGCTGAGCTTGGCGGCGTGGCGAGCTTTGGTCAGCGCGTTCTCGGCAAAGGTTTCAAAGGGCTCCTCGGCCTCCGGGATGCCCAGGCTGCCCTGATTCACCAGTTCGATACCGAGCGGCGCGAACAACGCCTGCAGCTCGACGAGCTTCTTGGCGTTGTTGGAGGCAAGAACCAGCTTCACTTCAGCGCGGCTTGTTGGGCCTCGATCAGCTCGCGGATGCCCTTGTCGGCCAGGTCGAGCAGCGCATTCATCTCGTCACGCGTKAACACCACGCCCTCGGCCGTGCCCTGCAGCTCGACAAAGCCACCCGAGCCCGTCATGACGACGTTCATGTCGGTGTCGCAGGCCACGTCCTCGATGTATTCAAGGTCCAGCAGCGGCACGCCGTCGACGATGCCGACCGAGATGGCGGCCACCGTGTCCTTGATCGGCGAGCGCGACAGCTTGCTGTCGGCCAGCAGCCTGTTGACGGCGTCCTGGGCCGCGACGAAGGCGCCGGTGATGGCCGCCGTGCGCGTGCCGCCGTCGGCCTGCAGCACGTCGCAGTCCAGCGTGATCGTGCGCTCGCCGAGGGCGCTCAGGTCGAACACCGCGCGCAGTGAGCGGCCGATGAGTCGCTGGATCTCCTGCGTGCGGCCGCTCTGCTTGCCGCGGGCGGCCTCGCGGTCGCCGCGGGTGTGGGTGGCGCGCGGCAGCATGCCGTACTCGGCCGTCACCCAGCCTTCACCCGAGCCGCGCTTGTGCGGCGGTACGCGCTCCTCGACCGAGGCCGTGCACAGCACGCGGGTGCCACCGAACTCGATCAGCACCGAGCCCTCGGCATGCACGGTGAAACCGCGGGTGATGCGCACCGGGCGCAATTGATTGGCGGCGCGGCCTGCGCTGCGCGTGAAGGTCTTGGTCATGGGGAAAGAAGAGTTAGCGGCGATTGGCGCCGCGGCCCGATTGGCGGATGACTTCGTTGATCTCGCGTATCGAACGCTCGATCTCCTCGTCGTCCATGCCGGCGACAAGGTCGGCGTCCAGGGCGCCCTGGATGGTGGACGCAAAGCCGGAATTGCCGAGATTCTGCGTGGTCTCGCCGCTGGGCTCGCCCTCGCCTTCCCATTCGACGGCCAGCACGGTGACGTTGTCACTGCGCGCGCCGCCGCGGCGCAGGGCCTGCTCGACCAGTTCGGGCACAGCTTCGGTAATGGCCTGGTCAGCCATGTGCTGAACGATCTCGCCGTCCTCCACGCTGCCCCACAGGCCGTCGGAGCACAGCAGGATGCGGTCCGAGGCCTCCATGATGAGCGGCCCCTGGCAGTCCACCATGGGCTTGCCGGGGCTGCCCAGGCAGGTGAAGAGCACGTTGCGATTGAAAGGCTCGCCGCCGCGGGACACGCGGCCCAGGGCTTCCTGCAACTCGGAATAGGAATGGTCGCGGGTGCGGGCAATCAGCTTGCCGGCGCGCACGAGATACAGGCGCGAATCGCCGCAATGCGCCCACCAGGCCTGGTTGCCCTGCAGGATGCAGGCGACGACTGTCGTGCGCGGCGTGTCGTGCAGGCCCTTGCTCTCGGCATAGCGCAGCAGCTGCTGATGGGCAATGACGATGGTTTCCTGCAGGAAGCGCTGTGGGTCTTCGATGACCGGGCGGGCGTCCTGCTGGAACAGCGCGGCCAACGTCTGCAGCGCGATCTGGGCCGCGACTTCACCTTCCGGGTGGCCGCCCATGCCGTCAGCCAGCGCGAACAGTCCCGCCTCCCGCGTGAAGCAATAGCCCATGCGGTCTTCGTTGGTCTCACGGCCACCGCGACGGCTGACCTGGAAGACATTGAATCGCATCAGGCTTTCGCTCCGGACTTCAGGTTTTCAAGCTGGAGTTTGAGGCGTTCACTGAAGCTGAGCTTGGTGTAGCGCCTTTCGGTCTCACGAGCGAGTTCCTTCTGCAGCGCGAACACGCTCTGCGGGCGCGACAGTGCGTCCAGCGACATGCACCACTCGGTCACTTCGAGCAGGTTGTCCGAGTAGACATTGCGCAGGCGCGAGAGGCTCAAGGACAGGCGATCCTTCTCCAGGCGCTGCGGCGCGTCATTGGGCGGGTAGCCCTGCATGCAGGCATAGATGCACGCGCCGATGGCGTAGATGTCGGTCCAGGGGCCCAAGCTACCGTCGCGGCGGTACATCTCGGGCGCCGCAAAGCCCGGCGTGTACATCGGGCGGATGAAGTTGCCTTCCTTGCTCAGCACTTCGCGCGCGGCGCCGAAGTCCAGCAGCACGGCCTTGTTGTCATTGGTGATGAAGATATTGGCCGGCTTGATGTCCAGGTGCAGCATCTTGTGCTGGTGGACGATGCGCAGGCCGCGCAGGATCTCGTCAAAGAGGCTGCGGATGGTCGACTCACGGAAGACCTTGTCCCGCTTCATGTCGCGCGCGGTCACGATGAAGTCCTGCAGGGTGTCGCCCTGCAGGTAGTTCATGACCATGTAGACGGTTTCGTTCTCGCGCAGGAAATTCAGCACCGAGACGACGCTGGGGTGCGAGATCTGCGCGAGCGAACGGCCCTCTTCGAAGAAGCTCTTCAGGCCGAGTCGGTATAGCGGTTGCTTCTCGGGCTTGACGCGAGGGGTCAGTTCGCCGGGCGAACGTTCGGCCAGCGACGAGGGCAGATATTCCTTCAATGCGACCAGATGGTGGTCGGGATCCTCGGCGAGATACACCACGCCGAAACCGCCCGCCGCCAGCCGCTTGATGATCTGATAGCCCCCAACCACCGTGCCTGCGGGCAAGGGCGCCGGCTTCGGCTTGGACATAATCGCGTTTTGTCTGTTTTGCGAGATGCGAAATGCCAGTCTACAGCATGACCGGGTACGCCAATTCCCTGGCACAACCCCCTAAAGCCGAGGACGGCAACAGTTCAGCGCAAGCGTCGGTCAGCGTCGAATTGCGGTCGGTCAACGGCCGGTTCCTGGACCTGTCCATGCGCATGCCCGAGGAGATGCGCGGCCTTGAACCCCAGTTGCGCGAGCTGATCGCGGCACGTTTCAAGCGCGGCAAGATCGAGTTGCGCATCAACACCCAGCGCGACGCCGATGGCGCCTGGCCGCAACCCCAGCCCGAGCAGCTCAACCGCCTCGCCAGCCTGGAAGCCAAGGTACTCACCTGGCTGCCGCAGGCGGCGCCGCTGTCTGTCCATGAGGCCTTGAACTGGTGCAAGAGCGGCGCGGCGGCACCAGCCCAGTTGGACGCTACGACGCTCGAGGCCGCACAGGCCTGCGTGCAGGGCCTGGCCGAGGCCCGCGAACGCGAGGGCGAGAAGCTGGTGGCCATCCTGAACGAGCGCATTGCACGGCTGCGCGTGCTGGCCGATGAGGCCGAGCCGCTGCTGCCCGCCGTCGTGGCGCGCCAGCAGCAGCGCTTCCTGGAGCGCTGGCAGGAGGCGCTGGCCACCACCGGCGCTGGCAGCAGCGTGCCGCAGGAAGCTTTGCAGGAGCGCGCGCTGAACGAGGCCGCGGCGTTTGCCATCCGCATCGACGTGGCCGAGGAATTGGGACGTCTGCGGGCGCATCTGGAAGAGCTGACCCGCCTGCTGAAAAAGGGCGGCGAACTCGGCAAACGCCTGGATTTCCTGATTCAGGAATTACATCGCGAAGCGAATACTTTGGGTTCCAAATCCGCCGCGCTGGAATTGACGAATATTTCCGTCGAAATGAAAGTCGCGATCGAGCAGATGCGCGAACAGGTGCAAAACATCGAATAGGTTTTGGGCAGGTCATTCAGGCGGCCATCCGCACCTCGGACTGCGCCACGCCAACGGGCCAACGCGCCAGGCTCGGCCGGGACGGCTGGAACAGCTCCACCCACGCCAGATCCTGGGGTTCGAGCGAGCCGACGTCGAGGGCGACGTCCAGCACCGCCTGGGCATCAATCGGGAGCAGGTCGAGGTCTTCTGCGCCTTGCCCCCAAAGCGGCGGCGTGACGAGCAGCGCTTCGTCGAGCAGGCCCAACAGGCCCTGGCAGACCGGATGGGCGCCGAAATACAGCAAGCCTGCGCCGCCAGCCGCCGCAGCAAGGCGGCGCGGCACGCGGTGGGTGCAGCGCAGCAGGAAGGCAGCGGCACCCGCCTCGGCATCCCTGACCGCGCGGAAGGCGCGGTCGTCGATGCGCAGATAAGTGGCCGCCTGGGCGAGGTCGCGGCACAACAGCATGACGGGTTGGCGCTCGTCCACCACGCGCAGCAACCGGGCTGCGGCCGCCTTGTCGTCGAGCCGGCAGGCCATCAGATACCCGGCCGCCGTCGGCAGGGCGGCGATCGCGCCGGCGCGCAGCCTGTCCGCAGTCGCCTGGAGCAGGCGCGCTTGCGGGTTGTCGGGATGGACCTCGTGGCGAAGAAAGCGGCGCATCGTGGGACCTCGTGATGTCACATGGACACGCCACGACGATAAGAAAAGCCACCCGACGCCCGCGTCGGACAAGCCGCTGTGGCGCTGCCGGAGGTCAAGACTTGACGACGCACGGGGCGTCGGGCACTCGCAATCGGGCCTGCATTGCCAAATAGGGCAGCCATCGCCGCTCCGTGCAGGCGGCGCCGGGCGGCGTCCGAGCTAAAGTTCGCACCCATCACCCACCGGGCGGCGCGAGAAATCCGCAGGGCTGACAGGCACTTAGCCTTCAGCCCCAAGCCGGCCCGGCACGCCAAGCCCACTTCTCCATGGAATATCCCGGCAATCTTTTCGTCGTCGCCGCACCCAGCGGCGCGGGCAAGTCCAGCCTCGTCAAGGCCCTGCTGGAGCTGGATGCCAAGCTGGCCGTGTCCATCTCCCACACCTCGCGCGCACCGCGCGGCCAGGAGCAGCATGGCCGCGAATACTGGTTCATCACGCCGGAGGAATTCCGCGCGATGGCCGAACGCGGTGATTTCTTTGAATGGGCCGAGGTCCACGGCAACCTCTACGGCACCTCGCGAGCCGCCATCGAGGCGCGCATGCAGCATGGCGATGACGTCGTACTGGAGATCGACTTCCAGGGCGCACTGCAGATCAAGCAGCTCTTCCCCTATGCCGTGCTGATTTTCATCCTGCCGCCGAGCTGGGACGAATTGCAGTCACGCCTGAACCGCCGTGGCGACACCGAACCCGAGGTCATCGCCAAGCGCATGGCCAATGCGCGCCTCGAGGTGGCGCAGGCGCAGAACTTCGATTTTGTCGTCGTGAATGCGGTGTTCGACACCGCCGTTTTCGACCTCAAATCCATCGTCCACGCGCAGCGGCTAAAATACCTGGCTCAGCGGCGCAACCGCTCTGCCGTCTTTCAGGCGCTCGATCTGCCCTGATCCGCTTTTCTCCAAGGAACACCATGGCCCGCATCACCGTCGAAGACTGCCTGATCAAGATCCCGAACCGCTTCCAGCTGGTGCTGGCCGCCACCTATCGCGCCCGCATGCTGAGCCAGGGCCACAGCCCGCGCATCGAGAGCAAGAACAAGCCCGGCGTGACCGCCCTGCGTGAAATTGCCGCCGGCGAGGTCGGCATCGAGATGCTGCGCAAGGTTCCGGTCTAAGCACCGTCCCCTGCTGCCACACGGGCGCCCTCGGGCGCCCGTTTGCATTTCGGAGTTTGGGCCGAGCGACGGGCCGCTCCCAAGCCGGCCCGCCATGGCGATGTGCTTGTGGCTCAACGCTGCAAGCATCGCCGTCCCCGCGGGGGACCGGCCAGGTATTCCCTGGACGAGGGGCCAACAGTTTTCATCGGCTAAATTCGGGACCATATGGCCCAACGCTCCCTCACCGCCTGGTTCACGCTGCCTGGATTGCGCCAGGCGGCGCCGCCCACGCAGGCGGAAGCTGCTTCCTTTGATGCCCTCGCTCCCAAGCTCGGCTACCTGAGCAAGGCCGAGGTCAAGCGCGTGCGTGAGGCCTACAAGTTCGCCGACGAGGCCCACCTGGGCCAGAAGCGGGCCACCGGCGAGCCCTACATCACCCACCCGATCGCCGTCGCCGGCATCTGTGCCGAATGGCGGCTGGATGCCCAGGCGCTGATGGCGGCGCTGATGCATGACGTGGTCGAAGACTGCGGCGTTTCCAAGGCCGAGCTGATCGAGAAGTTCGACGCCACGACGGCCGATCTGGTCGACGGCCTGACCAAGCTGGACAAGCTGCAGTTCTCCACCAAGGAGGAGTCGCAGGCGGAGTCCTTCCGCAAGATGCTGCTGGCCATGGCGCGCGACCTGCGCGTCATCCTCATCAAGCTGGCCGACCGACTGCACAACATGCGCACCATGGGTGCGATGGCGCCGCACAAGGCCCGCCGCATCGCGCGCGAGACCTTCGACATCTATGCGCCCATCGCCCACCGCCTGGGCCTGAACCAGACCTTCCGCGAGCTGCAGGATCTGTCATTCCAGTATTTCCACCCCTGGCGCTATGCCGCGCTCAGCAAGGCGGTGGGCAAGGCGCGCGGCAACCGGCGCGACCTGGTGTCGCGCATCGAGGGCGAGATCCGCGCCGCCTTTGCCAAGGCCAGCCTGCGCGTGGAGGTGCAGGGGCGCGAGAAGACCGTCCACTCCATCTACAAGAAGATGCGCGAGAAGGGCGGCCTGTCCTTTGCCCAGGTGAGCGATATTTTTGGCTTTCGCATCCTGACCGAGGAGCCGCTGCAGTGCTACACGGCCCTGGGCGTGCTGCACCAGCTCTACAAGCCGCAAGCCGGGCGTTTCAAGGACTACATCGCCACGCCCAAGGACAACGGCTACCAGTCCCTGCACACGACGCTGATGGGGCCGCTGGCCACGCCGCTGGAGTTCCAGCTGCGCACCGAGGGCATGCATCAGATCGCCGAGCAGGGCGTGGCGGCGCACTGGATCTACAAGAGCCGCGGCAAACAGGCGTCGGCGCTCGTCGCCCAGCAGGCCAATGCGCGCTGGCTGCAAAGCCTCATCGACATCCAGGATGAGACGCGTGACGCCAACGAGTTCCTCGAGCACGTCAAGATCGACCTCTTCCCGGACGCGATCTACGTCTTCACGCCCAAGTCCAAGATCATGGCGTTACCGAAGGGCGCGACGCCGGTGGACTTTGCCTATGCCATCCACTCCGACGTCGGCGACCATTGCGTCGCGGCCCAGGTCAATGGCGAGGCGGTACCGCTGCGGGCCGAGCTGCGCAGCGGCGACATCGTCGAGATCATCACCGCCCCGGGCGCCAGCCCCAACCCGGCCTGGCTGAGCTTTGTGCGTACCGGCCGGGCCCGCTCCAAGATCCGCCACTACCTGAAGGACCTGGAGCAGGAAGAGTCACGCGAGCTGGGCGAGAAGATGCTGGCCCAGGCGATGCGCGTGGAAGGCCTCGGGCTGCCCAGCCTGGAACTGGACGACGCGGCTGCGCCAATCTGGCATGAACTGGCCGCCTGGGCCGGCAGCGCAAACACCGAGCAGCTCCTCGTCGACATTGGCGCGGGCCGCAAGATTGCCACCATCATTGCCAAGAAGCTGGCCCGCCTGATGGCCGAGCAGGGGCAAAAACCCGATGCGCTGGCGCTGACGCTGGGCCGCTTCGCCGAGGCGCCGTCCAACCAGGGCAGCGTGACCATCGACGGCAACGAGGGCGCTTCCGTGCAGCTGGCCAGCTGCTGCCGCCCCATCCCCGGCGACGAGGTACGTGGCTACCTCGGGCGCGGCGAAGGACTTATCGTGCACACCTGCGAATGCGCCATCGGCCGCCGCCTCTTCCAGCGCGACAGCGAGCACTGGATCCAGGTCGAATGGGCCGAGGAGCTGGGCCGCAGCTTCGAGGCCGGCATCGCGCTGCTGATGGCCAACGGCAAGGGCGTGCTCGCCCAGGTGGCCCAGGCGGTGGCCCAGGCCGAGGCCGACATCACCCACATCTCGATGAGCGACGAGGCGCAATTGCGCGAAACGGCCGAGATGACGCTGCTCATCGCCGTACGCGACCGTCTGCACCTGGCCGACGTGCTGCGCGTGCTGCGCCGCACCGCGCCCGTGCAGCGGGTCTGGCGCGTCAAGCCGTAGGAAACGCGCCGAGGGCGCTGCGGCCAATCACGGCCGTGACTGTTTCTATTCGCTTCCTCGGGTTAACCAGTGTTTCTGGGCCCGGTATTTCTTTTCGGGATAGCAAACGAGACAAAACGAATTTCTCCGAGTTACGGCGGCTGCTTAAGGTCGCGCCGCGGCCCGGGAAGGCGGTGCAAAAGCCCCTCTTTCCGGCCCGCAGCGACCGACCCACAACAAGCCCGGGACCCCACCGGAGCGCGGAGAAGACACGTGAACAAGTTCAGCAAGCCTGCGGTGGCAACCGCCGTTTCCATGGCCCTGGCCCTGATGGCCCAGCAATCCGCCCTCGCCCAGCAAAGCGGCGACGGCGCCAAGCCCGAAGAC
The DNA here is from genome assembly GCF_054049335.1 of Roseateles sp. P5_E1. Taxonomy (NCBI): domain Bacteria; kingdom Pseudomonadati; phylum Pseudomonadota; class Betaproteobacteria; order Burkholderiales; family Sphaerotilaceae; genus Roseateles; species Roseateles sp. P5_E1. The sequence continues at coordinate 13,852 of NZ_JBFUMN010000040.1, forward strand.
GCCAAGCCGGCGGCGCGCAAGCCAGGCGCCCCGGTGCAGGAACTTGAAACCGTGCTGGTGGTCGGCACGCGCCAGTCGCAGCAGTCCAGCATCAACCGCAAGAAGCATGCGGCCACGGCCCAGGACTCCATCGTGGCCGAGGACGTGGGCGCCTTTCCTGACCGCAATATCGGCGAGGCCATCTCGCGCATCGCCGGCGTGGCGCTGGACCGCGGCGACTTCGGCGAGGGCGTCAACGTTTCCATCCGCGGCAACGGCCCCGAGCTGACCCGCGTCGAAATGGACGGCATGGCCGTGCGTTCGGGCGCCGGCACCGACCTGCTGGGCGGCGGCGACGGCCGCGGCACCGAGTTCCGCGAGCTGTCTTCCGACCTCATCAAGAGCGTCGACGTCATCAAGGGCTCCACGGCCGCGATGACGGAAGGTTCGCTTGGCGGCGGCATCATCATCACGACCCGCACCGGCCTGGACTTCGACAAGCCCTTCTACTCGTTCCGCGCCGCCGCCACGCAGAGCGACCTGAACAAGCAGAACACGCCCAACTTCAACCTGGTGCTGGCCGACAAGTTCCTGGACAAGCGCTTGGGGGTAATCGTCAACCTGAACAAGTCGCGCTACAAGAGCGAGCAGCATGGCGTCACACAGGGCGGCAGCAACAACCAGCAGGGCCTGGTGCGCCTGGGCGACTTCGACGGCTCGCCCGAGAAGACCTTCACCTTCAACCCGGCGACGGCCAACGGCGACAGCATCAACACGCCGATGCAGATCTCGCCGCTGATCGCCGGCGGGAATTTCAACGCCTCCACGCCGCTGGAGCTGTTGACCAAGTCGGCCGCAGCGCAGACCAAGGCCGACTGCTTCACCACCTTCCCCAATCTGACGACGGCCCAGACCAACCTCATGGTCGCCGCTGGCCGCACTGCCGCCTACACGCAGCGCCAGAACGAGCAGATCACCTGCCTGAACCAGTGGAATGACTACTCGCCCTCGCAGACGGCGGGCTTTCGCTACAACTTCAAGAGCCAGGACGACAAGCGCACCGGCGGCGACGTGCGGCTGGACTTCAAGGTCAACGACCAGCTGACCGTCTACAGCAAGCTGAGCCTGAACAAGCGCCATGTCGACGACATCGTCGGCTTCCTCGGCGTGGGCAGCAACACGGCCTTCAACCAGACGACCCCGGCGACCCCTGTTCCCACCTTCCTCGACAACACGACCACCAACGTCCGCACACTGAACCCGGCATCCAGCGCCTACGCCTCCCTGCTGCCCAACTCGTACTCCTTCCGCGCCAACAATGCGCCGCTGGTGCTCGGCACGACGACCAACGTGCTGCCAGGCTACACGGTCGATTCCTCGCATCACCTGACGAGCTATTCGACCAACAACGGCTCCTTTGGCACGGACACCATCTTCAGCAGCATCGACACCGATTCGAAGACGCTGATCCTGGGCGGCGAATACAAGAGCGACCGCCTCAGCGTGCAGGCGATGGGCGGCTCGACCAAGTCCACCGCGATGCGCTATGACCGCCGCGCCTCCGTCAGCTATGTGTACGGCATCGGCAACTTCGCGCTGCAGCCCAATGGCATCTGGTCGTTCACGCTGCCCAATGGCAACAACAACGAGCAACTCAACTTCCCGCTCTATTCCACGCTGAACCCGGCCGCGCCATTGGCCGCCTTCCCGGCCTCGGCGACCAACCCGGTCTCCGTGCCGGCCTACACGGCCGCCCAGCGCGCGCAGTACACCAACAACACGCAGTTGCTGGTCATCCGCTCCTTCGACACCGAGAGCACCGAAAAGACCGGCAAGGTCGACCTGGCCTACAACCTGGTCGACAAGGTGCCCTTCCTGACCTCGCTGAAGGGCGGCCTCAACTACCGAGACACCGGCGGCACCACCTGGAGCGGCGCCGGCGGCACGATCAAGGACCCGGTCGGCACCTTCGGCACGGCCGGCTTCGTGCCAGGCGTCTACATGCCCGGCGTCAACACGCGCTGGAACGTCATCGGCTGCGAGAACACAGCCGGCTCCGTGGCCGCGAACGGCCAGCCCTGCGCCTACGGCTACATCCCCAACAACCAGCTCAACAACGGCACCGGCAGCGTGGTGGCGGGCACCAACACGTTCACCAAGGCGCAGTACGAAGAACTGATCCGCCAGACGCTGACCCTGGCTCCGGCCGGCCAGTTCTATGGTGGCTCCAAGGACCGCCCGGCGACGCTGATCGACGGCTGGAACCAGCTCGACGTCGACAAGATGTTCCAACTCGCTGGCATCCCGGTGCGGCTGGACTGCTTCCGCACCTGCACGGCCAGCGACGGCAAGGTCTACGACATGCCGATGACCAAGTTCACCGAGAAGTCCAAGGCCGCCTATCTGATGACGGACTTCGAGATTGACCGCGTGCCGTTCACGAACTGGGCCCTGCCCTTCGGTATGGAACTGGCAGGCAACTTCGGCGTGCGCGTGGTGCAGACCGACGTGACCGGCACCGGCTACCTGACTTTCCGCTCGGTGCGCAAAACCGCCGCTTTCGATATCAACAACCCGACGGCCCCCGCCGGCTTCGTGTCGAACACCTTCTCGCAGAACGCATCGGTCGAGGCCAAGTCGACCGACGTGATGCCCTCGCTGAACCTGGTGCTGTGGCCCGTTGTCGACAAAGTCGCGCTGCGCTACTCCCTCGGCAAGACGATCGCCCGCCCGCCGGTGTCCAAGCTGCTGCCCTCGGGCGGCACCAACGTCGTCTGCTCCAACAGCCAGATCGTGGAGGAATCAGCCGATCCGGACGACAGTGCCCCCGACCAGGGCTGCTCGGGCACGCTCGGCAACCCGGCGCTGAAGCCGCAAACCAACGTCAACCAGAACCTGTCGCTGGAGTGGTATGCCAATCGCGACACCAGCGTGTCGGTCGGCGTCTTCCGCCAGAGGGGTCTGATCGGAGCGCCCACCATCGGCGTCTTCCGCAACAACAACAAGGTGTTCGCCACCAGCAATGCGGTCGACCCGATCACCGGCACCCCGCTGAAGGACCTCGACTTCTCGTTCGCCCAGTGGGACAACGCTCCGGCGTCGACCCGCCGCGGCCTGGAGCTTGGCGTGAGGACCGCCTTCACCTTCCTGCCGTCCATCCTGCGCTACACCGGCGTGGACGCCAATTACAGCCGCGTGCGTTCGACCCAGGGCGCGCCGACGCTGGACCTCATCAGCGGCGAAATCCTGCCGGTCGTCAACGAGCCGAAGTATTCGTGGAATGCCTCGCTGTGGTACGACGACGGCGGCTTCCAGGCCCGCGTGGCGATGCAGGTGGTGGCCGCGCGCTATTTCGTGTTCACGCCGAACACCGGAACCAGCGTGGGCGTTAACAACTTCCCGTCCATCGGCACCAGCTTCCGCGGCGCACCGACGAGCTACAACCCGGGCGCCCCCATCTTCGGCAGCCGCACCGCCTTCATTGACGCCAAGGTCTCCTATCGGTTCAAGAACGGCCTGGAGCTGTTCGCGGACGTCCGCAACCTCACCGGGGAGCGCACGCAGACCACGACGGGCGGCTATCAAGACTATGCCGACGGCATTCCCAGCATCTATGGCGATGGCTACAACKGCCGCCGCTACATGGTGGGCATGACGCTGCGCAGCCCGCGCTGAAATGAAACCCCTCGCCCAGTCTTGCCCCGCTGRACGCGGSCAAGCCYGGTCGGTCCCCCGRGGGGACGGCGATGCTYGCGGCATCGAGCCGCGAGCACATCGCCATGGCGGGCCGGCTTGGGAGCGGCCCGGCGCTCGGCCCGAATACCTGGGGCTCGTCGGCGTGGCGGTATGCCTCGCGCTGGCCTGCCCGGCCAGCCAAGCGCAGTTGGCCGCGGCCAGTGCGCCTGCCGGGGCGCCCAACACGCTGGACGCCGTCAAGGTGACAGGCCAGCGCGACAAGAGCGTCGATCCGTCCATGATCGACGCCGCCAAGAGCAAGGTGCTGTCACGCGAATACGCGCGGTCCTGCGCCTTCATGAGCAGCTACTCGGCTGCCGACGACCCCGTCACGCTGGCCTACATGCGTGACTTCAAGCTGTCGGACAGCCCGTCCAACGAGGCCGAGCGCTTCAGCGACCTCAGCCCCGAAGGCAATGCCAAGACCGCCAGCGCTGGCAGCTCGCTGGAACCCGCCGTCGACACGGCGCCAGACTTGATGGCGCCCTCCACCGGGTGCGGTCCCGGCGACCGCCGCGCCGCCGCCGGCCGCAACTGGATCGCCCGCAAGGACAAGTCGCTCACCCAGGCCTTCGAGGCTTACGAAGCGGGCAACTACACCGAGGCCCGCGCCAGGTTTGAAGAGGGCTGGAAGAAGCTGGGCTATGAAGAAGCGGCCATGATGCTGGGCCGCATCCACCTGATGGGCCTGGGCACGCCGCGCAGCACACCCAAGGCCATCGAGTGGCTGCACGAAGTGGTCGACGCGTCCTACAACCCGGCCGCGGACCGCCTGAAGTTCGATCCCCAGAAGCCCGACAACATCAACACTCGCGTCGAGGCTTCGCTGCTGCTGGCGCGCATCTACCTCACCGGCCAGGGCACCAAGCGAGACCCGGTGCAGGCCTACAAGTGGTGGAGCAAGGCGCTGGACTACGGCTTCGAGCCCGCCGGCACGCTGCTGGCCCAGGCCCACCTCAGCGGCATCGGCACCAAGCCCGACGCCAAGCCCGCGCTGGCCTACCTGCAGGCCGCCGGCGAGGCAGGTGACGTGACCGCCCTGTACATGTTGGGACAGCTGTACCACCACCAACTGCCCGGCCAGCCCGACGGCGTGCCGCTGGACCTGCAGCGCGCCGGTGCCTACTTCGCCGCCGCCGCTAAGGCTGGCCACCTGGAGGGCACCTACGCCGCCGCACGCATGCTGGACCTGGGCGAAGGCATGCCCGCCGCCGCGCCGGAGCGCGCCGTCGTGCTCTACAAGGACGCCGCGCTGAAAGGCCATGCCGATGCGCAAAACGCGCTGGCCACGTTCTTCTACCGCGGCGAGGTCGTGCCGCAGAACTTCGCCACAGCCCGCCGGTTCTTCCAGGCCGCCGCCCAGCGCCGCCAGCCGGATGCGATGTTCAACCTCGCCGTCATGCTGGCGCAGGGCCAGGGCGGCGACAAGGACATGGCTGCCGCCTACGCCTGGTGCAGCCTCAGCAAATCCATGGGCCACGAGCAGGCCGCCGTGGCCCTGCCCAGCATCGCCGCGCGGTTGAGTCCGGACGAAAAGGCCCGCGCCGACGCGATGCTGAAACCGCCGGCGAAGAAATCCTGATCAGCCGCCTGCCGGCGCCGGATAGACGACCTCGACGACCTCGATCTTCTCGACGCCCACCGGCGTCACGAGATTGAGTTCGTCGCCAACGCGTGCCTTCAGCAGCGTGCGCGCGATGGGCGAGATCCAGCTGACCTCGCCGGCCAGGCTGTCGGACTCGTCGATGCCCTTGATCGTGATCGTCTTCTCCTCGCCCTTGGTGTTGGCATAGGTCACCGTCGCGCCGAAGAAGATCTGTTCGCTGCCGTAATGGACGCTCGGATCGGCGACCTCGGCGATGTCCAGCCGCTTGGTCAGGAAGCGCAGCCGCCGGTCGATTTCGCGCAGCCGCTTCTTGCCATAGAGGTAGTCGCCGTTCTCCGAGCGGTCGCCGTTCTTTGCCGCCCAGGACACCACCTCCACGACGCGCGGCCGCTCCACGTCCAGCAACTCCATGAACTCGGCACGCAGCCGCGCATAGCCAGCCGGCGTCAGGTAGTTGCGCGTGCCGGCTGGAAGCGCCGGCAGCGAGGGGCCGTCGCCATCGTCATCATCGGCCGCGTCGGATTCCTTGGTGAAGGCCTTGTTCATGACAACATTGTCCGATGCAAGCCTCTTCCTCCGCCGGCCCGCTGACCGGTCTGCGCGTCATTGAAATGGCCGGCATCGGCCCCTGCCCGCTGGCCGGCATGCTGCTGGCCGACCATGGTGCCGACGTCCTGGTCATCGAGCGCCCGGGTGGCCAGGTGCTCGACACCGGCGTGGGCCTGGAGCGGGGCAAACGACGCACCTGCCTGGACCTCAAGACGGCCGACGGCCTGGAAAAGGCGCGGGCGCTGATCGAGGGGGCGGATGCGCTGATCGAAGGCTTTCGCCCGGGCGTCATGGAGCGCCTGGGCCTCGGGCCGGAGGTCTTCCAGGCCAGCCACCCGCGCCTGGTCTACGGCCGCATCACGGGCTGGGGCCAGACAGGGCCGCTGGCCCAGGCCGCCGGCCATGACATCAACTACGTCGCGGTGACGGGCGTGCTGTCGGCAGCCACGCGTGCCGGCGTCGCTCCGAGCATCCCGGCCACACTGATCGGCGACATGGGCGGCGGCGCGATGTTCCTGGCCTTTGGCTTGATGGCCGCGCTGTGGGAGGCCCAGCGCAGCGGTCGGGGCCAAGTGGTGGATGCGGCCATGGTGGACGGCGTGGGCCTGCTGTCCAGCCTGCTGCACTCGCTGCGCGCCGCGGGCCGCTGGAGCGACAAGCCCGAACAGAACTTCTTCCTGCACAGCTCGCCCTTCTACGACTGCTTCGAATGCGCCGACGGACGCTTCGTGTCGATTGGCGCACTGGAGCCGCAGTTCTATGCCGAGTTGCTGCAGCGCCTGGGGCTGGATGACGTCGATCCCGCCGCCCAACACGATCGCAGCCAGTGGCCAGCGCTGCGCGAGCGCGTGGCTTCGCGCCTGCGCGAGAAGACGCGTGATGAATGGTCTGCCCAGTTGGAGGGGAGCAACGTCTGCTTCGCGCCGGTGCTGACCTTGGCCGAAGCGCCGCTGCATCCGCACGCCCTGGCGCGCGGCAGCTTCACGCAGACCGAGAGCGGCCATTGGCAACCGGCCGCTGCACCACGCTTTTCGCGCAGCCGCTGATTCGGCGCCACAAAGAAAAACACCCCAGAGGCTTGAACCTCTGAGGTGTTTCCATTTCTTCTTGTTTTGGTGCGGCTGGCAGGATTCGAACCCACGACCCCTTGGTTCGTAGCCAAGTACTCTATCCAACTGAGCTACAGCCGCTGAAGCCTCACAGTATAGCCAGATTTTCAGGGGCCCGACAAGACTTTGGCGCTTTTTTAGAAATAGTTTGAGCAGCCGCCATCAGGGCAGGCGCGCGGCGGCTTCGAAGCAGCGCGCGCGGCGATTTTCGTCGCCTTCCTGCTCGGCCAGCGCCGCCAGTGCCAGCCAGCTGCGACGGCGGGCCGGGCCGGGCATCGTCACGTCGTCGGCTGCCGTCTCAAGCATCAGTCGCGCCTTGCCCCAGAGCTGGCGCTCCGCAAGAGCATGGCCCAGCGCATAGGCCAGAGCGCGCTCGCGTGGGAAACGCGACTGCGCGGACTCGAGGCGCTGCAGCCAGTCAGGCCCGCAGCCAGCCAGCACCGGCACGAGAGCATTGGCAAGCGCCGCACGGTCGTCAGACTGCAATTCGGCCAGATCATCGAAGAATGGCCGCAGCCAGCCGCGACCGTCGTCCGGCGCACCGAGTTGGCCGGCGCATTGCGCGGCACGCGCGGCGACGAGGGGATCACGGCGATCGGCTGGATCGAGCTGTTGCCAGATCGAGCGCAGCTGGTCGACATCACGCGCGCCGTCCAGCGCTTCGAAGGCCAGCGACCGCAACAGTCCCTGGGCAGCCACCTTGGAGAAGGCCTGATGCTTGGCGAGCAGGCGCGCGGTGCGCAGCGCATCCAGCGGCTGGCGAGCCAGGCGCGACGCCTGCAGCCGCAGGCGCAGGGCCTGGGTGCGGCGCGCGACACCGGGGGCCAGTTCGCCGAGCACGCTCAGTGCGCGCGTGGCGTCGCGGTCGTCCAGGGCCCATTCGGCGGCGAGCAGCCGAGCGCCGTCTTCCTGCGCGCGTGCGCCACTGGTGCGATGCGCCAGATCGAGGGCGCGCGCGAGCTGTTCGTCRCGGTGGCGGCGGTCCTGCAAGCGGTGGGCACTGGCCGCGGCGAGCAAGTGGGCCAGGGCCATGAAGGACTGGTCGGCCGCCAGTTCGGGCGTGGCGGACTGGATGTTGAGGGCCTTCTGCGCCGCTTTCTGGGCGCGGCTGAAGCGGGCGCCGAAGAGCTCGACCAGAGCCTCGCGCAGGGCGAGCTGGGCACTGCGTTCACGCTGCGCCAGCCGCCACTCGCGGGCGCGCTTGGGCAGGGTCGTCAGCGCCTCGATGGCCTGGATGGCCGTGACGAGGGCGAAGCAGCTGGCGACCAGCAGCAGCAGGAAGAGATTGAGCGAGATGTCGACCCGCCAACCGGCCCAGTAGAAGCTGGCAAGGCCGTCGTTGCTGCCCAGAGTCAGTGCCGCGACGACGGCGACGACGAAGAGCAGGACCAGCCAGATGACGAGACGCATGATCAGCGTCCTTTCATCGACCGGCCGCGGCGGCGGTCAGCGCAGCCAGCGTGTCATCCGGCCGCGGCACGCTGACCTGGCGCGCCTGGCCTGACACCTGGCGCAGCAGCTCGGCCACGCTGGCCACCTTGCGCGAACGGGTGTCGAAGTAGCGGTTCAGCATTTCCTGGCTGTCACGAAGGTCGGACTGAGCGGTGTCGAACTGGCGGCTCAGCAGCGCCAGGCGGGCATTCAGCAGGCGCAGCTTCAGGTTCTCGCGCAGGAAAAAGCTCTGATCGGGCGAGACCAGTGCCGCCTCGGGATGGTCGATGCGGGTCACGCGCAGCAGAGTGCGGGCTTCGCCCCAGACCACACCGGTCCAGCTGGAGAGTTGCTGCGTGGCCTGCCACCACCACAACGAGACCTTGCCGTCCGCCGCTGCGGCGGCCTGCTCGCGTTGCAGCTTCAGTGCACGCTCGCGCTCCTTGGCGGCATCGCCGTTGCGCTCGTCGCGCTGCTTGGGCGCGGCCTCGTTGCCCGAGACCAGCGGCAGTTCGTCGGCCATGCGCACGACTTCGTCGAGCTTGATAGTCAGCGTGGACACGTCGACGACGGCAACCGCCTTGACGCGGTCCAGGTCGCGCGCGACGGCGCGGCGTATGCCTTCCATGCGCGGTTGCTTGTAGCGCAGCAGGCGCTCGTCGGCCTGCTTGAGCGTGGCCACCAGGGGTTCGGCGCTGCCGGTGATCTGCGTCTGCTGAAGGGCCACGCGGATGGCAGCCTCGATGTCGCCGACGACGTTCTCGTCCCGCGAACGGGACATGGACTGGATCAGCTCCTCCAACTGGCCGCGCTGCAGGGCGACCTCGGCCAGACGCGCATCCAGCAGCGAGACCTTGGCGGCCGTGTCGCGCACCAGCTCAGCGGATTGCTTGGCAGCCAGCCGCGCCTCGGTGGCCTGCGCCTGGCTGGCCTCCTGGCGGCGCACCAGCTCCTGCTCCAGAGACTGCTGGCGCGACAGGCTCTGCCAGGCCAGCACGACGCAAAGCAGCACGGCGGCGCCCAGCAGGGCCAGCAGCCAGGGCAGCCAGACCGGCAGCGCGGGGGCGAAAGGGGACGGTGGCGGCGCGGCGGGCTCGGCCGCGGCGACAGCAGGGGGATTCAGCGCAGGCTCACTCACAGTGCGATGGATTCTGTCAGAGGCCTTTCAGGGCCTGAGTCACCGCTTCAGGGGCCGGTCGCGCCAAAACCACAGGATCGAAGCCGGCCGCCCGGGCAGCTTCGGCAATGCGGGCATGGGTGGCGATGGCGCGCTGCTGGTTCATGTCCATGCCTTGCAGGTGGCCGACGGCCTCGGCACTGCTGAACAGCCATACAAAGGCTGTGGGCTCTGCGCGAATGGCGTCCAGCAATGCCTGCTCGGCCATTTCGAAGCGGGGGCCGGCACGGTGATAGGTCGTCACGGTTTCGACGCGCGCGCCAGCGGCCGTCAGTTGCTCGGCCAGCCATTCGCGTCCGCCATCGCCGCGCAGCAGCAGCACCCGGGCGCCGGCCCAGGCACGACGGGGTGACAGTTGTTGCCAGAGGTGTTCTGAGTCCAGGCTGGCTGAGTCCGCTGCGGGCTGGACGATCTGGCCCGCGGGCACGCCGCGTTCGATCAGCGCCTGGGCGCTGCCGGGCCCGACGCAGGCGGCCAGCGTGTGGACTGGCCACGGGCGGTCGGCGTGGCGGAAGAACTGCTCGACGGCGTTGGGGCTGACGAAGACGGCCAGATCCATATCGGGCAGGCTGGCCCAGGCCGCGACGACCGCTGCCGGATCGCGGGCCGGCAGGATCTCGATGAGGGGCAGCGCCACCGCCTCGACGCCGAGTTCGGCCAGGCGCGCCAGCCAGGCCGCGCACTGCGGCCGTGGGCGCGTGACGATGAGGGTCGTCATCCAGGCAGGTAGGAGCCGGCGCCCAGTTCGCGCAGGCGTGCAGCGGCCTGCTGGCCCAGGGCCCGGGCCGCATCGGTCGCCACCACGTCACCCGTGACGCTGGTACGCAGCAGCGGCGAGGTGTGGGCCTCGGCATGGCCCAGGGCGGCGTCCAGGCACAGCGTCGCGCCCTGCCAGCGGGCGTGGGCCGCCAGCGGCAGGCTGCAGCTGCCGCCGAGCGCACGCGACACGGCGCGCTCGGCCTCGCAGGCCAACAGCGTCGGCTGATGGATGAGTTTGGCCAGGGCTTCGGCCAAGGCACCGTCATCGGCGCGGATCTCCAGGCCCAGGGCGCCCTGCCCCGCGCACGGCAGCATCTGGCCGATATCAAACAGGGCACGTATGCGGTTGGCGAGCCCCAGGCGCTTGAGGCCGGCYGCSGCCAGCACGATGGCGTGRTAGCCRCCYTCGTCGAGCTTGCGCAGCCGCGTGTCGAGATTGCCRCGCAGMGGCTCGACGCGCAGGTCGGGCCGCAGGCTSAGCAGTTGSGTCACGCGGCGCAGGCTGGAGCTGCCCACSACSGCGCCCTCGGGCAGTTCGGCCAGCGAGGCGTAGTCRTTGGARACRAAAGCATCGCGCGGGTCYTCGCGCTCCAGCACGGCCGCAAGAACGAAGCCCTCGGGCAGCTCCATCGGCACGTCCTTCAGCGAATGCACAGCCAACTGGGCGCGGCCGTCGGCCAGGGCCGCTTCGAGCTCCTTGACGAACAGGCCCTTGCCGCCAATCTTGGACAGCGTGCGGTCCAGGATCTGGTCGCCGCGCGTCGTCATGCCCAGCAGCGTCGCGGTAATGCCGAGTTCCTCGGCGAGGCGGGCCTGCACATGCTCGGCCTGCCACAGCGCCAGGCGGCTTTCGCGCGTGGCGATGGTGATGGAAGTGGTCATCCGGGGATTATCGAGGCGGGCTGCGGTAGGCCTGGGGTGGCTTGCCGACGAGCCGACTGAAGTCGCGCGTCAGGTGGGCCTGGTCGTAATAGCCCAGGCGCTGGGCCAGGTCGGCCAGGTCCAGTTCGGCACCGCTGGCGAGCTGGTCGGCCGCTTCGTGCAGGCGGTAGCGGCGGATGACCCACTTGGGGCTGACGCCGACATAGTCGCTGAACCAGGCCTGCAGGGTGCGCATGCCGACACCCGCGTGCTCGGCCAGCTCGTCCACGCGGGTCAGCGTGGGGTCGTTCTGGGCCAGGGCCAGGATGGCATTGAGCCGGTCCACCTTGGGGTCGGGTTCGCCAAGCAGCGGACGCAGCAGGGCCTCGGCGGCGGCGATCATGCCGGCGTCGTCGCGCTCGCTGAGCACCGCGTGCTCGGCCTGGGCGTCATCCACCGGCAGCACGGCCGACAGCGGCAGATGGAGGTCGGTGATGGTGTGCAGCGGGCGCTTGAGCAGGCCGCGAAAACCACCCGGCCGGAAGCGCAGGCCCAGGCCGCGGTTGGCGCCGGTGAGCCGGTGCTCATAGGAACCGCTGACGACACCGAAGACGGCGGTCAGCTCGGCGTCGAAGACGATGTTGACGACCGGATAGGGCAAGGTGCGCTGCACGAAGTCGGGCTGACCGCGCAGATCCCATTCGACGACCCAGTGGTAGTCCAGGAAGGGCGCGAGGTCGGGCGCGGGCTCGTAGCGGGCGAGACGGAATTTGCGCTGCGCGGTCGCCGGGTCGACGACGCCCTTGGCCCGGCTGGTCACGGCGCGCAAGGGGGCGGTGGCTGTCATGCGTGTTTTTCCAAGACGTCGGCGGGGGCCGCAGCCTACAACAGCGCCTCCTTCACTCCATCCCACATCGTCATGAGCCGCTTCGTCACCCTCTTCCACGCGCCCAACAGCCGCTCCGCAGGCGTGCGCATCCTCGTTGAGGAACTGCAAGCCGAACATGAGCTGCATGTGCTCGACCTGACCAGGAAGCAGCAGCGCGAGCCCGCCTATCTCGCCGTCAATCCGATGGGCAAGGTGCCGGCCCTGCTGCACAACGGCGTGCTCATCACCGAGCAGGCCGCCGTCTACCTCTACCTGGCCGAGCTCTACCCGGAGCGCGGCCTGGTGCCACCGGTGGGCGACCCGCTGCGCGGCAACTTTCTGCGCTGGATGGTGTTCTACGGCTCCTGCTTCGAGCCGGCGATGACGGACCGGGCTCTCAAGCGCGAGGACTGCCAGCCGTCCTGGTCGCCCTATGGCGATTTCGACAGCGTCGTGCGCCTGGTACAGCAGCAGCTCGAAGACGGCCGGCCCTGGCTGCTCGGCGAACGCCTGACGGTGGCTGACTTCCTGTGGGGCAATGCACTCGCCGACATGTTGGCTTTCCAGATGATGCCGGCGACACCAGCCGTGGCGACCTACGCCGACCGCATGCGATCACGCCCGGCCGCCCAGCGCGCGCTGGCGCTGGACGCAGAGCTGGCGGCTAGGCAGGCTGGCGGCTCTTGAAGAAGGCGTTGATGGTGAGGCGGCCCATGCCGGTCTGGTAGCCGGCCTTGGCAGCGGGCCAGTTGATGTCGCCGGTATGGAAGATGCTGCCGCTGTAGAAGATGGCACGGTTCCACTTGGCCGGCACCCGGCCGATGACCTCGAAGTAACGGTTGCTCTCGGTCATGTAGCCAGGCGCGATGCCGTACTTGTCGCTGAAGGCGCTGCCGTTCAGCGTGTTGGAGTCGCGCATGAACTGGCGCGTCTCGGCGTCGGACATCAGCGAACGGAAGAACACGGTGCCCCCCAGTTGCTCGTCCTTGAACAGGTAGTGCACGGATGCCGAGATCACCTCGCCCGGCCCGATGGCGGAGTCGTCGCGGTGGCAGATGCGCTGGCGCGGGTCCAGCGTCGTGGCGTCCTGGGTGACACGCGAGAAGCGGCCGAACATGCCCAGCCCCGGGCCGGCACCCAGCCGGGGGCGCAGGTGCTGTTCGAAATAGCCCCCCAGTGCGCCGGCGATGCCGTCCGGCAGTGCCAGCTGCGGGCCGGGATAGGGATGGCCCGCGGGCGCCTCGAACTGGCCGGCCTGGGCCTGGGCGAGCGCCACGAGGGCCTCGGGGTCTTGCGCGAAGTCGTCGACGACATAGACCGTCGCGCCGTTGGACAACTGCACCGTCTCCAGACGAGCGTTGGGGTTGATGCGCAGCTCGGGGCCGACGACGGGCTTGTTCGTGACCAGGTCGAGCTTGGGTGCGGGGCAGAAGCCGTCGATGAACTGCTGGTGCTTGGGCAACTTCATCAGCGTGCGCGCCACGTCCTTGCGGATGTCGCCGAGGAACTCCGCGAGGTTGCGGTTGTCCATGTTGCGCGTGATGGGGTGGTGGCTGGCAGGCGTGATGCCCTGCCCCATCATGACCTGCACCCAGGAGTTCTCGGCGAACAGCTCGCCCTGGTTCAGCATGATGCGGGCGGTGTCGCGGAAATGCTGGATGCGGTGCTTGAGCAGCGGCGGCACATCCATCTCGCGGCAGTCACGCCAGAAGGCCGAGTCCGTGCGGTTGTTGACGTGGTAGTGCAGGATGATGAAGTCGCGCACGACCTCGATCGCCTCCTGCGTCTGCCGGTTGTACTCGTCGATATCGCTCTGGCGCACGCCATCGGTCGGGAACAGCTCGATCAGCCGGGTCAGGCCCTTCTGGATCAGGTGGATGCTGGTGGATTCGATCGGCTCCAGGAAGCCGCTGGCCAGGCCGATGGCGACGCAGTTCTTCTTCCAGACCTGCTCGCGCTGGCCGGGCGTGAACTTGATGACGCGCGGCTGGCGCAGCACCTCGCCCTCGATGTTGGCGAGCAGCGCCGCTTTCGCGTCGTCGTCGCTGATGTGCTTGCTGCTGAACACGACGCCGTTGCCGACCCGGTGCTGCAGCGGGATGCGCCACTGCCAGCCCCAGGGGTGGGCGATGGCGCGGGTGTAGGGCACGGGCTCGCCGACCAGCGTGGTCTGCACAGCCAGCGCGCTGTCGCAGGGCAGCCAGTGCGACCAGCTCTCGTAGGGCACGCCCAGCGTCTCGCCGATGAGCAATGCGCGCATGCCGGTGCAGTCGATGAAGAAGTCGCCTTCGACCAGCGCGCCGCCATCGAGTTGCAGGCCGGTGATGTCGCCGCTGGCAGCATCGGTGTGGACCTTGGCGATCTTGCCTTCGATGCGCTGCACGCCCAGCGCTTCGGAGAAGCGGCGCAGGTACTGGCCGTAGAGCGTCGCGTCGAAGTGATAGGCGTAGTTGATGCCGTTGTCGGGCAGCGTCGCGAAGCGGTTTTCCAGCCCGGCGCGCAGCTCCAGGCAGTAGTCGCCGTAGTCGCTCGCCAGGCCACGCTTGCGGCCTTCCAGCCAGAAATGGTGGAAGCCGGCCGTCCAGTGACCCTTGCCGGTCTTGCCGAAGGAGTGGAAGTAGTTCTCGCCGACGTTGCGCCAGTTCTCGAAGCTGATGCCGAGTTTGAACGTGGCCTGCGTGGCCTGGATGAACTCGCGCTCGTCCAGGTCCAGGATCTCGTGCAGGATGTGCAGCGTCGGGATCGTGGCCTCGCCAACGCCGACCGTGCCGATCTCCTCGGACTCGACGAGCCGGATGTCGTAATGCTTGCCCAGGCATTTGGACAGGCCCGCGGCCACCATCCAGCCKGCGGTGCCGCCACCGGCGATGACGACGCGACGGATGGGTTTGGGAGCGGTGGTCATGGTCGTGGATGAGCTCATCGTTTGAGTCGGTTCTGCAGCATCGAGCGCAGCTGGCGGGCGCTGTTGTCGGTCATCGGCGCGAGGATGCCGCGCGCGGCGGGCGGGATGTGGGCCGCCGTCTGTTCATCGGCGTCGAAGACGTAGTGGTTGAACAGCGCGCGCCAGGTATCGCGCTGGGCCGGTGGCAGGTCGCGCAGTGATAGCAGGGCCATCAACAGCGTGTTGATCGGCTCGTCCATGAAGGCCGGGGACTGCCGCCACCAGAAGTTGACGAGCGCACTGATGGGCTCCAGCGACTCCACGCCATGCCACCACTGGCTGGGGATGAAGAGCGCATCGCCTGGCAGCAACTCGAAGGTTTGCGCATGCTCCAGCGCCTGCGCGTATCGCGGGAAACGCACGAGGTCGGGCCGCGCGTGGTCGACGAGGCTGATCGGCTGGCCGGCGGGGGTCAGGTCCAGCGGGCCGATGTAGAGGTTGGCGACCTGATCGGGCGGGAACAGCGTGAAGCGGCGCCGGCCCGCGACGACGCAGGCGATGTTGTCGGGCAGGTCGAAATGCGCGGCCACCTGCATGCGGTTGCCCAGCCAGATGCTCGCATGCGGGTTGAAAGGCGTAAGGGCAGGCAGGTCGTTGGGCGGGCGCAGGCCGGGGAAGCAGTGGTCGATGCCGGTGGAGCCGAGGTAGAGGGCGTCCGGCGTGCCGGCCAGCAGCTCGTCCAGCAGCGCGCCGAAGGTGTGGGTCTCGTGCCGGAAGTTGAAGCCGGTGAAGTCGGCGTTGTAGAAGAAGCGCCCGCCGATCTCCGGTGCGCCGCGCCAGAGGGCCAGGCGCGTGTCGGCGCCGAAGCCGCGCAGGTAGTCGCAAAAATCGGCGTCGGACCGCTGCGCGGCCTGCACCAGCGGCCAGCGCCCGACCAAGCCGCGCATCAGCACGGGCTGGGTGGACTGGAGCACGTCTGCCGGGATCGCCTCGGCGCTCACATCACTGCGCTCCGACATCCTGCTCACCCCTCGCGTGCGAGGTGGCGCTTGATCAGCTTCGTGAAGTTGGACAGCGAAGCGATGGCCATGTAGATGGGCTGCAGGTAGTCGGCCTGGTGCAGCAGGCCGACGGTGCTGGCGTCCAACGCGGCGAGGCGCTCCTCCTGGATGATGTAGTAGCCCGCCAGCTGACCATGCGAGCCGTCAGGGCGCTCCACGTCGAGCACGAAGGACTCGAGCAGTTCGTACTTCATCAGCGTCTGGATGAAGTCGGTCGTGGCCTCTAAGCCCTCATGCAGCGTGCGCAGCACGGAGTTCGCGTTCTCGGTGAAGTCGGTCGTACCGCCATGCGGCAGGAACACGGCCTCGCCCTCGGCGCCCAGGCTGATGCGCTTGCTGTCCATGTCGACCATCATGCGCAGCTCGTCATCGGCGACGCCGATGGAGAACGGCAGGCGCTGTACGGACAGCGGCAGGTAGTCGGCATCCCAGCCCTGCTCGTTCAGGAACAGGTTCTCCCCCTCCTGCAGGCCGAACAGCGCCGCCGGCGCGAAGCCGCCCTTGCCGTCAGGCTGGAAGACGATGGGGTAATGCGCCTGGAGCTTGCGGAACTCGTCCACCGTGACGGGCGCCGACATGATGTCGTCCCCCCACTTCGCGCCGCGCTGGGTGATGACGCGCAGGTCCTTGTGCTGGATATTGTTGAGCAGTTGCGGCATGGATGGGCTCTGGAAATCAAGCGGCCGGCGGCATGCCGTGCTCGCGGATGTGTTGGATGAGGTCGCGGTGGCGGGGCAGGCCGCCCAGCAACCGCCGGGTGATTGTCGTCACGTCCTTGAGGCCGGTTTCGGCTTGGGTCCGCTGGTCGGCACGCGGGGCCCGCAGCGCGGGCTTGAAATGCATGCCATAGAGCACGTACTGGTAGCTCGCGGCGGGGAAGACCTCTTCGTTGCGATAGAAGTCGTTGCGCGACGGCGCGCGGTGAGCCCAGAGCTGCAGCAGTTCGCGCAGCGACTCGGGTTGCGTCGCTGCGCTGCGGTGCTCGCGCCAGTAGTCCGCGTCGTCGCGGCGGCTCAGCACATAGTGCAGCTTCAGGAAGTCGATGATGCGCGACCAGCGGTAGGCGAAGGCCTCGTTGAAGCGTTTGGCGACGAGGTCCATGTCGGCGCGATTGGCAGGCATCTCGTCGCGGATCATCGCGGCCGACAGTTCGACCAGCGCCAGCGCGGACGCCTCCAGCGGCTCGATGAAGCCGGCAGACAGCCCGACGGCGACGCAGTTGCGATGCCAGAAATGCTCGCGGTAGCCGGGGCTGAAGCTCAGCCGGCGTGGCGTTGCGTCGCCCAGCGACAGCCCGTTGCGCTGCAGATGGCCCAGCAGCGCGCGCTCGGCGGCGGCATCGTCGGTATGGCCGCTTGAAAACACCAAGCCGATGCCGCGCCGCGTGGGCAGGCCGATGTCCCACGTCCAGCCCTCGGCATGGGCTGTGGAGATGGTGGCCGATGCGAGCGGCGCCTTGGCATCGGCATGCGGCACCTGCACGGCCAGTGCGCTGTCGTTGAAGAGGACGCCCTTTTGGCATCGGAGGCCGACGCCGTAGTGCTGGCCCAGCAGCAAACTGGCCATGCCGGAGCAGTCGATGAAGAGATCGCCTTCGAGATCGCCGTGCTCGCGGGTCGCAAGCGCCGCGATGTCGCCGTTCTCGTGCGAACGCACGGCGACGAAGTGATCGACGATGTGGCGAACGCCGAGCACCGTCGTCGCATGACGGCGCAGCAGATGGCCGAGCTTGACAGCGTCGAAGTGGTAGCCGTAGTTGAGGACGCCGGCGAAGTCCGGCGTCGTCGTCTGCTTGGGCGCCAGGCGTGCGTCGCACACATGCGGCTGCGCACCCACGCTTTCGGCAAACGCGTGCTCGCCGCCCGCCTGCAGCCATGCGCCTGCCAGGTCGGCCTCGCCATGGCCGTGAGGCAACGTGAAGGGGTGGTAGTAGCGATCACCGGCACCGCCGTACAGCCAGCCGTCGAAGCAGGAGCCCTGCTTGAAGGCTGCGTCGCATTCGCGGATCAGGTCGACTTCACTGAGGCCGATGCGATGCAGCGTGGCGCGCATCGTCGGCCAGGTGCCCTCGCCCACGCCGATGGAGGGCACGTCGGGGGATTCGATGAGCGTGATCTGCAGCGCGTCGGGGCCGTCACCGCCCAGTTCCGCCGCCAGGGTCGCAGCCGTCAACCAACCGGCCGAGCCTCCCCCCAGCACCACGATACGTCGAACGGCTGTCGTCACCTCGGAACTCATCCCGCAAAGTATGGCCGTGCGGGTGCCGGGCACGCCGCAAAGGCCGAGGAATTCTGAAAGGAAATTTGGCCGAGGTGGGCGTTGCGCGCCCGCCTCGGCCAATCTGGGTCGCCCGGCGAACGGCCCCGAGGGGCGTTTACCGGGCGGCGGTGCTCATCGCTCAGAAGCGATAGCGAGCACCGACCAGGTAACGGCGGCCCGTCTGGATGGCGGAGATGATCTCGTTCTTGCTGCGGCCGTGGGTGCGGATGTAGCCATCGTTCAAGTTCAGCAAGTCGGCCTGCAGGGTCAGGTTCTTGCCAATCTTGTAGCCGATGGACGCGTCCACCTGCCCATAGGCCTCGGTGTACCGCGGGTTGTTGCCGTTGTCGTTACCCAAGAGGAACGAATCGCGCCAGTTGTAGGCGGCACGAATCGACCACTGGTCGTTTTCGTAGAAGCCCACCACGTTGGCGGAATCGCTGACACCCACCAGAGGGGACTGCACATCGGTGCTTGACGCGTCGTTGCGGTACTTCAGGCCACTGCGGACCAGCGTGTAGTTGCCCGAGACGCCGAAGCCACTGGTGCTGAACATGTGCTGGAAGTTGAACTCCAGGCCCTTGATGTTGTCGCCACCGGCATTGGACGGCGTCGTGATGTCGAAGATCAGCGGCTGGGCGCCGGGGACCGTGCCCGCAATGTTGCCCTTCAGGAAGTTCGGGTCACTGGCATCGGTGACCGTGACGCCCGGCTGGCCGTTGTAGTTCTTGAAGATGTAGTTGCGCAGCAGCTTGGGACTGTCAGCAGGAATACCCGACGCCCGGGCAGCGTCGAAATACGTGCCACTGGCAGGCTGGTTCAGGCCGGCGAACGTTTGCTGAACCGTTTTCGTGGTGAAGAAGTCGGATACCTTCTTGTAGAAGGCGCCCGCTGCCACATACGACGACTTGGCGTAGTAGTACTCGGCAGACAGGTCCAAGTTCTTGGACTTCAGCGGCTTCAGTGCCGGGTCACCGGTCGAACCGGCACCATGGATGTTGTAGCGGCCCGAGTTCGCGTTCAGAGCGACACCGCCCAGCATGTCGCCGAAGTTCGGGCGACCGATGTTGACACCGTAGCTCGCGCGCACCTTGATATCGGACGTCAGGTCGGCATCCCAGTCGATGCTGGGCAGCCAATAGCTGTACTTGCCGTCCTTGGTACCGAAGGTCGTGGTTGCGCCATCGAGCCTCACCTCGTTTTCCGCATACCAGGTGGTGGCGTTGTAGGAGGTGACTTGTGACGAGGACGTGATCTTCGTCTGCTCATAGCGCAGACCGACCGACAGGTTCATCGGGATGGACGTGTCGAACGAGTGGTCCCACTGACCGTAGGCCGCGGTCGACTTCTCGGTGGTGCGCCAATCGTTGCCGTTGGTGAAGTCCGTATACGGCTTGAAGTAGGCATCTGCCTCCGCCGCGCTCAGCGGATTGCCCGCCGGGAGCGACGTCGGACGATACGACTGCGCGTTCTTGACGGCCTGCGCACGCAGTTGGTCGAAGTTCGGCACGAAGAACGTCGGGAACTGGCGCGGGTCGCTGCTACCAGGAATCCGGCCGTAGAAGCTGGCGATGTTGTACTGGGCGACGGTCATGTCCTTGAACGAGCCTTGCGGGCCGATGCCACCCCAGTCGCCGTGGAAGTTGTTCGAGCCGGCGGAACGATTCTTCAGCTTGGTGAAACCGAGGCCGGCGAGCAGCTTGTCGTCGGCGCTGAGCTTGTAGGTGCCGCTGGCCTGGACCTGGTCGACGTCCTGGTACGAAATGTTGTTCGTGAACTGAGATCCCGTGACGGTGGTCTTGCTGGAGTCGTACTTCAAGCCGGGCGACTGCATGACCGGGAACTTCTGGTCGTAGTACATCGTCGTGTTGCCCTGGTTGAACATTGCCAGGTCAATGACGTTGGTGTCGCCGTAGGGGCTGTCCGGATTGGTCCGGGACGTCGAATGGTGAGCGTCGAGATCGATGTTCAGCTTCTCGCTGACCTTCCATGCCGCATTGAAACCGGTGGAGTTCAGCTTGGTCTTGACCGCCTGCTGGGCAGCGTACATCGCGAAGTCGTGCGTGCCGTCCCAGGTGGCCGTCTGGATGATCGGGTCGTAGACCTGGCCCGTGGCGGTGAAGGTCGTGGGCGGCTGGCCATTCAACGGGCCCGAATACGAGGGGCCGAACCAGGAGGAGTTCTCAATGGCGTTCTGCTTGGTCGCGTTGATGGCAATCGTGTGGTCCAGCGTGAACTTCAGTTCCTTCGTCGGGGAGAACTGCAGAACGGCCTGACCGTTGATGCGCTCGCGCTCCAGATCGGTCACGCGGTAACGCACGTCATTCGTGTGCGTCACATAGCCGCTGGTCGGGAAGTTCTTCAGGTTGCCGGCCGGAACACCGTCATACGCCGTACCGGCGGCACCGTTCGTAATCGGCTGAGTTTGCCAACCGTTGCCAGTGAAGGCGTTGTTGGAGCCCGAATTGCGCTTCGAGTAGTTGCCGCTGATCGAGATGCCGAGCGTGCGGTCCCCGAAGGACGTGCTGTAGATGCCGGAGATTTCTGGCGTGACCTTCGAGCCCGCAATCTCGCCCGGCAGGCGGCCGATCGACTCGTCATAGTTGGCCTTGATGCCGATGCTGGCGATGGTTTCGCGCACATCCAGCGGGCGGGCCGTCTTGACGTTGATGGTGGCGCCGATACCGCCCGTCGGCGACGAGGCTCGCGCGGTCTTGTACACCTCCAGCGCGGAAACTGCGTCGGAGGACAGGTTGGCAAAGTCGAAGGCGCGGCCGGCACCATTGGAGGTCGGCATCTGCCGGCCGTTCAGCAGCACCATGTTGAACTGCGGGCCGACGCCGCGAACGGTGACTTGCGAGCCTTCACCGCTCATGTTCCGGTCGATGGACACGCCGGCGATGCGCTGCATCGACTCGGCCAGGTTGGTGTCCGGGAACTTGCCGATGTCTTCGGCCACGATGCCATCGACCAAGCCGCGTGAATCGCGCTTCAGGGTGACAGCGCTGTCAAGGGACCGGCGAATACCCGTGATGACCACGGTCTCCAGGGAGTTGGCAGCAGCCGACGCCGCAGATGCAGGTGCCGCAGCGCCAGCCTGCTGAGCATGCACGGCCGCGGCACCCGTAAGCAACGCGATCGATGAGGCCCACGCAACGGGCTTGAGCCGGATGGACCGCACGGGACCACGCCGAACTTTGGAAATCTGAGGGTGTTTCATTTGTCTCCTTACTTGCTTTAAGCGGCTGTAGCGCCGATTGATGACGACTCTATGGCCCGCTGATGCCAGCACTTGGTAGCGTTACCAGCACTCCTCAAAAAAGAGAGTGCCCGTTGCAGGCGCCTGCGTACTGTACGTTTTGGCCTCCCCATGACTCCTGGGGTTTACGCGAGTTGATCTTGCCGTGTGCGCAATCAACAACACCTGCGAAAGCAGCTCTTTCCGGGGTGGCCGGACAGCGAATCGTGCGCTTGCGCGCAACCATCGGGGATGAGCTTTGGTAGCGATCTCAGCATCCTTGCCAAGAGCACATCGATCTGCGGGTCAATTCAAATAGACAACGCTGTCAACAATATCCCAATGTGGCGGAGGATTCAATTGCAGGCGCAGTCTGGTTTTCCCGGAATGGGGACAGAAAGCCCATGATGGGTCACTTGGGCACCAGAGGAGTGCCTCTGGTTTCAGTGCAGGTACGGCGCCCGTGATGAGTTGTCCAAAAGCAACGCAGTGGAGAAAGCAGGCTCAGGCCAGGTCCAGCCGGTAGCCCACGCCGTACACCGAAGCGATGCATTCCTGGGCTGGCTCCAGCGCCGCCAGCTTGCGGCGGATGTTCTTGATGTGGCTGTCGACAACCCGGTCGGACACGTCGCGGAAGTCCTCGTGGATGAGATCCAGCAGTTGCGACCGTTCGAAAACGCGCCCCGGCTGTTGCAGCAGCTGGCGCAACAGGCGGAACTCCACCGGCGTCAACGACAGCACCTGCTCCTGCCAGACGATGCGCTGGCCCGCCTCATCCACCGCAAAGCCGCCACCCGCCGGCACCAGTGTGGCCGGCGCCAGCCGTCCCTGGGCGCGGCGCAGCAGGGCCTTCACGCGGGCCACGAGTTCGCGCGGGCTGAAGGGCTTGCAGACGTAGTCGTCCGCGCCCAGTTCCAGGCCAAGCAGCCGGTCCAGTTCCTCGACACGGGCGCTGTTGATGAGGATGGGCACGTCGCTGAACATGCGCACGGCGCGGCAGACCTCCAGGCCGTCCAGCCCGGGCAGCATGACGTCCAGCAGCACCGCCGCCGGCATCGGGCCGGTCTTGAGCCTCTCCAGCGCCTGGCGGCCATCGGCCAGCCATTCGCTGCGGTAGCCGGCGGCCTGCAGATAGTCCCGCACCAGGGCCGCCAGCTTGGGCTCGTCCTCGACGATCAGGATGAGATCGCTCATAGGCCATTTCCCTCGGGTTTGAGCGGCAGTGTCAGCACCATGGCCAGGCCGCCCAGCGTCGAGGCCTCGGCGTGCAGGCGACCACCATGGGCCAGCGCGATGGCACGGGCGATGGCCAAGCCCAGGCCCGAGCCCCCAAAGGCGCGACTGCGCGAGGGGTCGACACGGTAGAGCGGGTCGAACAGGCGGTCCAGCTCGGCCTCCGCCACGCCGGGCGGTGTGTCTTCGATGCGGATCTCGATGGCCGTGCCCAGCGAGCGCGCCGACACTTGCAGCAGGCCGGGAGCCTCGGTGTAGCGCAGGCTGTTCTCAAGCAGATTGGCCAGCAGTTGAGAGACTCGCACCGCATCCCAGCACGCGGCCGGCAGCACCTGCGGCAAGGGCGCCTCGATGACCAGGCCCCGCGCCCTGGCACGCGGCGCGACGCGCTCAAGGGCCGCCTGCAGCAGCGCAACCGGCGCCACGGGCTCGAACTGGCAAGGCAGGGACCGCAGCTCCGACGTGGCCAGCAGATGGAAGTCTTCAACCAGGCGGGAAAGGCGCTTGATCTCTTCCTGCAGCGAGTTGAGCGCCGTGCTGTCCAGCGGCCGTATGCCGTCCACCAGCGCCTCGACCTCGCCACGCAGCACGGCCAGCGGCGTGCGCAACTCGTGGGACAGCTCGGCGATCCAGCGCTGGCGGCTGCTCTCCAGTCGCTGCAGCGCCTCGGCCATGCCGTTGATGTCCGCGTGCAGGCCTGTGATCTCGCTGGCGCCGCCGCCATCGCGGGGCGCGGGCAGGCGCACGTCGAACTCGCCCGCCGCGATCCGCCGTGCCGCAACCTGGGCCTCGGCCAATGGCCGCGCCCAGCGCACGGCGAGCAGCCGTGCCAGCACCAAGGCCACGATGAGGACACCCCCGACCACAACGCCCAAGCCGATGTACTGCCGTCGCAGGAAACTGGCGTCCACCCCCTCGGCCGGCCCGGCACGTTCCGCCAGCCGCAGCACGGCCAGCGTCTGGCCATTGAGCTTGATGGCGCGGGTCTGGCCGGGGCGGCCCAGCGTCTCGCGGCGGCCCGCCAGCGGGGTGATGCCATCGGCAGCCAGCACAACGACACGTGGGCCGAAATTGGAAGGGTCGCGGCGCGGCGGTGGTGGGTCGCGGCGCGGGTCAGGCGGCGGACGGCGGCCCTCGGGATCGCCACGCTCCGGTGGCGGCGGATCGTCGGACCGGCCGCCCGGCGGTGGTCCTTCAGCAGGGCCGCCATGCCCCGTCGACACGCGCACGGTGTCCAGCCAGTCACGCAGCGCCGGGCGCCAGTCCTGCGGCGCCCCGCCGCGCCGGGCCAGGTCTCGCTCGGCGGCTTCCATCAGTCGCGTCAGGTGCTCGCCGTCCTGAGCCTGCAGATAGTCACTGAAGCCGGCGCGCAGATTCCAGACCACGAGACCGGCCACGGCCGCGACGGCCGCCAGCGCGATGGTGATGAGAAGCAGGGACAACTGGTGGACGAGACGCATGCGCGCATCTTGCCGGGCAACTGTGGAGCCAGCCTCCACGGTTTCTCCATGCTGGGCCCACGCTCGGCCGGGAAGCTCGCGGCATGCCAACGAAGGAGACCGCCATGCCCGCCCGCCACATCCTGCTGCCCGCAATGCTGCTCTGCCTGCTCGCTGGCTGCGGCGGCGGCGCTGGCGGCGCCGCTGCCGACGCCAGCGCCGATGCCGCCGCCCAGCGCCCACCCCGCACGCCTTTGCCAGCGCCAGTTCCCGTGCCGACGCTGGCCCAGGTCGGCGACCGGTTGTTCGAGGAGGTCAGCCTCTCCGCCAGCGGCAAGCTGGCTTGCGCCAGCTGCCACGTCGAGGCGCGCGGCCATTCGGACGCCGCTGGCAGCTTCCTGCCCCTGGGTGGTGCCGACGGCACCCACCAGGGCCTGCGCAGCTCGCCGAGCGCGCGCTACCTCGACCAAGCCGGCGCTTTTGGGTTTGACGCCCAGGGCCGCCCCCGCGGCGGGCTGTTCTGGGATGGCCGCGCCAACAACCGCAGCGAGCAGGCGCGCGGGCCACTGTTCAATGCTGACGAGATGGCCAATGCCGACGTCGCCGCGCTGGCAACCCGGTTGCGCGCCCTGCCCTATTCGGCCGACCTGCGTGCCGCAGCCAATCTGCCGGCCGCCGCGACTGACAACCAGTGGGTCGACGCCGCCGTCATCGCACTCGCCCGCTACCAGGCCGATGACGCCAGGTTCCATCCGTTCACAAGCAAGTTCGACGCGGTCCAGGACGGCCGCGCCACCTTCACCGCCCAGGAGCAGCGCGGCCTCAATCTGTTCAACGACCCGCAGCGCGGCAACTGCGCCAGTTGCCATGACAGCCGGCCTGTTCAAATCCAGCCAGGCCTGAACCGCGCCCTGTTCACCAACTTCAGCTATCACGCCCTCGGCGTGCCGCGCAACCAGAGCCAGGCCACCGCCAATCCGGCCTTCTTCGATCTCGGCCTGTGCGCCCGCAGCGACCTCGCTGGCCGCGCCGACCTGTGCGGCATGTTCCGCACGCCGACGCTGCGCAACGTCGCCTTGACGGGACCGTACTTCCACAACGCCCGCTTCGCCGCACTCGAAGACGCCGTCGCCTTCTACGCCACGCGTGACCTCGATCCGGCGCGCTGGTACCCGACCGTCAACGGACAGGCCCTGGTCTATAACGACCTGCCCGCCCTCTACCACGGCAATGTCCAGCAAGGCGCACCCTTCCGGCGCGCCGGCCAGCCGCCGGCCCTGACCGCCCAGGACGTGACCGACGTTGTCGCCTTCCTGCGCACGCTCAGCGACGGTTTCACGACAGCGCCGGCAGCACAGTGAAGGGGCCCGTTCCAGAGAAGAAACTGCTAGAGTCACGGAGAGGTAACTTGGTTACTTCTCCTATAGCAATTCCTTCTCGGACGACCTGCCATGCCCTCACGAGCCGCTCCTGCCCGCCAAGAGATCGACAAAAAGGCCGACAAGAATGAACCGCTGGTGGCTGACATCCGGCTGCTCGGGCGCATCCTCGGCGACGTCATCCGCGAACAGGAGGGGCGCGAGGCCTACGAGCTGGTCGAGCGCATCCGCCAGCTGTCGGTGGCCTATCGCCACAAGCACGACAAGGAGGCTGGCAAGCGCTTCGACAAGCTGCTGAAGAGCCTGTCCGGCGAGCAGGCCGTCAGCGTCATCCGCGCCTTCAGCTATTTCTCGCATCTGGCCAACATCGCCGAGGATCGTCACCACATCCGCCGCCGCGACGTGCACGAGCGCGCCGGCAGCCTGCAGCCCGGCTCGCTGGCCTATTGCCTGGAGCATCTGCACGAGGCCGGCATCCGCCCGACCGAGATCGCCGAGGTGCTCAAGCGCGGCTTCATCTCGCCGGTGCTGACGGCCCACCCGACCGAGGTGCAGCGCAAGAGCATCCTGGACGCCGAGCGCGCCGTGGCCGGCCTGTTGGAAGCTCGCGACCGCGCGGGCACGGAGCGTGAGCTGCGCGACACCGAGGGCCTGCTGCGCGCCCGCATCACCCAGCTCTGGCAGACCCGCATGCTGCGCTACTCCAAGCTGACGGTGGCCGACGAGATCGAGAACGCGCTCTCCTACTACCAGTCCACCTTCCTGCGCCAGATTCCCAAGCTCTATGCCGAGCTGGAGGAGCACCTGCCCGGCGAGCAACTGCCCAGCTTCCTGCGCATGGGCAACTGGATCGGCGGCGACCGCGACGGCAACCCCAACGTCGGCGCCGTGACGCTCAAGCGCGCCATGCAGCGCCAGAGTGAGGTGGCGCTGCGCCACTACCTGACCGAGCTGCACGAGTTGGGCGCGGAGCTGTCCATCTCGCTACACCTGACGGGCGTCTCTGCCGACATGCAGAAGCTCGCCGAGCGCAGCCCCGACCAGAACGTCCATCGCATGGACGAGCCTTACCGCCGTGCGCTGACGGGCATGTATGCCCGCCTGGCCGCCACCCTGCATGCGCTGACCGGCACCGAGGCGCTGCGCCATGCCGTCGCGCCGCAAGACCCCTATCGCACACCCGATGAGCTGCTGGCCGACCTGCGCATCATCGAGGCCTCGCTGAAGAGCCACCATGCCGAAGCGCTGATCGCACCGCGGTTGAGCCCGCTGGTCCGCGCCGTGCAGGTGTTCGGTTTCCACCTCGCCACGCTGGACCTGCGCCAGAGCAGCGACCAGCACGAGCTGGTGCTGGCGGAGTTGCTGGCCACGGCCCGGATCGAGGCCGACTACCCGGCGCTCGATGAAGCCGCCAAGCGCGAACTGCTGCTGAAGCTGCTGAACGACGCCCGCCCGCTGCGCGTCATCGGCGCGAGCTATACCGACAAGACGCTGTTCGAACTCGCCACCTTCGAAGCCGCCCACGAGGCCCTGGCCCGCTTCGGCCGCGAGGCGCTGCGCCACTACATCATTTCGCACACCGAGTCGGTGTCCGACCTGCTGGAAGTGGCCCTGCTGCTGAAGGAAACCGGCCTGCTGCGCGGCGTGCTGACCGAGTATGCGGTCAGCGACCTCATCATCGTGCCGCTGTTCGAGACCATTGGCGACCTGCGCGTCGCGCCGGACATCATGCGCGAGTTCTACGCCCTGCCCGGCGTGCGCGGCCTGGTGGACCGTTCGAGCGGCGAGCAGGACATCATGCTGGGCTACTCGGACAGCAACAAGGACGGCGGCATGTTCACGTCGTCCTGGGAGCTCTACCGCGCCGAGATCGCGCTGGTCGAGCTGTTCGACGAATTGAAGCGCGTCGGCCCCATCACGCTACGCCTCTTCCACGGCCGTGGCGGCACCGTCGGCCGCGGCGGCGGCCCGAGCTATCAGGCCATCCTGGCCCAGCCTCCCGGCACCGTGAACGGCCAGATCCGCCTGACCGAGCAGGGCGAGGTCATCGCCTCCAAGTACGCCCACCCGGAGATCGGCCGGCGCAACCTGGAAACGCTGGTGGCCGCCACGCTGGAGGCCACGCTGCTGCATCCGACGCAGAGCGCGCCCAAGGGCTTTTTGCAGGCTGCACAGGCGCTGTCGGACGCAAGCTTCGACGCCTACCGCGGTCTCGTCTACGACACGCCCGGCTTTGCCGACTACTTCTTCGCCAGCACGCCGATCCGCGAGATCGCCGAGCTGAACATCGGCTCACGCCCGGCCTCACGCAAGGCTACGCGCGCCATCGAAGACCTGCGCGCCATCCCCTGGGGCTTTTCCTGGGGCCAGGCCCGCGTCGCCCTGCCCGGCTGGTGCGGCTTCGGCTCCGGCGTGGAGGCCTTCCTCGGCGAAGAGCCGGCACAGCGCGCCAAGAACCTGGCCCTGCTCAAGCGCATGCTCAAGGGCTGGCCCTTCTTCCGCGCGCTGCTGTCCAACCTCGACATGGTGCTGGCCAAGACCGACCTGGCCCTGGCCGAGCGCTACGTSGARCTGGTGGARGACAAGAAGCTCGGCAAGCGCATCTTCACGGCCATCCGCGCCGAGTTCGACCTCACGCAAGCGGCGCTGAGCCTCATCACCGGCGACGACAAGCGCCTTGCGGCCAACCCGTCGCTGGCCCGCTCCATCGAGCACCGCTTTCCCTACATCGATCCGCTCAACCACCTGCAGGTCGAGCTGATGCGCCGCTACCGCCGCACCCAGGCCGACGACCCGGCCATGGAGCGCGTGCAGCGCGGCATCCATCTGTCCATCAACGGCATCGCCGCGGGGCTGCGCAACACCGGTTGAAGCGCACGCCCCCGACCGCGTCGCCTGGACGCTAGCGCTGGTAGGCCGCCAGCGTGTCGCCAACGACGCGCACCGTGTCGCCCACGCGGAAAGACGGCGGGTCGGCATAGACGACCGTGCGCTGCTGGCCGTCGTTCGTGCGCACCACCACTTCGTACTGCGTGCGCTCGCTGTTGCGCTTCTGGATCTCGCGGCCCAGCAGTGCGCCGCCCACTGCTCCGGCCACGCCCGCGGCCGTGCGGCCATCGCCCTTGCCGAACTGGCTGCCCACCACCGCGCCCAGCACGCCGCCGGCCACCGTGCCCAGCACGCGGCCCTCGCCGTCGACCTGCACGGCATTCACGGCCTGCACGGTCGCGCAGTCATAGCAGGCCTCGGCGCGGCGCGGCGGCAGGTTCACACTGGCATACGCATTGGGCACGCTGCTGCGCACGCTGCGGTCCCCCAGGCGCAACTGGGCCGTCAAAGGCCGCTCGGTATCCACCCAGGCGCCGCGCGGCAGCACATAGGTGCCGGCATATTCGCCGGGGCGAATCTCCTCAAGGACGATGTTGCGCGTCTCGCTGCCCTGCAGCAGCACGGAGGCCTGGCCACCTGGTGTGCCACGCAAGGTGTAGCGCAGCGCCTCGGCGCGGCCACGGCCGCGTTCGCGCACAACATCCATGGACTGGATCTCCGGCCGCAGGGCCGTCTCGCCCGGCACCGGCCAGCCCGCCTGCAGCGCTTCGCCCAGCAGCGCCGTCGTGACGCGGTTGTCACGGCGCAGATTGGCATGCACCCGCGAATCCGGCCCGATGCGGTCCGAGCGGCCAATGATGTAGCTGCCCTGATAGCGGCCCGCGCTGGTCTCGTCCAGGCGCACCGTGCGCCGGCTGCCGTCGATCTGCAGCAGCACGTTTGCCCCCGGCGTGCCCCAGACCGTGAAGTTCAGCTCGGCGCCCGGCTCGAGGCGGTCGACCTGTTCGACGTCGAAGCCCGTCACGCGCAGCATCGCCACCTGGCTGCTGCGCTGCTGCGCCTGGGCTGGCTCGGCCAGGAAGGGCGTGCCGGCCACCAGCGCGCAGGCCAGGGCCGTTGCCGAGAAATGCTTGGCGTGCTTCATTGCGCGCTCCTGTTGATTGGGGAGCCCCAGCCTAGGCGCCACCGCAGTGCAGCAAACATCGGCCTGCGGCCTGCTCACGGGTAGGCCCATACCTACAGCCCCTTCCATGCGACTGGGTTCGTGATCCCCTGCGCCGCCCGCCGGCGCGGCGGCCTGAAACGAATGAAACAAACGCCCGGCCCTTCGCAGCCTGCTTGAAACACACGCACCGGAGGATGCCGCCACATACCGGAGATCGCCATGACCGAGTCCCAAGCCACCCCCGTCGTCTGCCTGCACTCCAGCGCCGCCAGCGGCAAGCAATGGCGCCGCCTCGTTGCCCAGGGTAGTGACGCCTGGCAGTGGCACACGCCCGATCTCTACGGCCATGGCGGCCGGCCCGACTGGCCGGAGCTGATGCCCAGCCAGCTGTCGGTCGAAGCCAACGGCGTGCTCGCCGGCTTGCCGTTCGCAACCAACCAGGGCTTTCATCTCGTCGGCCACAGCTATGGAGGCGCCGTCGCCCTGCAGATGGCCCTGCAGCAGCCGCAGCGCGTGCTGTCGCTGACCTTGTACGAACCCGTGGCCTTCGGCGTGCTGCCAGCCCTGGGTCCGAACGAGCCGGAGTGGGAAGAAATCAGCGCGGTCGCCGCCACGCTGGGTGCCGCACTCGACCGCAGCGACGATTTCGGCGCCGCGCGCGGTTTCTGCGCCTATTGGCAGGGCCGCGACGTCTGGCCCGAGATGGACATCGCCGCGCAGCTGCGTATCGCCGAAGCCATGCCGACAGTGCGCCGCCATTTCGAGGCCCTGTTCGCCGCGCAATGGAGCGACAGCTTGCTGGACCTGCTGCGCATGCCGGTGCAACTGATCTGCGGCAGCGCCACCCGCGCCAGCGCCCGCCGCGTGGCGCAGAGCCTGTCGGTGCGGCTGCCGCTGGTGAAGCTCAGGATGCTGGACGGTGCCGGGCACATGGCGCCGATCACGGAGGCGGCGCGGGTCAATGGGCTGGTGCTGGAGAGCCTGAGGGCGATGCAGCGGGTACCAGCAGGTTGACTCAACCCTTGCTGGCAGAGGCTGGCTGGCGCGGCGTGGCCATGATGCGCGCCAGGACGGCCGAACCGGCACTCGACGCCGCCGGTAGGCCGTCACCCCGGCTGCCACGATCCCAAACCAGCGATGCGTCCGTGCAGTCATGCCGTCAACATAGGCAAGGCCGGCCGCCTCAGGGTGGCGCGGATGCCGGCCTGTCCTTCATCACCGTGCGGGCATAGGCCAGCTCGCCCTGGCGAGCCAGCAGGGCGAGCTGTCGCCCCATGCGGCTGAGGCCGCCACAGTTGGGCTCTTTCAACCACCGCATCGAGTCTGCCGCCATCGCCTCAAGGACCCGGTTGCCCTCATCGCGCTGCAGAGCCTTGGCGCTGTGCACCAGGCCGACGCGCTCCTCCAGCCTGTACAGCAGGCTGGCTTCGATGAGCTCCGTCGTCATCTCGGGCAGGCGTCGCACGGCTTGCTCGCAAAGCTGGCGCCTGTTGGCATCACCGAGCGTTTCGGGGCGGCAGGCGCGCGAGATCTCGAAGTGCGGGCTTTGCATGATGGCCATGTCTTTCCCAAGCACCATCATCAGAGCCATGGCCTCCTCCGGCGTCGGCTCGGCCGCCGCGACTTCGGCCATGGCGATGGATAGCGGCCTGAATGGCGGGGCCGTGCGGGCACGCTGGGCGAATTGATAGAGGGCCTGGGAAACACCCGCTGCGTCGCCACGCTGCTGGCTGTCCTGCATGCGGGCTTGCCAGGGCCAGGCGTCGCCAGGGTTGAGCAGCTCCAGCCTTTCCAGGGTCAGTGCGGCACAGGCCGTCGGCAGAGGACCGGGGGCCTGCGGTTCTGTCAGGAACACGCCACTGGGATACGACGCCGGCGGCAAAGGCGGCCTGGCGGCAGCAACTCGGCGGGCTGCATCGTTGCGGCAGGCACTCAGTGCCAGGCGATAGGCTGCCGCGTCGGTGGTCGTGGCCGCGAGCGCGGCGGCCGCCTGCACGTCGTCACGCAGCACGGCGGCGGAGATACGCTGCCCCGGGCTACCCGCCTCCAAACGCCTGAGCAGGCTGGCCCTGCCCTCCTCGGCCTGCCGCTCCCAGACCTGCGCCCAAGGCGGCGGCTCCTCGCTCTTGCCATCCATGTCGGCACGCTTCACCCGGCCGAAGCCGCAGACCTCGACGAATTCCTTCGACTCGGCGCCCGCCGGCCCGCTGGCCTGTGGCTGCACCACGGAGGCCGCGATGGACCGCGCGGCCGCAGTCGCCAGCGCTGGCACCGGCGTCGAGCTGGCCGCGACCGATGGCGCGGCGACTGGCGCCGCCGAGCTGGGCTGCGGTGGCCGCCACACCCGCCACCCGGCCAGGCCGCCGGCAGTCGCCAGCATCAGCAGGCCCAACGCCAGCCACCTCCTGCCTCGCCTCAACGCGCCTGTCCCGCCAGTGCCTCGCGCACGGCCGCCACCTGGCGCCGTGACACGRCCAGCCATTCGTCGACATGGACGACGCGCACCGCCCAGCTGTCGGCCACCTCGGCGGAGTCACCGCCATCCAGCTCACCGAAGGATGTCGGCGCGTGGCGCTCCAGTTCGCGCACGGCCCAGCGCGCCACCAGCGCGTTGCGGTGCACGCGCAGGAAGCGCTCGCCGAAGCGCTGCTCCAGGTCGGACAGGGCCCCGTCCATCACATGGCTTTCGCTGGCGGTGCGCAGCGTCAGGTATTTCAGTTCGGCCTTGAAATACAGCACCTCCGCGATCGGCACGCGCAGCAGGCGGCCCCGGTCGGTCAGCGTGACGAAGTCAGCCATATCAGGAGCGCCGGGCGCGCCGGGCGTGTCCAACGGCTGCTGGGCCTGGGCGGCACCCCGCTCGGCCAGGCGCTGCGCGGCGCGGGCCAGGGCGGCCTGCAAGCGCTCGCGGCGCACGGGCTTGGTCAGATAGTCCAGCGCGTCGAGTTCGAAGGCGCGCAGCGCATGCATGGCATGGGCCGTGACGAAAATGATCAGCGGCGCCGGCAGGCCGGGCTGATCCGCCTGACGCTGGGCCAGGCTGTCGGCGAGCTGCAGGCCGTCGGCGCCGGGCATCTGCACGTCCAGCAGCACGATGTCGCAGCCATGTTCGCGCAGCCAGGCCGCGGCCTGGGAACCGGTGGCCGCCTCGGCGACGACCTCGCAGCGCGGTTCCTGGATGGCGTCGACCAGGCCGCGCAGGCGCAGCCGGGCCAGGGGTTCGTCGTCGACGAGAAGGACGCGCAGGGCTGTGGTCATAACGGCACCAGGATACGCAAGGAAAAGCGCTGCTCGGTGGATTCGATCTCGAAGCGCGCCGCGACATCGTGCATCAGCTTCAGCCGCTGGCGCACATTGCGCAGGGCCAGGCCATGGCCGGCCGTTCGCGTCGGCC
>NZ_JBFUMN010000041.1:0-46684 GCF_054049335.1 Roseateles sp. P5_E1
TCCAAGGAAGAGGGCGGCCGCCACACCCCGTTCTTCAACAACTACCGTCCCCAGTTCTACTTCCGTACCACGGACGTGACCGGTGCGGTGGAGCTGCCCAAGGACAAGGAAATGGTCATGCCCGGCGACAACGTCGGCATCACCGTGAAGCTGATCGCGCCGATCGCGATGGAAACCGGCCTGCGCTTCGCCATCCGTGAAGGTGGTCGCACTGTCGGCTCGGGCGTCGTCGCCACGATCCTCGCGTAATTCATGCGTGACGTGCGCCGGGCGGCATCCGCTCGTGCTCACCACCTGCTCTTTAAGGAACCGTCATGCAAAAGCAAAAGATCCGCATCCGCCTCAAGGCGTTTGATTACAAGCTGATCGACCAGTCGGCCCTCGAGATCGTCGAGACCGCCAAGCGCACCGGCGCCATCGTCAAGGGCCCCGTGCCCCTGCCGACGCGCATGGAACGTTTCGACATCCTGCGTTCGCCCCACGTCAACAAGACGAGTCGCGACCAGTTCGAGATCCGCACCCACCAGCGTCTGATGGACATCGTCGACCCGACCGACAAGACGGTTGACGCCCTGATGAAGCTCGACCTGCCCGCCGGCGTCGACGTCGAAATCAAGCTGCAGTAATTCCGAGCCTTCGGGCTTGGTAATCCAAGACCCCGGTCCTGCCTCGGCAGGCCGGGGTCTTGTCTTTTGTGCTGGGCGGGGCCTAACGCTTGCATCGGGGCAACCCCGCAGGCTATACTCACCAGCTTTTCCGGGTTGGCCTATGCCTGCTCGGATATTCGCGCGGTGTTTCGCAAGAGATCCTGCACAAGTCAGCCCGGCCAATCGATGTCGGGTGTTCGCAATAGCTTCCGAGGCGTGAGCCGACGGGGCTGGAGAAAAACATGAGTCTGAGCAACCGTCTCGGTTTGCTGGGCCGCAAGGTGGGCATGATGCGCATCTTCACGGACGATGGCGATGCCATCCCTGTGACGGTGCTGGACGTGTCCAACAACCGCGTGACCCAGGTCAAGACCCAAGAGACCGACGGCTACAGCGCCATTCAAGTGGCGTTCGGTACGCGCAAAGCTTCGCGCGTCACCAAGCCTGAAGCCGGCCACCTTGCCAAGGCAGGTGTCGAAGCCGGTGAAATCCTCAAGGAATTCCGCGTCGAAGCCGACGTCGCAGCCCAGTACCAAGCTGGCGCGACCGTTCCGGTGACGTTGTTCGCCGCCGGCCAGCTGGTCGACGTGCAGGGCACGTCCATCGGCAAGGGCTTTGCGGGCACCATCAAGCGCCACAACTTCAGCTCGCAGCGCGCGTCGCACGGTAACAGCCGTTCGCACAACGTGCCGGGCTCGATCTCGATGGCGCAAGACCCGGGCCGTGTGTTCCCGGGCAAGAAGATGACCGGCCACATGGGCGACGAAACCTGCACCACGCAGAACCTGGACATCGTGCGCGTTGACGAAGCCCGTCAACTGCTGCTGGTCCGCGGCGCGGTCCCGGGTTCCAAGAACGGCCACATCGTCGTTCGCCCGGCCGTCAAGGTCAAAGTCAAGAAGGGAGCCAACTGATGCAGCTCGAGCTCCTGAACGAGCAGGGTCAGGCCACCGCCAAGGTGGAAGCGCCTGACACCATCTTCGCTCGCGACTACAACGAAGCCCTGGTGCACCAGGTGGTCGTGGCCTTCCAGGCCAACGCCCGCCAAGGCACTCGTGCCCAGAAGGACCGTGAACAGGTTCATCACTCGACCAAGAAGCCTT
Source organism: Roseateles sp. P5_E1 (assembly GCF_054049335.1). Taxonomy (NCBI): domain Bacteria; kingdom Pseudomonadati; phylum Pseudomonadota; class Betaproteobacteria; order Burkholderiales; family Sphaerotilaceae; genus Roseateles; species Roseateles sp. P5_E1. The sequence continues at coordinate 1,751 of NZ_JBFUMN010000041.1, forward strand.
TCCGCCAGAAGGGCACCGGCCGCGCTCGCGCCGGTATGACCTCGTCGCCGCTGTGGCGCGGGGGCGGTCGCATCTTCCCGAACATGCCTGACGAGAACTTCTCGCACAAGCTGAACAAGAAGATGTACCGCGCCGGCATGGCTGCGATCCTGTCGCAGCTGGCCCGCGAAGGCCGCCTGGCCGTGGTGGATTCGATCTCGATCGAAGCCCCCAAGACCAAGCTGCTGGCCGCCAAGTTCAAGGCCATGGGCCTGGACTCGGTGCTGGTCATCTCCGATGTCGTGGATGACAACCTGCTGCTGGCTTCGCGCAACCTGGCCAATGTGCTGGTCGTCGAGCCGCGCTACGCCGACCCCCTGTCGCTGGTCTTCTACAAGAAGGTGCTGGTGACCAAGGCTGCGGTCGAGCAACTCAAGGAGATGCTGGCATGAGCGCCCCCAAGTATTCCGAAGGCCGTCTGGCCTCCGTGCTGCTCGCGCCCATCGTGTCCGAAAAGGCCACGCAAGTTGCCGAGAAGCACAACCAGGTCCTGTTCAAGGTCCTGCGCGACGCCACCAAGCCCGAAATCAAGGCCGCTGTTGAACTGATGTTCAAGGTCGAGGTCGAGTCGGTCAACGTCGTCCAGGTCAAGGGCAAGACGAAGCGCTTTGGTGGCCGTGCCGGCCGCCGTGACCACGTCAAGAAGGCCTATGTGGCCCTCAAGGCCGGTCAAGAGCTCAATTTCTCCGGGGAGGCCGCGTAAATGGCCATCGTCAAAGTCAAACCTACCTCGCCCGGTCGCCGTGGCGTCGTCAAGGTGGTGCACAAGCACCTGCACAAGGGCGCGCCCCATGCAGCTTTGCTTGAGCCGCAAATCCAGAATTCGGGCCGCAACAACAACGGTCACATCACGATTCGCCACAAGGGCGGTGGTCACAAGCACCACTACCGCGTGGTCGACTTCAAGCGCAACAAGGACGGCATTCCGGCCAAGGTCGAGACCATCGAGTACGACCCGAACCGCACCGCCCACATTGCGCTGGTGGTGTACGCCGACGGCGAACGCCGCTACGTGATCGCTCCGCGCGGTCTGGAAGTGGGTTCGACCATCCTGAGCGGCGCGGAAGCCCCGATCAAGGCTGGCAACACGCTGCCGATCCGCAACATCCCGGTGGGCTCGACGATTCACTGCATCGAGCTGCAGCCTGGCAAGGGTGCCCAGATGATCCGTTCGGCCGGCACGTCTGCGGTCCTGATGGCTCGCGAAGGCGTTTACGCCCAGATCCGTCTGCGCTCCGGCGAAGTCCGCCGCGTGCACGTCGACTGCCGCGCCACCATCGGTGAAGTGAGCAACGAAGAGCACAGCCTGCGCCAGTACGGCAAGGCCGGCGCGATCCGCTGGAAGGGTATCCGTCCGACCGTTCGCGGTGTGGCGATGAACCCGGTGGATCACCCGCACGGTGGTGGCGAAGGCCGCACCGGCGAGGGCCAGGTCCCTGTGTCGCCGTGGAACACCCTGACGAAGGGCTACCGCACTCGCAACAACAAGCGCACGCAGACGTTCATCGTCTCGCGTCGCAAGAAGTAAGGGCTAGGCCATGACCCGTTCGCTGAAGAAGGGCCCCTTCGTTGACCACCATCTGATGGCCAAGGTCGACAAGGCTGTTGCCATTAAAGACAAGAAGCCCATCAAGACTTGGTCGCGCCGCTCGACGATCCTGCCCGAGTTCATCGGTCTGACGATCGCCGTGCACAACGGCAAGCAGCACGTGCCGGTTTATGTGTCTGACCAGATGGTCGGCCACAAGCTGGGTGAATTCGCACTGACCCGCACCTTCAAAGGCCATCCGGCCGACAAGAAGGCCGGGAAGAAGTAAGGATGCCGACGATGGAAACCAAAGCAATCGTTCGCGGCGTTCGCCTCTCGTGTGACAAGGGTCGCCTCGTGGCTGACCTGATCCGCGGCAAGAAGGTGGACCACGCCCTCAACATCCTGGAATTCACCCAGAAGAAGGCGGCCGTCATCATCAAGAAGGCGCTGGAAAGCGCCATCGCTAACGCCGAGCACAACGACGGCGCTGACATTGATGAACTCAAGGTCACCTCGATCTACGTCGAGCAGGGTGCCACGCTGAAGCGCTTCTCGGCTCGCGCCAAGGGTCGCGGCAACCGCATCAGCAAGCCCACCTGCCACATCTTTGTGGCTGTCGGCAACTAAGGCGCAAGAAGACTATGGGACAGAAAATCCATCCGGTTGGCTTTCGCCTTCCTGTCACCCGTAACTGGGCTTCGCGCTGGTATGCGAACAATCAGAACTTCGCCACGATGCTGGCCGAAGATCTGCGTGTTCGCGAGTACCTGAAGGCCAAGCTCAAGAATGCTGCCGTTTCGCGCATCCTGATCGAGCGCCCCGCCAAGAACGCACGCATCACGATCTACTCGGCTCGCCCGGGCGTCGTGATCGGCAAGAAGGGCGAGGACATCGAAGCGCTGAAGGCTGAACTGACCAAGCGTCTGGGCGTGCCCGTCGCCGTCAACATCGAAGAAGTGCGCAAGCCCGAAGTCGATGCTCAGCTGATCGCCGACTCGATCACCCAGCAGCTCGAGAAGCGCATCATGTTCCGCCGCGCCATGAAGCGCGCGATGCAGAACGCGATGCGTCTGGGTGCCCAGGGCATCAAGATCATGAGCGCTGGTCGTCTGAACGGCATCGAAATCGCTCGTACCGAGTGGTATCGCGAAGGTCGTGTGCCCCTGCACACCCTGAAGGCCGACATCGACTACGGCTTCTCCGAAGCCAAGACCACCTACGGCGTCATCGGCGTCAAGGTCTGGGTCTACCGCGGTGACCGTCTTGCCAATGGCGAGGCTCCGGTCATCAACACCCCCGCAGGCGCCGAAGACGATCGTCGCCCGCGCCGTAACGCCCGTCCGGGCGCTCCTGGTGGCCGTGGCCGTCCGGGTGGCGACCGTGGCCCGCGTGACGGAGCAGATCAGCCCGCTGCCGCCGCCCCCACGGGTGACGCAGCCAAGCCCGCCGCCAAGCGCGTGGTCCGCAAGGTCCCCGCAGCCGGTGGTGAGGCCAAAGGAGAATAAGCATGCTGCAACCCGCTCGTCGTAAATACCGCAAGGAGCAGAAGGGCCGCAACACGGGTGTTGCGACCCGAGGTGCTGCGGTGTCTTTCGGTGATTTCGGCCTCAAGGCCACCGAGCGCGGCCGTCTGACGGCCCGCCAGATCGAAGCGGCTCGCCGCGCGATCTCGCGCCACATCAAGCGCGGTGGTCGAATCTTCATCCGCGTGTTCCCGGACAAGCCCATCTCGCAAAAGCCTGCCGAAGTTCGGATGGGTAACGGCAAGGGCAACCCCGAGTACTACGTCGCTGAAATCCAGCCCGGCAAGGTGATCTACGAGGTTAACGGCGTTCCCGAGCAACTCGCTCGCGAGGCGTTCACGCTGGCTGCTGCCAAGCTGCCGCTGCGTTGCACCTTCGTGGCCCGCCAGGTCGGCACCTGAGGAAGACACCATGAAAGCAACTGAACTCCGCACCAAGGATGTCGCTGCCCTCGAAAAGGAAGTGACCGACTTGCTGAAGGCCCACTTCGGCCTGCGCATGCAAAAGGCCACCCAGCAGCTGACCAACCACAGCCAACTGGGCAAGACCCGCCGCGACATCGCGCGTGCCAAGACCGTCCTGGCACAAAAGAAGAAGGAGGCCACGAAATGACTGAGGCCCAACAAGTCCAAGCCAAGAACACGCGCACCCTGGTCGGTCGCGTGGTCAGCGACAAGCGTGCCAAGACGGTCACCGTCCTGGTCGAGCGTCGCGCCAAGCACGAGCTCTACGGCAAGATCGTGGCCCGTTCCCGCAAGTACCACGCCCATGACGAAAAGGGCGAGTACAAGATGGGTGACGTCGTCGAGATCAGCGAAGGCCGTCCGATCTCCAAGACCAAGAGCTGGGTCGTGACCCGCCTGGTCGAGAAGGCCGAGATCGTCTAAAGACACCGGTCGCATGACCGCTGCACAACCGGCACGCTGGGCAACTGGCGCGCCGGTTTTTCATTTCCGGAACACTCTCTCAGGAGCGACACCATGATCAAGGTTGGCGACAAGCTGCCCGCAGGCAGCCTGCAGGAATTCATCGAAGTGGAAGGCGAGGGCTGCTCGCTCGGCCCCAACAGCTTCGATATCGAGAAGGCCACGGCCGGCAAGACCATCGCCATCTTTGCCCTGCCGGGCGCCTACACGCCGACCTGCTCGGCCAAGCATGTGCCGGGCTACGTCGAGTCGACCGAGGCGTTGAAAGCTGCCGGTGTTGACGAGATCTGGTGCGTGTCCGTSAACGACGCCTTTGTCATGGGCGCGTGGGGTCGTGACCAGAAGACCGCCGGCAAGGTCCGCATGATGGCCGACGGTAGCGCCCAGTTCGCCCAGGCCACCGGCCTGACGCTGGACCTCACCGCCAAGGGCATGGGCGTGCGCTCGCAGCGCTACTCGATGCTGGTCAAGGATGGCGTCGTCAAGACGCTGAACGTCGAAGGCCCCGGCAAGTTCGAGGTCAGCGACGCCAGCACGATGCTGGCGCAAGCCAAGGCCGCCTAAGCAATTGGTCATTCCGCGGGCCGGCAGCAGCCGGTCCTGCAAAAACTTCTGCGACAGGCATTGACGCCCCAAGGGTTCTCACTGCATAATGCGCAGCTTCGCCGAACACCAGTGCACCTGCTACGCAGCTGCCCATGCTGGTTTCGGATCCGCCCTCAACCGTTGGGCAGCAAGTGGCGCAACGCTACAAGCTGACTGACTTACGGGCCCAAGACTGACCGACGCGCAGCTCTGCTGCAACTCGGGGCAAGTTGGGGACAGACATGATCCAAATGCAATCGCGGCTTGATGTCGCGGACAACACTGGTGCGAAGTCCGTTCAGTGCATCAAGGTGCTGGGCGGCTCCAAGCGCCGCTATGCGCACATTGGCGACATCATCAAGGTCAGCATCAAAGAAGCTGCCCCGCGTGGTCGCGTGAAGAAGGGCGAGGTCTACAGCGCCGTGGTGGTTCGTACTGCCAAGGGCGTGCGCCGCCAGGACGGCTCGCTCGTCAAGTTCGACGGCAATGCCGCCGTGCTGCTCAATGCCAAGCTGGAGCCGATCGGCACCCGCATCTTCGGCCCGGTGACGCGTGAACTGCGTACCGAGCGCTTCATGAAGATCGTGTCGCTGGCGCCCGAGGTGCTTTGAGCCCCCACTGTCTGAGGTAAGCCATGAACAAGATTCGTACCGGCGACCAGGTCATTGTGCTGACCGGCCGCGACAAGGGTAAGCGCGGCACTGTGTCCGCCCGCACTGACGACGCCCATGTGGTCGTTGACGGCATCAATGTCGTCAAGAAGCACGTCAAGCCCAACCCCATGAAGGGCACCACCGGTGGCGTCGTCGACAAGACCATGCCTATCCATCAATCCAACGTGGCGATCTTCAACGCCGCTTCCGGCAAGGCCGATCGGGTGGGCGTCAAGCTCGTCGACGGCAAGCGGGTGCGCGTGTTCAAGTCGACCGGCGAAGAGATCAAGGCTTAAGAGGTCCCTCATGGCTCGTCTTCAAACGCATTACCGCGAAAAAATCGTGCCCGGCCTGGTCGAGAAGTTCGGCTACAAGTCGGTCATGGAGGTGCCTCGCATCACCAAGATCACGCTCAACATGGGCGTGAGCGAGGCTGTCGCCGACAAGAAGGTCATGGACCACGCCGTGGGCGACCTGACCAAGATCGCCGGCCAGAAGCCCGTCGTCACGAAGTCGAAGAAGGCAATCGCCGGCTTCAAGATCCGTGACGCGGTGCCCATCGGCGCGATGGTCACCCTGCGCGGCGTCCAGATGTATGAATTCCTGGACCGCTTCGTGACGATCGCCCTGCCGCGCGTTCGCGACTTCCGGGGTATCTCCGGTCGTTCGTTCGATGGCCGTGGCAACTACAACATCGGCGTCAAAGAACAGATCATCTTCCCCGAAATCGAATACGACAAGGTGGATGCTCTGCGTGGTCTGAACATCAGCATCACGACGACTGCCAAGACGGACGACGAAGCCAAGGCTCTCCTGGCTGCGTTCAAGTTCCCGTTCAAGAACTGAGGTGATCTGTGGCTAAAACTTCCATCAAGCAACGTGAACTGAAGCGCGAAGCACTCGTCGCCAAGTTCGCGAAGAAGTACGCAGAACTGAAGGCCATCATCGACGACAGCAAGAAGTCGGATGAAGAGCGCTACGCCGCTCGCCTCGAGCTGCAGAAGCTGCCCCGTAACGCCTACCCGACTCGCCTGCGCAACCGCTGCGAGCTGACCGGTCGTCCGCGTGGCACCTTCCGCAAGTTCGGCCTGGCCCGTAACAAGATTCGTGAACTGGCCTTCAAGGGCGACATCCCCGGTGTCGTCAAGGCCAGCTGGTAATCGGCCGATAGGAGTATTCGCAAATGAGCATGAGTGATCCCATCGCCGATATGCTGACCCGCATCCGCAACGCGCAGATCGTCGAAAAGACGAGCGTTGCCATGCCGTCGTCCAAGCTGAAGGTGGCGATTGCCAAAGTCCTGAAGGACGAAGGCTATATCGATGACTTCGCCGTTCGCGGCGAAGCAGCCCGCCCCGAGCTGGAAATCGCGCTGAAGTACTACGCTGGCCGTCCGGTCATCGAACGTATCGAGCGCGTCAGCCGCCCCGGCCTGCGCATCTACAAGGGCCGCCACGACATTCCTCAGGTCATGAATGGCCTGGGTGTGGCGATCGTCACCACCCCGCAAGGTGTGATGACGGACCGCAAGGCGCGCGCTGCCGGTATCGGCGGTGAAGTGCTCTGCTACGTCGCCTAAGCGAAGGAGAGACGAACAATGTCCCGCGTAGGAAAAATGCCGGTCGCCATTCCGCAAGGCGTGGATGTGACCGTGTCTGCTGACTCGATCAGCATCAAGGGCTCGCTCGGTACGCTGGTGCGTACCGCTAACAAGCTCGTCACCGTCAAGAACGAAGCCGGCAAGCTGAGCTTCGTTCCCGCCAACGATTCGGCTGAAGCCGATGCGATGAGCGGCACGATGCGTGCGCTGGTGGCCAATATGGTCAGCGGTGTGAGCAAGGGTTTCGAGCGCAAGCTGAACCTGGTGGGCGTGGGCTTTCGCGCCCAGGCCCAGGGTCAGAAGCTCAACCTGCAGATCGGCTTCTCTCACCCCGTGGTGAAGGACATGCCGGCTGGTATCAAGGTCGAGTGCCCGACCCAGACGGAAATCGTCATCAAGGGCGCTGACCGTCAGGTCGTCGGCCAGATCGCCGCCGAGGTGCGCGCCTTCCGTCCGCCTGAGCCCTACAAGGGCAAGGGCATCCGTTATTCGGATGAGAAGGTCTCCCTCAAAGAGACCAAGAAGAAGTAAGGAGCAGCGCCATGATGACCAAGAAAGAACAACGCCTGCGTCGTTCGCGCCAGACCCGCGCTCGCATTGCGATCCAGCGCGTGGCCCGTCTGACGGTGTTCCGCTCCAACCTGCATATCTACGCCCAAGTCGTCTCGGAAGACGGCGCCAAGGTGTTGGCTGCAGCCTCCACTGCCGAGAAGTCGGTCCGCGAACAGCTGAGCAGCAACGGCGGCAACGTCGCCGCTGCCACGCTGGTGGGCAAGCTGATCGCCGAGAAGGCCAAGGCCGCTGGCGTCGAGAAGGTTGCTTTCGACCGCTCGGGTTTTGCCTACCACGGCCGTGTCAAGGCCCTGGCCGAAGCAGCCCGCGAAGCCGGCCTGCAGTTCTGACGCATCAAGGAATAAGAAATGGCAAAGTTTCAACCCCGCGGCGCTCAGGCTGAAGGCAACGACGACGGCCTGAAGGAAAAGATGATCGCGGTCAACCGCGTCACCAAGGTTGTGAAGGGTGGCCGTACGCTGTCCTTCGCCGCTCTGACCGTGGTCGGTGATGGCGATGGCCGCATCGGCATGGGCAAGGGCAAGGCCAAGGAAGTGCCGGTCGCCGTGCAGAAGGCCATGGAGTCGGCTCGCCGCAACATGGTCAAGGTCAGCCTGAAGAACGGCACCATCCACCACAACGTGGTGGGCGAGCACGGTGCTGCACACGTCATCATGGCCCCGGCTCCTGCCGGTACCGGCGTCATCGCCGGCGGCCCGATGCGCGCCGTCTTCGAAGTGATGGGCGTGACCGACATCGTGACCAAGAGCCACGGTTCGACCAACCCTTACAACATGGTCCGCGCCACGCTGGACGCTCTGAAGCGTTCAACCACGCCGGCCTCTGTCGCAGCCAAGCGCGGCAAGACTGTTGAAGAAATCTTCAACTGATCGCCCAAGCGGAGCACAAGATGTCTGACAAGAAAACCGTGACGGTCAAGCTGGTGCGTAGCCCCATCGGCTGCCGCGCCTCGCACCGTGCCACCGTGGTCGGCCTGGGTCTGCGTCGGCTGAACAGCCAGAGCACCCTGGAAGACACGCCCGCAGTGCGCGGCATGATCAACAAGATCGCTTATCTGGTGCAAGTGCTCTAAGCGCGGCACACAAGAGGACAAGACGATGGAACTCAACACGATCAAGCCCGCTGAGGGCTCCAAGCATGCCAAGCGCCGTGTCGGCCGCGGCATCGGCTCGGGCCTGGGCAAGACCGCAGGTCGTGGCCACAAGGGCCAGAAGTCCCGCGCTGGTGGCTACCACAAGGTCGGCTTCGAAGGCGGCCAGATGCCGCTGCAACGTCGCCTGCCCAAGCGTGGCTTCAAGTCGCTGACGCTGAAGTACAGCGTCGAGATCAACCTGTCGGACCTGCAAGGTCTGGCCGGCGAAGAGATCGACGTGTCGACGCTGAAGGCGGTCGGCCTGGTGCCCCAACTGGCTAAGTCAGTCAAGGTCATCCTGTCCGGCGCCATCGAGCGCAAGGTCACGCTGAAGGGCGTGAACGCCACGAAGGGCGCCAAGGCGGCCATCGAGGCGGCCGGCGGCTCGGTCGCTTAATTCACAGCGCACAAGGAACTGATCCAGCGTGGCTACCAACGCGAATCAGCTGGCCAAGAGCGGCAAGTTCGGCGACCTGCGTCGTCGGCTTGTGTTCTTGCTGCTGGCTCTGGTCGTCTACCGCATCGGGGCGCATATCCCCGTGCCCGGTATCGACCCGAACCAGCTGGCCCAATTCTTCAAGGGCCAGGCCGGTGGCATCCTGAGCCTGTTCAACATGTTCTCGGGCGGCGCGCTGTCGCGCTTCACCGTGTTCGCGTTGGGCATTACGCCTTACATCTCGGCGTCCATCGTTTTACAGCTGATGACCTACGTCGTGCCGACGCTGGAACAGCTGAAGAAGGAAGGCGAAGCCGGGCGTCGCAAGATCACCCAGTACACGCGTTATGCGACGCTGGGTCTGGCTCTGTTCCAGAGCCTGTCGATCGCATTGGCGCTGGAAGGCTCTGCTGGCCTGGTGCTGAACCCTGGTTTCGGCTTCCGCCTGACCGCAGTGTCCAGCCTGGTGGCCGGCACGATGTTCCTGATGTGGCTGGGTGAGCAGATCACCGAGCGCGGTCTGGGCAATGGCATCTCGATCCTGATCTTCGGCGGTATCGCCGCGGGTCTGCCGGGTGCGATCGGTGGCCTGTTCGAGCTGGTGCGTACCGGTGCGATGGGTTACGGCTCGGCGCTGATCGTGATCTCGCTGGTTGTGCTGGTGACCTTCGCCGTGGTCTTCGTCGAACGTGGCCAACGCAAGATCCTCGTGAACTATGCGAAGCGCCAGGTCGGCAACAAGGTCTACGGCGGCCAGTCGTCGCACCTGCCGCTGAAGCTGAACATGTCCGGCGTGATCCCGCCGATCTTCGCCTCGTCGATCATCCTGCTGCCGACAACGGTGGTGAGCTGGTTCGCGACGGGTGATGGTCTGCGCTGGTTGAAGGACCTGGCCGGCATGGTCAGCCCGGGTCAGCCGATCTATGTGCTGCTGTATTCGGCTGCCATCGTGTTCTTCTGCTTCTTCTACACGGCGCTGGTGTTCAACAGTCGTGAGACCGCAGACAACCTGAAGAAGAGTGGCGCGTTCATTCCGGGCATTCGTCCGGGTGAGCAGACCGCCAAGCACATCGACAAGATCCTTTCGCGGCTCACGCTGGCTGGTGCGATCTACATCACGTTGGTCTGCCTGCTGCCCGAATTCCTGACGCTGAAGTACAACGTTCCGTTCTACTTCGGTGGCACTTCCCTGTTGATCATCGTCGTCGTGACGATGGACTTCTGGGCCCAGGTGCAGAGCTACATCATGAGTCAGCAGTACGAGTCACTGCTGAAGAAGGCCAGCTTCAAGCCCTGAGGGCGCGGAGCTGATCGTTAACCAAGATTGATTCCAACAACAATCCTGAACGTACGGCATGGCGAAAGACGACGTCATTCAAATGCAGGGCGAGATTCTTGAGAACCTCCCCAACGCCACGTTCAGAGTCAAGTTGGAGAACGGGCATGTCGTTCTCGGTCACATCTCCGGCAAGATGCGGATGCACTACATCCGCATCCTGCCTGGCGACAAAGTGACCGTAGAGCTGACACCCTACGATTTGAGTCGTGCTCGCATCGTGTTCCGGGCGAAGTGAGCTGTTTGAACCCCCGGACGCGTGTGAGCGCAAAGAAGTTAGGCCAAGGAGCAGACCATGAAAGTTTCGGCATCCGTTAAGCAGATGTGCCGCAATTGCAAGATCATCCGCCGCAAGGGCGTGGTGCGTGTGATCTGCACCGACCCGCGCCACAAGCAGCGCCAGGGCTGAGCCCCAGCTCGCACGACAGGACTAGAGGACAACCATGGCACGTATTGCTGGTATCAACATTCCGCCGCAAAAGCACACTGAGATCGGTCTGACCTCGATCTACGGCATTGGCCGTACGACCGCTCAGCAGATCTGCACGAACTGCGGCATTCCGTTCGACAAGAAGGTCAAGGACCTGAACGACGGCGATCTCGAAAAGATCCGTGACGAGGTCAACAAGTTGACCATCGAAGGTGACCTGCGCCGTGAGCAGTCCATCAACATCAAGCGTCTGATGGACCTCGGTTGCTACCGCGGCTTCCGTCACCGCCGTGGCCTGCCGMTGCGTGGTCARCGCACCCGTACGAATGCCCGTACCCGCAAGGGTCCGCGCAAGTCGGCTGCGACCGGCAAGAAGTAAGCTGCCCGAACTGAAAGAAGCTCATCATGGCAAAAGCACCCAACAATTCGGCTGCCCAGCGGGTTCGCAAGAAGGTCCGCAAGAACGTTGCAGACGGCATCGCGCACGTCCACGCCTCGTTCAACAACACCATCATCACCATCACTGACCGTCAAGGCGGCGCCCTGTCGTGGGCTTCGTCGGGTGGCCAAGGCTTCAAGGGCTCGCGCAAGTCGACCCCCTTTGCAGCCCAGGTGGCAGCTGAAGTGGCTGGCCGCGCTGCACAAGAGCAGGGCATCAAGAACCTCGACGTCAAGATCAAGGGCCCCGGCCCGGGTCGTGAGTCGTCGGTTCGCGCCCTGGCAGCGCTGGGCATTCGCATCAACTCGATCTCTGACGTGACGCCCGTGCCGCACAACGGCTGCCGTCCGCAGAAGCGTCGCCGTATCTGATCCCATTCACCTCTAGGTGACAGGGACATTGCAGATTCGGATGGCGGTGCGATAATCGCGCGTTTTCCCGGAGCCGGCGGGCACTTTGTGCCGCGCCGGCTTCAGTCTTGAGTCGATCTCATTTTCGAGACGGCTCATAAGCCCACCGTCCAAGCCCATAAAAACACCGGCTGGACTCGCGTCAACAACCTCGGATTTGAGGCTTGGCGTCAGATTGAACAAGGACACGCAAAGTGGCACGTTACCTCGGCCCCAAGGGCAAACTTTCCCGCCGCGAAGGCACCGACCTCTACCTGAAGAGCGCCCGCCGCGCCATCAGCGACAAGGTCAAGTTCGACTCCAAGCCCGGCCAGCACGGCCGCACCTCCGGCCAACGCACGTCCGACTTCGGCCTGCAGCTGCGCGAGAAGCAGAAGGTCAAGCGCATGTACGGCGTGCTGGAGCGCCAGTTCCGCCGCTACTTCGCCGAAGCCGAGCGCCGCAAGGGCTCGACCGGCGTGAACCTGCTGCAGCTGCTGGAATCGCGTCTGGACAACGTCGTCTACCGCATGGGCTTCGGCTCCACCCGCGCAGAAGCCCGCCAGCTGGTTTCGCACAAGGGCGTCACGGTGAACGGCGAGGTCGTCAACATCGCTTCCTACCTGGTCAAGGCCGGTGACACCGTCGCCGTGCGCGACAAGGCCAAGAAGCAATTGCGCGTCACCGAGTCGTTCAAGCTCGCTGATTCCATTGGCCTGCCGGCCTGGGTCAGCGTCGACGGCACCAAGCTCGAAGGCGTGTTCAAGAAGGCTCCGGACCGCGATGAGTTCGGCGCCGAGATCAACGAATCGCTGATCGTCGAGTTGTACTCGCGTTAATGATTTCCCCCGCCGACCACGCCTGCTTTGGGCGCGGTCGGCGTTTCCTCGTCCGGGCTTTTGCCCTTCGTAGGCTCTGCCCGGCTGGTCCTCAGCCTTATCGGTGTAACGAACCGAGGGTATTGAAAGAAAGACCTCATGCAAACCAACTTGCTCAAACCCAAGTCCATCAACGTGGAGCCCCTGGGCGGTCATCGCGCCAAGGTCACCCTGGAGCCGTTCGAACGCGGCTATGGTCACACCCTGGGCAACGCCCTGCGCCGTGTGCTGCTCTCGTCGATGGTGGGGTATGCGCCGACGGAAGTGACGATTGCCGGCGTGCTCCACGAGTACTCGGCCATCGACGGCGTGCAAGAGGACGTGGTTCACATCATGCTGAACCTCAAGGGCGTCGTCTTCCGCCTGCACAACCGTGAAGAAGTGACCCTGGTCCTGCGCAAGGAAGGCGAAGGCCCCGTCACCGCGGCCGACATCCAGACCCCGCACGACGTCGAGATCATCAATCCCGAGCACGTCATCGCCCACCTGTCGCAAGGCGGCAAGCTGGACATGCAGATCAAGGTCGAGAAGGGCCGTGGCTATGTGCCCGGCACGATGCGCCGTTTCGGCGACGAGCCGACCAAGAGCATCGGCCGCATCGTCCTGGACGCCTCGTTCTCGCCCGTCAAGCGCGTCAGCTACGCCGTCGAAAACGCCCGCGTCGAGCAGCGTACCGACCTGGACAAGCTGGTCATGGAAATCGAAACCAACGGCGCCATCTCGCCCGAGGAAGCGATCCGTGCTTCGGCCAAGATCCTGGTTGAGCAGCTGGCCGTTTTCGCCCAGCTGCAAGGCACCGACCTGGTCGACGCCTTCGACCAGCCGGCCCAGCGCTCCAGCAGCTTCGACCCGATCCTGCTGCGCCCGGTCGACGAACTCGAGCTCACCGTGCGTTCGGCCAACTGCCTSAAGGCCGAAAACATCTACTACATCGGCGATCTGATCCAGCGCACCGAGACCGAGCTGCTGAAGACCCCCAACCTGGGTCGCAAGTCGCTCAACGAGATCAAGGAAGTCCTGGCTTCCCGCGGCCTCACCCTCGGCGCCCGCCTGGAAAACTGGCCCCCGCAAGGCCTGGACAAGCGGTAATCCGCTTCGCTCGAACAGAAAAGACGGCCTGAAGGCCGTCATCGGATGACAAACGCACTTTGGTGCGTTTGATCGTGCAACCAGCAGTACCTGATCCGGCTGCTGGCATTAACAAAGTGAAAAAGGAATAGCACCATGCGTCACCGTAACGGCCTCCGTAAACTCAACCGCACCAGCGCCCACCGCGCTGCCATGCTGCGCAATATGTGCGTGTCTCTGCTCGAGCACGAAGCCATCAAGACCACGGTCCCCAAGGCCAAGGAACTGCGCCGCGTTGTTGAGCCCCTCATCACGCTCGCCAAGGAACCTACGCTGGCCAACCGCCGCCTGGCTTTCGACCGCCTGCGCGACCGCGACATCGTCAGCAAGCTGTTCAACGTGCTGGGCCCGCGCTTCGCGGCTCGTCCGGGCGGCTACACCCGCATCCTGAAGATGGGCTTCCGCGTCGGCGACAACGCGCCCATGGCTTTCGTTGAGCTGGTGGATCGCGCCGAAGGCGAGACCGCTGGCGAAGCCGTCGAATAAGTTCAGCCCGCGCTGATCCATGAAGCCCGCCTCGTGCGGGCTTTTTCATGGGCGCTCGCGGCGTCGGCCCCCTCCTACGCGCAAGGCAAACCCAGCCTGACGACACCGCGGCCCCGGCGCGTGCACAGTGGAACGCCGCTTCCACTTCGCAGGAGCCCGCCATGAGCCTCCACCCCACCATCTCCTCGGCCAAGGTCGAGGGCACTGCGGTCTACGACCTCGCCGGCGACAAGCTCGGCGCCATCGACGACCTCGTCATCGACAAGCGCACCGGCCATGTGCGTTATGCCGCACTGGAATTCGGCGGCTTTCTCGGCCTGGGTACCGACCGCTACCCGCTGCCCTGGGACATGCTGAAGTACGACACCAGCAAGGATGGCTATGTCGTCAACCTGGATCGCGACCTGCTGACCGATGCGCCGCGGTACGCCAAGGACGCAGCGCCGGCCTACACCGAGGACTACGGCCGCAGCGTCTATACCCACTACGGCTTCAACTGGCAGTGAGGCGCACCATGAGCAAGTCCCATCTTGGCCGCAGCCACAACGCCCAGTCCGGCCCTGTGACGCACACCGCCAGCGAATTCGCCACAACCAAGGCCACCCAAGGGCAGACGCTGACCAAGCAGGCCAAGGCGCCGGCGCGCCAGAAAGACGGCACGGCGCGTGAAGCACCCCAGGGCCCGCCTCAGCACAAGATCTGACCAGCCGCGTTAACGGCGCAAAGGCAGCCAGTGCAGATCGCCGTCGCCAAGCACCGCCACTTGCGCGCTGTGCCGGGCAAGGTCCGCGCGCCGCAGCGTCAGCGCACCGGTGAGGCCGCCGAAGGCCGGCAGCACCAGGGCGTGCGGGTAGCGCACGAAGCAAGGCCGGCGCAGTCGGTCCCCCGCACGGCTGGCGATGACGACGGCGGGGTGCCAATGCCCTGCAAGCGTAAAGCCCGCTGCGCCGGGTGGCGGTGGCTCATGCGCAGCTGTCAAAGGGCCTAACGCCCATGCCGTGCTGACAACCTCCATCGGCAAGCCGGGCGGATGAATGCGCCGGTCGTGGTTGCCGAGTACGAGCACGGTCTGTACGCGTCGCGCAAAGCCGTCGACCGATTCGAGCAGGGCCGGCGTCAGCCCCTCGGCGCTGTGCCAGAAATCACCCAGCACGACGAGTCGAGTCGCGCGGTGCGTCGCTACCAGCGCTTCCAGCCGCGCCAGTGTGCGCGCGCTGCTGCCAGCCGGCACCGCCTGACCTTGCGCACGAAAGGCAGCGCCCTTGCCCAGGTGCAGGTCGGCAGCGAACAGCGTGCGCGCGGTGGGCCACCAGACCGCGCCATCCGGTAGCAGCCACAAGGTCTCGCCGGCAGCTTCGATGCTGAGGCTCACCGCCGCCCCCGCCGCGCACCTCTGCGTTTAGCGGTCTTGTCGCTCTCCTGCGCGAAGGCCAGCCGCTCGCCCACATCCTGCGGTATCGCACCGCTGCCCGCCGCCGCCTCCAGCTCCGCCAGCATGCGCGTGAGCCGCTGTGCCAGTGACTCGGTCGTCACCCGTTCTCGCAGCATCTCCACCAGCAGCGGAAAGGCCAGCGGCGAGGTCTGCTTTGGCCGCTGCAAGTCCAGCGGCATTGCAGCCAGCCGGTCCAGCGTGCGCGCCAGCGAGTCCTCGTCCAGTTCGGCCGACAGCAGCTCCTCCTCGGCCTGGCGCAGCAGGCGGTTGCCCGGGTCGTGCTGGCGAAAGACATCGAAGTACAGCGAGCTCGATGCCTRCAGCTGTCGCTGGCTGCGCACCTCGCCGGGATGGCTCTGGAAGATCAGCCCCGAGATGCGCGCGATCTGCCGGAAGCGCCGCCGCGCCAGCTCGCTGGCATTGATGCTGGCCAGCACCTCCTGGCGCAGCGTGTGGCGATCGACGGCCGCAAGCAGCTGCGGCAGGCGCGTGGCCCAGTCGACGTCGGTGGCGCTGAGCAGCTCCATGCCGTACTCGTTGATGGCGACGGTGAAGGTGGCCGGCGTGTCGCGCCCCACGCGCCAGGCCAGCAGCCAGGCCAGGCCCAGGTGCACCGTGCGGCCGGCGAACGGGTAGAGGAAGAGGTGATGGCCGTCCGACGAGGTCTGCACCTCGGCCAGCAGCCGCTGCGGCCCGGGCAGGGCCGACCACTCGGCCTGCAGCTTCAGCAGCGGTGCGACGAAGCGCATCTCCTTGTCCAGATAGCGACCCTGCGCCGCTTCATCGAAGCGCTCCAGCATCGCATCGGCCAGCGTGTCGGAGATCGGGAACTGCCCGCCGTTCCAGCGCGGCAGCAGCGCGCGGCCCGGCTTGCCGATGCGCACATAGGCGGTCAGCCCCTCGACGCGCACCAGCTCCAGCGCCCGGCCACCCAGCAGGAAGACATCACCGGGCTTGAGCCGCGCGATGAAGCTCTCCTCCACCGTCGCGATGCGCCCCCCGCCCAGGAACTGCACGCTCATCATGGCGTCCGACACGATGGTGCCGATGTTGCTGCGGTGGCGCCGCGCCAGCCGCACGTCCGGCACACGCCACACGCCCTCGTCGTCGGACACCACGCGCTGGAAGTCCGGGTAGGCGCGCAGGCTCTCGCCGCCGTGGCGCACAAAGGCCAGGGCCCATTGCCAGGCCTCGTCGCTCAAGCCGCGATAGCTCGGCGCTGTACGCACCTCGGCCAGCAACTGCTCGGGCCGGAAGCCTCCGCCCAGTGCCACCGTCACGAGGTGCTGCACAAGCACATCCAGCGGCGCCACCGGTGCGTGGCGCGGCTCGATGCGGCCGGCCTCCACGGCGGCGCGCAGGGCCGAGGCCTCGACGATCTCCAGGCTGTGCGTCGGCACCATGGTCACGCGCGAGCGCCGCCCCGGCGCATGGCCGCTGCGGCCCGCGCGCTGCAGCAGGCGGGCCACACCCTTGGCCGAGCCGATYTGCAGCACCTGGTCCACCGSCRGRAARTCCACGCCCARRTCCAGGCTGGCCGTGCAGACGACGGCCTTGAGCTGGCCCGCCTTCATGGCCGCCTCCACCCAGCGACGCAGCTCGGCATCGATGGAGCCGTGGTGCAGTGCGATGGCGCCGGCCCAGTCCGGCCGCGCGTCCAGCAGCGCCTGGAACCAGCGCTCGCTCTGAGAGCGCGTGTTCGTGAACACCAAGGTGCTGGCCGCCTTGTCGATCAGCTCGGCGACGGCCGGCAGCATGGTCAGACCCATGTGGCCGCCCCAGGCGAAGCGCTCGATGCGAGCGGGCAGCAGCGTCGCGATGTCGATCTTCTTGTCCTGGGCGCCGCGCACCAGCACGGTGTCAGGCGCCAGCATGTGGCGCGCTTCGTCGAGGTTGGCCAGCGTGGCCGACAGGCCCCAGGTCATCAGCGCCGGGTTCCAGCGCCGCAGCCGCGCCAGCGCCAGCTGCAGCTGCACGCCGCGCTTGGTGCCGAGCAGTTCGTGCCATTCGTCGACGACGACGAGGCGCACGCGCCTGAGCACGTCGGGCGCATCGGCGCGCGACAGCATCAGGCTCAGCGACTCCGGTGTCGTCACGAGGGCGGTGGGCCAGCGGCGCTGTTGAGAGGCACGCTCGTTGGTCGATGTGTCGCCGGTGCGTGCAGCCAGCGTCCAGTCCGGCGCGAGCGCAGACGCCGCGTCCTGCAGGGCTAGCAGCGTGTCGTGGCTGAGCGCGCGCATCGGGGTCACCCAGAGCACGGTCAGCGGAGCTTCCTTGGCACCGAACGCCTGCAGTGCGCCGAGCCAGACGGCCAAGGTCTTGCCGGAGCCGGTGGTGGCGTGGAGGAGGCCGGAGTGGCCTTGCTTCATTTCCTTCCAGACGGTGCGCTGGAAGGGGAAGGCTTTCCAGCCCTTGCTTTCAAGCCAACTGGTGGTAGGGCTAGGCATTGGGAGTCTTTGCCTGGCGTGCGCTTGATCGCCGCATTGCCGGGAGTCCGTCCCGGCGGCCGGGTAACTTTCTTCTGCGGCGCCAGAAGAAAGTCACCAAAGAAGAGGCSCTGAACCGCACACCAGCGCGACGCCGCCAAGAGCGGCGCGCGAAAACGCTCGGTGGATTGCACGACGACGCGACCCGCTGCGCTCTCGCYGCTGTCCCTGTGACGAGCACCATCCGCTGCCGCTTCACGCCGCTTAACGTCGGCTGCACGCCGAACTCATCAACGAATACTGCGTCGCTGGGGCGACGCCACGGCGAGACGGCGCGGGCTTCGCGTCGCCCGAGCGACGCTGTATTGGCTGTTCCTGGTGAGCACGGCGTGCAGCCGCGCGTTAAGCGGGCAGGTGGTGCGATGGATGGTGCTSGTSACAGGGACAGCGGCGAGAGCGCAGCGGCTCGCGTCTGCCCACTCACCGAGCGGCTGTTGCACGGCGCAGCTCGTGCATGTGGTGCTGGTGTGCGGTTCAGGGCCTCTTCTTTGGTGACTTTCTTCTGGCCCCGCAGAAGAAAGTTACCCGGCCGCCGGGACGGACTCCCGGCAATGCATCGATCAAGAGCACTCGTCGCAAAAGCAACCAACATCACGCCACCGCATCCATCAAGGCCCTCAACGACGCCAACGTATCCGCCTCCCACAACGGCTTGTCATCCCTTATCCGCAGCATGCGCGGAAACCTTACCGCGATGCCACTCTTGTGCCGCGAGCTCGCCTGGATGCCCTCGAAGCCCAGCTCGAACACCATCGTCGGCCGCACGCGCCGCACCGGCCCGAACTTCTCGACCGTCGTCTTGCGGATCTCGCGGTCCACGCCCTTGATCTCCTCGTCGGTCAGCCCCGAATAGGCCTTGGCGAAGGGCACCAACGTCAGGTCGCCGCCCGTTGAATCCAAAGCCGCCTCGGCCTCCGCCGCATCCCGTGGCGCGCGGTTCCAGACGGCAAAGCTGTAGTCGGTGTAGAGGTTGGCGCGGCGGCCATGGCCGGCCTGGGCGTAGATCAACACGGCATCCACGCTCAGCGGTGCGACCTTCCACTTCCACCAAACGCCGACGGTGCGGCCGATGCCATAGGCTGACTCACGGTGCTTCAGCATCAGGCCTTCGACACGACGCTCGCGCGAGCCTTCGCGGGCGGCGGCTAGCTCAGACCATTCGTCCGCTTCCACCAGCGGCGATGTCGCGATGCCCAACTGCTCCAGCCGCGCGCGACGGATGTGCATGGGTTCCTGTCGACGATCAACTCCGTCGCTCTCCAGCAGGTCATAAGCCAGCAGCCGCACCGGCGCCTCGGCCAGGATGGCCTTGGACAGCTTGGTGCGGCCGATGCGCTTTTGCAGCAGCGCAAACGGCGCCGGCTCGGCCTCGCCGTGGCGCCAGGCTAGCAGCTCGCCGTCCACCACCGTGCCATCCGGCCAGGTGCTCGCCTCGAGCACGACTTCGGGAAAGCGTTCCGTCACCAGCTCCTCGCCGCGCGACCAGATCCACGCCTGGCCGTCGCGCTTGACCACCTGAGCGCGGATGCCGTCGTACTTCCACTCCGCCAGCCAGTCGCCCCGCTCACCGAGCGCAGCGGGCTCGCCGGGCAGCGCATGCGCCAGGAAGAAGGGGTAGGGCTGGCCGCCACGAGAGCCGCTTGTGTCCTCGGCCAGCAGCGCCTGGAAGCGCGCGGCCGTCGGCGGCGTGTCGATCTGGGTGTAGCCCATTATGCGCTGCGCGATGCCGGCCGCGTCGGCCCCAGACCACTCGGCCAGCGCCCGCTGCACCAGCAGCTTGCTGACACCGACGCGAAAGCCCCCGCCCACCAGCTTGACGAACATGAAGCGCTCGTCCGCCGACAGGCCCTGCCACGCGCTCAACACGGCTTCGCGTCGCGCCGCTGCGTCGAGCGCACGCAGCGGCAGGATGCGCTGCTCCATCCAGTCGGCCAGCGGCTCGTCGAGCTTGTCCTGCGGGTCGGGAAGCACGTAAGCGATGGCCTCCGCCAGGTCGCCGGTGACGGCATAGCCGGCCTCGAACAGCCACTCCGGCAAACCCGCCGCCTCGCAGGCCAGCGCTCGCAGCTCGCTCGTGGGCACCGCTCGGCGCGGCGTGCCGCCGGCCAGCAGATAGACGGCCCAGGCCGCATCACGCGCGGGCGCGTCGGCCAGGTAGCGTTTCAATGCCGCCACCTTGGCCAGTGTGGACGTGCTGGCGTCGATGGCGAGGTAGAGGGCGACAAAGCGCTTCATTGCGCCGCCTCCACGCCATGCGTCTCGTCGCCGTACTCGGTCGCAAAGGCCTCGGCCTGCAGGCCCAGTTCGCTCAGGTAGCGCACCAGCGCGCCTTCGTCGCCATGCGTGACGATGACGCGCTGGGCGCCGGTCGATTGAATGGCCGACAGCAGCCCCGGCCAGTCGGCGTGGTCGCTGAAGACGAAGCCGCGGTCCACGCTGCGGCGCCGGCGGGCGCCGCGCAACCGCATCCAGCCGCTGGCAAAGGCGTCGCTGTGCGGCCCCAGCGCTTTTGCCCAGCGGCTGTCCTGCACGGCCGGCGGCGCGATGACGAGCGCATCGCGCAGCGCCTTGAAGTTCGTTTCCGGCGTCACGGTCTCCGCCTCCGGCAGGGCCACGCCCGCCGCGCGATAGGCCTCGTTCAGCCGCGCAACCGCCGCATGCACCAGCACCGGCCCAGGTGCGTCGGCGGTTGCCAGCCCCGCCACCAGCCGCTGCGCCTTGCCCAGGCTGTAGCCCATCAGCAGCGCCTGCTTGCCCTGGGCTGCGCAGTCGGCCCACCACGCACGCATCTCGGCCAGCACCTCGGTCTGCGGCGCCCAGCGGTAGATGGGCAGGGCAAAGGTGGCTTCGGTGATGAAGACATCGCAGCGCACCGGCTCGAAGGGCGCGCAGGTGGTGTTGGCCTCCCCCTCAGCATTCACCGCGCCGCTGACGAAGTAATCGCCCGACACGACCCAGACCTCGCCGCGGTGCGCCACGCGCACCTGGGCCGAGCCCAGCACATGGCCGGCCGGGTGCAGGCTGACGGTCACCTCGCCCAGTTGCAACGGCTCGCCATAGRCCAGGCCCTGGAAGGCCATGTCGGGACCCACGCGGGAGCGCATCAGCCCTTCGGCGTCGCTGTGGGCGAGGTAGGCGCCGTGGCCCTCGCGGCAATGGTCGGCATGGGCGTGGGTGATGACGGCACGCGCCACCGGCCGCCAGGGGTCGATATGGAAACCGCCCGCCTCGCAATACAGGCCCTCGGGGCGGCGGGTGATCAAGTCAGCCATGGACCCAGTGTGCCCAGGTCGGCGCAGCACGCTTGTCGGACGGCATCCGCTCATTTACGGGACCCGCGCGGAACTCAAACGCCACTGCCGTGACTCACCACGGGTGCGACCGCCAGGTCATGCCCGCCGCCACTGCTACGGACCCGACCTTGCTGCTCGATCCCCGCCATCGCCGATGCTCGCCCTTGCGCCTCAGCCTGCTGGCTGTGCAAACGCTGGCCTGCGCCTCGGGCTGGGCAGCCGGCACGCCGCCGGTGGTGCCCACGCCGGCCGAGCTGACCCGCCCGCCCGAGGCTCGCAACACCGAGCTGCCGCCCGAGCGTCCGCAGCAGGTCACGCGCGAGCTCGGCAAGCCCGACGACGAGCTCAAAATCGACGTCACCGCCTACAGCCTGTCGCCCGACGCCCCAGCCGCCCTGCGCGAGGCCCTGCCGCGATTGACTGCTGCCTTCGTCGGCAAGGACCGTGGCTTCGAGGATCTCGTCAACGCTGCCAACGAGGTGACCCGCTTCCTGCAGCGCGACCTGGGGCTCTACCTGGGTTACGCCTACATCCCGGAGCAGACCTTCGATGGCCAGACGGTGCGCATCGCCGTGCTGGAGGGGCGGCTGGACCGCGTCGTGCTGAACTGGAGCGACGGCCTGCCGGTGGACCGTGAGGTCGTCGAGGCCTATCTGGCACGCCTGAAGCCGGGCGACGTGCTGACGGTGGACGCCGTCGAGCGCACAGTCTTCCTGATCAACGACCTGCGCGGCATCGTCACGCGGGCCGAGGTCAAGGCCGGCAGCGCGCCGGGCACCGCCATCCTCGAATTCACGCCGCGCGCCGAATCGCGCTACAGCGGCAGCGTCGACGGCGACCTCAATGGCTCCAAGGTCATCGGTGCCCAGCGCCTGGGGGCCCAGGTCGTCATGGCCAGCCCGCTGGGCCGCGGCGACGGTCTGTCGGCATCAGTGCTGGCCTCCACCGGCGGCGGCCTGCTGTTCGCGCTGCTGGGCTACACCAGCCCCATCGGCGCCGACGGCTTCAAGGCGGGCGCCTCGCTGTCGGCGGTGCGCTACCAGCTCGACAAGAAGGAATTCCCCCTCGGCCTGGACGGCACCGGCACGACGCTCAACCTCTTCGCCCTCTACCCCTGGGTGCGTTCGCGCAACCTCAACCTGTTTGCGCTCGGGGCGGTGGACGCCAAGCGCTATGTCGACAAGGTCGCGGCCCTGTCGACGAAGAAGCATGTGGACGATGCCAGCGTCGGTGTCAGCGGCGATTTTCGCGACAGCCTGCTGACCGGCAGCGTCAACACCTTCGAGCTCAACCTGGCGCAGGGCCGGCTCAACTTCCCGGCCGGTGCGCCCAGCGGCGGCGACGACGCGGCGAGCTTTCGCAAGCTCAGCTTCGCGGCCTCGCGGCTGCAGAACGTCCTCAGCAACCGGTTGCTGGCCTACTTCACGATGCGTGGGCAGTGGGCCCTGTCCAACCTCGACTCGACCGAGCAGTTCCGCGCCGGTGGCCCGAACGGCGTGCGCGCCTATGCGCCGGGCGAGGGCACGGGTGACAGCGGTGCCGTGGCCAGCCTGGAGCTGCGCTGGCTGCCGCCGGCCAGCCTGTTCGGGCGCTGGGCCAGCGAGCTGGTGCTGGCGGCCTTCTACGACGGCGCCTTCATCCGCTACCGCCACGATCCCAACCTCGTGCTGCGCGAGCCCGGCTACGTGAACCGCGCCTGGCTGGGCGGCGCGGGGCTGTCCCTGGTATGGGCGCGCGGCAACGCGTATGCCTTCCGCATGAGCCTGGCTACGCCCACGCACGGCCATGCCAGCACCGAAAGCCAGTCGAGCAAGCTGCGCCTGTATGCCCAGGGATCGTGGAGCTTCTGATGTGGCGCCTGCAACCCCTCGCCCTCGCTCTGTGCCTTGCCGCAGCCTATCCGGCTGCCCATGCGCTGCCTCAAGGCGCCCAGGTCGTGCAGGGCCAGGTCGCAATTCGCCCGGGCCTGATCCAGCAGAGCAGCGACAAGGCCATCGTCAACTGGCAGAGCTTCTCCATCGCCGCGGGCGAGGGCCTGCGTATCCAGCAGCCCAGCGTCAATTCGGTGCTGCTCAATCGTGTCGTCGGTGGCGACCCGTCCCTGATCCTCGGCCAGATGCAGGCCAACGGCCGGGTCTTCCTGATCAACCCGCGCGGCATCGTCTTCGGGCGGGGATCGCAGGTGGATGTCGGCGGTCTCGTCGCGTCCACGCTGGACCTGTCCGACACCGCCTTCATCGCCGGCAACTACCGCTTCTCGGCGGGCGCGGGCGCCAGCGCGCTGCAGGCTGATGGCAGCATCAGCGCGCCGGGCGGCACGGTGGCGCTGGTCGCCCCCCAGCTCAGCGTTGGAGGCAGCATCGCGGCGCGGCGCGTCGGGCTGGGTGCAGCCAGCACGGTGCAGGTGGATGTGGAAGGCGACGGCCTTGTCCTCTTCAATCTGCGCAACGACGACAACCGCGACGTCGCACTGAAATTCAGCGGCCGCGTGCAGGCCGAGAGCAGCGCCGAGATGCGCGCCCAGGCTCGTGGCGGCGCGGCCGGCCAGGTGCTGAACATGGACGGCATCGTGCAGGCGCGGGGCTTGAGCCAGCAGGGCGGGCACATCGTCATCGACGGCGGCACGGCCGGCATCACCACAGTCAACGGCGGCCTGGACGCCAGCGGCGAACGAGGCGGCAGCATCACCGTGCTGGGCCAGAAGCTCGCGCTGCTGGACGGCGCCCGGCTGGACGCGTCCGGGCGCCTCGGCGGCGGCAGCCTGCAGGTCGGTGGCGGCTTCGAGGGCAGGGGCACCGAGCACAACGCCGAGCAGACCTGGATAGGTGCCGGCGCTGAGCTGCGCGCCAATGCCACCGAACGGGGCGATGGCGGCCGCATCGCTGTCTGGGCTGACGGACGCACCGACATGCTCGGCAGCATCTGGACCCGCGGCGGGCGTCTGGGGGGCAATGGCGGCATGGTCGAGACCTCGGGCCGCCAGCAGCTCAACCTGCTCGGCCGCGTTGACGCCAGCGCACCGCTGGGGCGGTCGGGCCAGTGGCTGCTCGACCCCAACGACGTGGTCATCAAAGCCAACAGCGGCACCAACACCAACGTTGGCGCGGCGCCGAATTTCGCCAGCACGGACGATGCTGCCGTGGTCGACGTTGGCGCCCTCAACAATGCGCTGTCCGGCGGCACGTCGGTGACGGTGCAGACCCTGGCCTTGGGCACCAACGGCCAACATGGCGACATCGACGTCCAGGCCGCCATCGTGCCTACCGGCGCGGCCACGCTGAACCTGATCGCCTTGCGCAACATCAGCTTCAGCGCCGGCAGCATCGGCGCGGGGGCAGGTGCCCTCAACGTCGTCCTGCAGGCCGGCGGCGACATCACCGGCAGCACCCTCAATACAGGCGGCGGCAGCCTCACCGCGGCGAGTTCGGGCGCGGGCACCGTCGCACTGGGCAGCGTCACCAGCGCAGGCCTGACCCTCAGCAGCGTCGGCGGCGACGTCGTCCTGCCGACCGGCACGGTCACGGGCAATGTCGGCGTCACCACCAGCGGCAGCGGCGCGATCACGCAGGCCGGCGCGTTGGCGGTGACTGGCACGACGGGCGTCACCACGGGGTCCGGCAACATCACGCTGACGGCGGCCAGCAACAACCTGCAGGGCGCGGTCAGCCTGACGACCACCGGCATCACCCAGGTCAGCAATGGCAGCGGCCATGCGCTGACCCTGGGCACGCTGAACACCCATGCCCTCACCGCCAGCGCCACCGCCGCCAACCTGAACCTGGGCAGCGGCACGGTCACCGGAAACCTCAGTGCGACGACGACCGGCACCGGCACCCTCACCCAGGGTGGCGCGCTGACGGTGACCGGCACCACGGCCTTGAGCAACGGCAGCGGCAACATCACGCTGGCCTCGGGCAACGACCTGCGGGGGCTGGTGAGCGTCACCACCACCGGCAATGCGCAACTCGTCAATGGCAGCGGCAAGGACTTGTCCCTGGGCGCGCTGAGCGCCGGCGGCCTGACCGTCAGCACCAGCAACGCCGATCTGGACCTCGGCAGTGGCGGCATCACCGGCAACCTCAGTGCGACGACGACCGGCACCGGCACGATCACGCAGAGCGGTGCGCTGACGGTGACCGGAACGACGGGCCTGAGCAACGGCAGCGGCAACATCACGCTGACCACGGGCGCCAATGACCTGCAGGGCGCGGTCAGCATCACCAGCACCGGCGCCACGCAACTCAGCAATGGCAGCGGCAAGGCGCTGACGCTGGGCACGCTGAACACGCACGATCTCACCGTCGGCGCCACGAGCGCCAGCCTGGGCCTTGGCAGCGGCAGCATCACCGGCGCTCTCGATGCGACGACGACGGGCGGCGGCGCCATCACCCAGACCGGCGCACTGACGGTGACCGGCGCCACGACCCTGAGCAACGGCAGCGGCAATATCACGCTGACCTCGGGCAACGACCTGCAGGGGGCGGTGGACATCACCACCACCGGCAGCACGCAGATCAGCAACGGCAGCGGCAAGGCGCTGACGCTGGGCACGCTGAGCACGCGCGCGCTGACCGTCAGCACCAGCGGCGCCGCCCTGGCCCTGGGCAGCGGCACGGTCACCGGCGCCCTCAGCGCGACGACGACGGGCACCGGCACCCTCACGCAAGGCGGCGCGCTGACGGTGACGGGCGTGACGGCCCTCAGCAATGGCAGCGGCAATATCACGCTGACCACGGCCGGAAACGACTTCCAGGGCGCGGTCAGCATCACCAGCACCGGCGCCACSCAGCTCAGCAATGCCAATGGCAACACCCTGACCCTGGGCACGCTGAACACCGGCGTGCTGACCGTCAGCGCCAACCATGCCGACCTGGTGCTGGGCAGCGGCACCGTCGGCGGCAACCTCAGCGCGACGACGACGAACAACGGCACGCTCACGCAGAGCGGCGCGCTGACGGTGACGGGCACCAGCAGCCTCAGCAATGGCAGCGGCGATATCACGCTGACCTCGGCCAACGATCTGCAGGGGGCCGTCAGCGTCACGACGACCGGCACCACGCAGATCAGCAATGGCAACGGCAAGGCCCTGACCCTGGGGACGCTGAGCGTGCGCGACCTGACGGTCAACACCAGCGGCGCCAACCTGGGCCTGGGCAGCGGCACCATCAGCGGCAACCTCGGCGCGACGACGACCGGCACCGGCGCCATCACGCAGAGCGGTGTGTTGACGGTGACCGGCACCAGCGGCCTCAGCAGCGGCAGCGGCGGCATCACGCTGGCGGCGGCCAACGACCTGCAGGGCGCGGTCAGCCTCACCAGCACGGGCAGCAGTCAGGTCGTCAACGGCAGCGGCAAGGCCCTCGCCCTGGGCACGCTGAACACCGGCGCGCTGACGGTCAGCACCAGCAATGCCGACATCGACCTGGGCAGCGGCACGGTGGCCGGCACCCTGAGCGCCACGACGACGGGCAGCGGCACCATCACCCAGAGCGGCGCGCTGACAGTGACCGGCAGCAGCGGCCTCAGCAACGGCAGCGGCAACGTCAACCTGACGTCGGGCAACAACCTGCAAGGTGCGGTCAGCGTCACGACGACGGGCACCACGCAGCTCAGCAATGCCAGCGGCAACGCGCTGACCCTGGGCACGCTCAGCACTCGCGCCCTGACGGTCAGCACCAGCAATGCCAATCTCGGCCTGGGCAGCGGCACCGTCACCGGCAACCTCAGCGCCACCACCACCGGCACCGGCGCCATCACGCAGGGCGGTGTGCTGACGGTGACCGGCACCACGGCCTTGAGCAATGGCAGCGGCAACATCACGCTGACCTCGGCCAACAACCTGCAGGGTGCCGTCGGCATCACCAGCACCGGCACGACGCAGATCGCCAATGGCAATGGCAACGCGCTGGTGCTGGGCACGTTGAACACCCACGCCCTGACCGTCTCCACCAGCAATGCCAACCTGAGCCTGGGCAGCGGCGCAGTCACCGGCAACCTCAGCGCGACGACGACGGGCGCCGGTGCCATCACGCAGGGCGGGGCGCTCACGATCAGCGGCACCACAGCCTTGGGCAACGGCAGCGGCAACATCACGCTGACCTCGGCCAACAACCTGCAGGGCGCGGTCAGCCTCACCACCAGCGGCACCACGACGCTGGGCAACGGCGGCGGCAACCCGTTGACGCTGGGCACGCTGAACACCGGCGACCTGACCGTCAGCACCACGGCCGGCGGTGCGCTGAACCTGGGGCAAGGCAGCATCAACGGCACACTGAATGCCAGCAGCCACGGCGGCACCCTCAGCCAGACCGGCGCGCTGCTGGTCAGCGGCATTGCGACGCTGGACGCCACCACCAGCGGCGACATCAGCCTGCCCAACACCAGCAACCAGTGGCACGGCCTGAACCTGGTCGGCAACTCGCTGGACCTGCACTCGGGCGGCGACCTTGAAATCCTCAGCCTGACCCAGCCCGCCAACCGCGCGCTGACGCTGTCGGCCGGCGCCAACCTCATCCTCGGTCCGGTGGCCAGCATCAACACCGGCACGGCCGACCTCACGCTGACCAGCGGCGGCAGCTTCACCATGGGCGGCACGCTGGCCGGCCACAACGTCGAGCTTCAGGCCCAGACCGGCCTCAGCCTGGGCCAGAACATCACGGCCAGCGGCACGCTGAAGCTGACGACGGCCAGCGGCGACGTCAACCAGACCGGCGGCAGCCTGCTCGTCACCGGCACGACGGCGGTCTCGGCCGGTAGCTCGGTCATCAGCCTGAACCAGCCGGGCAACCATTTCAGCGGCGCCGTCAGCCTGAGCGGCGGCGTCACCGGCGTGACGGACAGTGCCGCGCTGGCGCTGAGCACGTTGAACACCGGCGACCTGACGGTCACATCGACCGGCAACCTCGGCCTCGGCCAGGGCAGCGTCACCGGCACGCTGAACGCGACGAGCAACGGCGGCGCGATCACGCAGACCGGTGGCCTGACGCTGACCGGTGCGACGACGCTGAACGCCGGCGCAGCGGACATCACGCTGAACCAGGCCAGCAACGATCTGCAGGGCGCCATCACCGCCACGGGCGGCGCGGTGTCACTACGCAGCGCCAACAACCTCAACCTCTTCGCGCTGGCTCAGCAGCCCAACAAGGGCCTGGAGCTGGAGGCGGGCGGCACCCTCATCCTGCCTGCCGGCACGAGCAATATCGACACCGGCACCGAGGCCTTGACCCTGTCCAGCGGCGGCGTGTTCAGCACCTTCGGCACGCTCAAGGGCGGTGCCGTTACGCTCAAGGGCCAGTCAGCCACGCTGGCGCATGACATCACGGCCACCGCTGCCCTCGCCGTGACCAGCACCAGCGGTGTCATCAACCAGACCGGCGGCCGCATCAGCGCCGCGGGCACGAGCAGCTTCGATGCCGGCAGCCAGGCCATCACGCTGGACGCGGCGACCAACCAGTTCACTGGCCTGGTCTCGCTGACCGGCGGTACCACCCAGATCAGGAGCCAGGGCGCGCTGGGGCTGGGCAGCCTGGCGACCGGCTCGCTGCAGATCCTGGCTGGCGGCGCACTGGGCTTTGGCACGGGCAGCATCGGCGGCGCCCTCAGCGCCACCAGCAGCGGTGCCGTCACGCAGGCTGCTGGCGGCTTGAGCGTCACCGGCACCGCAACCCTCAACGCCGGCGGCGCCGACATCACGCTGGGCGATCTGGCCAACAGCTGGACCGGCGCGGTCGCGCTGACCGGCAGGAATGCCGTGCTCACCGGCAGCAGTGCTGTCACGCTGGGCCATGTCAATGCCACCTCGCTGACGCTGACGACGGGCGGCGCCGTCAGCCAGGGCGCGGGCACGACCATAGCCCTGACCGGCGCCCTGGGTGTGGACGCGGGCAGCGCGGCCATCACCCTGGCCAACACCGGCAACCAGCTCGGTGGCGTGGTCACGCTGAAGGGTGGCGCCACGCAGCTGCGCACCACCAACGCGCTGACGCTGGGCACGCTGGACACCGGCGCGCTCACAGCCAACAGCACCGGCGCCCTGAACCTGGGCCACGGCACTGTTGCCGGCAACCTGAGTGCCACCAGCGGCAACGGCGTCGTCACGCAGGCCGCTGGCGGCTTGAGCGTCAGTGGCACTTCCAGCATCAATGCGGGCACGGCCGACATCACGCTGGACGACGCGGCCAACAGCTGGACGGGCGCCGTGGCGCTGACCGGCCGCGACGTGCGCCTCACCGACACCAGTGCCGTCGACCTCGGCGCAGTCAGCATCCACTCCCTCGTGCTGAAAGCCGGTGGCGATGTGACCCAGAGCGCGCCGCTCAGCCTGACCGGCGCCTTGAACGTGGATGCGGGCAGCGCCGCCATCACCCTCAACAACACCAGCAACCAGCTCGGCGGCCTGGTCACGCTCAAGGGCGGCGTCACGCAGGTGAAAACCGCGGCCGGGCTGACCTTGGGGCCGTTGACCACCGGCGACCTCACGGTGGGCGCTGCCGGCCCGCTGAACCTGGGCCAGGGCAATGTCACGGGCAACCTCGTGGCCAACAGCGGCAATGGCGCCATCAGCCAGTCCGGCGCGCTGCACGTGACCGGCTCCGCCGCCTTCACCTCCGGCAGCGGCAACATCACGCTGGCCAACGCCGGCAACCAGTTCCTCGGCGCGCTGAGCCTGACCGGCAATGCGGTGACCCTCTTCAACCAGCCCAGCCTGAGCTTCGGCACGCTGAGCTTCAACAGCCTGGACGCCACCAGCAACGGCAGCATCACGCTGGGTAGCGGCACGCTCAGCGGCGCGTTGACCGCGCGCGCCCTCGGCGGCGCCATCACGCAGATCGCCGGCGGCCTTACCGTCGCCGGCAACGCGACGCTGCAGGCGACGACAGGCATCACGCTGACCGATGCGGCCAATCACCTCAACGGCGTCGTCAGCCTGAGTGGCAGTGCCAGCGCGGTCACGAACGCCAGCGGCCTGCGCCTGGGCACGCTGGCCACCGCCGGCCTGACGCTCAACGCGGCCGGCACGCTGGACCTTGGCAGCGGGTTCGTTGGCGGCATCCTCACAGCCGTCAGCAGCGGCGCCATCAGCCAGTCGGGTGCCCTGTCAGTGAGCGGCGGCACCAGCCTGAATGCGGGCAGCGCCGGCATCTCGCTCGGCCAGGCCGGCAATGCCTTCGCCGGCAGCGTCGACCTGCGTGGCGGCACCACCGTCATCACGGGTGCCGGCGCGCTGAGCCTGGGCAGCCTCAATGTCGGCGGGCTGACGGCGTCGGCCTCCGGCGCGCTGCGCCTGGGGACAGGCACGGTGGGGGGCAACCTCAATGCCGGCGGTGCGGCCATCACCCAAGTCTCCGGCGGCCTGGCGGTCAGCGGGGCGTCCACGCTGAGTACCGGCAGCGGCAACATCGATCTTGCCGAGGCGGGCAATGCCTTTGCCGGCGCGGTCAGCCTGGTGGGGGGCGATGTGACCCTGGCCAACAGCGGCGCCCTGCACCTGGGCAGCTTCGCGGTGCATGACCTCAAGGCCAGCGCCGGTGGCGACCTCGACCTCGGTGGCGGCACCGTGAATGGCGAGCTCACGGCCACCACGCGTGGCAGCAGGATCAGCCAGTCCGCGGCGCTGACGGTCAACGGCGTGGCCAACTTCGTCGCCGATGGCGGCCTGGCCACTCTGGTGCTGGACCAGCCGGGCAACCAGTTGCTGGGCGGCATCGCCATGCGCGGAGTAAATGGCGGCAGCTTCGCCAGCGCCGACATCAGCAGCGCGCTGGACCTGAGCTTCAGCGGCGATGTTCAGACGCTGAAGCTCAGCAGCGGCGGCCTGCTGACCCTTGGCGGTGGCCGGAGCACGACGCTGACGGCCGCGGCCCACAGCGGCATCGTGCAAACCGGCGCGCTGCAGGTCAGCGGCCTGACGACCCTGATCGCCCAGGGCGGCACGGTCATGCCAGTCGACATGGTCCATGCTGGCAACGACCTGAACCGCGTGCAGTTGCAGACCCAGGCCGGCGGTAGTCTCGGCCGTGTGCAGCTGCGCGATGGCGACGGCAGCCGGCACGACGGCCTGCAGTTGCTGGGCGACGCGACCAGCCTGGAGATCACCTCAGCCGGTGCGCTGGACTTGGGCGGCGGCCGCTACGGCAGTCTGATGGCTGACACGAGCGCCACCGGCGCAGCCTTCACGCAGAGCGGCGCTCTGGCGGTCAGCGGCCCGGCGACGCTGAAGGCTGGCGGCGGCGCGATCACGTTGATCCGCCCCGACAACGACTGGGGCGGCCTGGTGCAGCTCGGCGGCGGCACAGTGCAAATCACCGCCGCCGGCGCGCTGACCCTGGGCGATATCGCCACAGACAGCCTGAGCRTGAATTCGGCCGGTGCCCTCAACCTGGGCCAGGGCGTGATCGGCGGTGCCCTGCTCGCAAGCAGCGGCGGCAACGCCATCACGCAATCTGGCGCACTGCAGTTCGGTGGCATGGCCACGCTCAACGCCGGTGGCGCGGACATCGCGCTGCCCCACGCCGGCAATCAGTTCCTCGGCGTCATCAACCTCGCCGCCCGCGACGCGACGCTGTTCAGCCTGCCCGGCCTCAGCCTCGGCACATTGGCTCTGCGCAGCCTGGACGCGAGCAGCAACGGCGGCATCATCCTGGGCACCGGCAACCTGAGCGGCGCGCTGAGCGCACGAGGCGCCACGATCACTCAGATGGCGGGCGGCCTCGCCGTGGCGGGCGGCAGCACGCTGCAGGCAGCGGGCGACATCACGCTGACAGAAGCGGCCAACCAACTGGGCGGCCTCGTGAATCTGACTGGTGGCACGACGGCCCTGAGCAATGCCGGCGACCTAAGTCTGGGCAGCGTCGCGACCGGTCCCCTGACGCTGGAGGTGGCCGGCGCGCTGAACCTCGGCGGCGGCCGGATTGGCGGCGAGCTGAAGGCGGTCAGCCGCGGGCTACTGACCCAGACCGGTTCGCTCGCGGTCAGCGGCGCAGTCACGCTGGACGCTGGCGCCGCGGCCATCAGCCTCGGCCAGGCCGGCAACGCCTTTGCCGGCACAGTCATCAACCTTACCGGCGGCAACACCCTGCTCATCAACAGTGGCCCGCTCAGTCTCGGCCTGCTGGACGTGGGCGACCTGACGGTCGCCTCGAATGGTGTGTTGCGGCTTGGTAGCGGCACGGTCGGCGGCGAGTTGAAAGCGAGCAGCGGCGGGGGCGCGATCGGCCAGGTCGCTGGCGGCCTCAGCATCGCCGGCGCGTCGACACTGGACGCAGGCAGCGCCGCCATCCAGCTCAACGAGGCCGCCAATGCCTTCGGTGGCCCGATCCATCTGCTGGGCGGCGATGTGAGCCTCGTGGCCAGCGGCGCGTTGCGCCTGGGCAGCTTCACAACGCGCGATCTCAAGCTGGGCGCCGGCGGCGACATCTCGCTGGGCGGCGGCCGCGTCAGTGGCGATCTGACGGCACTGATCCGGGGAACGACCCTCACCCAGACCGGTGCGCTGTTTGTCGCAGGCTCGAGCGATTTCATCGCCGACGGCAGCCTCGTGAATCTCGTGCTGAACCAGCCCGGCAACCAGTTGCTCGGTACGGTCAGCATGCGCGGAGTGAACGGCGGCAGCTTCGCCAGCGCCGACATCAGCAGCGCGCTGGACCTGACGTTCAGCGGCGATGTGAAGACGCTTACGCTCAGCAGCGGCGGCCTGCTGACGCTGGGCGGCGGCCACAGCGACAGCCTCAGCGCCGCGGCGGCCAAGGGCATTCTGCTGACCGGGCCGCTGCAGGTGAGCGGCCTGACGACGCTGATCGCCAACGGCGCGGCCGTGCCCGTCGACCTGGCCACCCATGGCGCGGGCAACGACCTCAACCGTGTGGAGCTCAAGGCCCAGGCCGGCGCCAGCCTCGGACAGGTGCAACTGCGCGATGGTGACGCCGCGCGCCATGACGGTCTCAAGGTCACGGGCGACGCCGCCCAGCTCGAAGTCACGTCGGCCGGCGCGCTGGACCTCGGTGGCGGCAGCTACGGCAGCTTGGGCGTGGACACCGCGGCGACCGGCGCTGCCGTCACGCAAAGCGGCGCGCTGACGGTCGCGGGTCTCGCGACCATCAAGGCTGGCAGCGGCAATGTCACGCTGACCCGGCCCGACAACAGCCTGGCGCGCTTCGCGATCGACAGCGCCGGCATCGCCAGCCTTGTCAGCGCGGCCGACTACAGCGTCAACGCGAGCAATGTCTCGACCCGGCTCGAACTCGGCGGGCCCGGCGCCATCAGCCTGGTGGGCCCGCTGTCGGGCAGCGGCGAACTGGTCATGAGCGGCAGCGGCAGCCTGACGACGACGACGGCGCAGAGCTACAGCGGCGGCACGCGCATCAACTCGGGCACCGTGGTGCTGTCGGGGCCCTCGGCCCAGGCCGGCAGCGGTGCGGTGCAACTCGAAAGCACAGGCCAGCTCGATCTGCGCGACGGTGCCGTCATGAGCGCGGAGCTGGTGGCCAATGGTGGGCGCGTGATCAACACCGCGGGTGCTGGCACGCTGGCCGGTGCCGTGACGCTGAAGGCGGCCGTGACGGAGTTCCTGCCTGGCACCGGCGGGCTGACGATCAGCGGCTCAATAGTCGACGGCGATGCCGGCTTCGGCCTGCGCCTGGCCAGCAGCGGCACACTGACGCTGGCTGGCAGCAATCACTACGGGGGCATGACCGACATCGCCTCCGGCACCCTGCGCGTCACCGGTGAGCTGCCCTCGGCAAGCGCGGTGCAGATCGCCAGCGGTGCGCTGTTGGCCCTGGGCAAGGACCAAGCCATCGGCTCGCTCGCCGGCGCGGGCCGCGTCGAGCTCGGCAGCTTCACGCTGGGCACGGGCCTGGATGGCACGAACACGAGCTTTTCGGGCAGCCTCACCGGCAGCGGCGGCCTGACCAAGCTGGGCAGCGGCCGCTTCGTACTGAGCGGCAGCGGCGCCCACACCGGCGCGACGCGCGTGGCGGCGGGTGAACTGGTGCTGGCGAGCAGCACCGCGCTGAACGACGTCACGGCCGTGAGCGTGGAGGCGAACGCCACGCTGACGGTGCAGCAAAGCCTCAACCTCGGCTCGCTCGCCGGCGCCGGCACGGTGGACGTGCAGGCGGCGCTGCTCGGCGTCGGCAGCAATGGCGGCAATACGCGTTGGGATGGCGCCATCATCGGCAGCGGCGGCCTGGCCAAGCTCGGCACCGGCGTCTTCACGCTGGCCGGTCACAACACGCTGGCGGGCGATCTGCAGGCCAATGCCGGCACGCTGCAGCTCGAAGGCGCCGGCGCTGTCAAACCCTTGGCCGCCGGCGCAGCAACAGCGCCGGTCGTGCCGACCTCGGCTGGCGTCAACGTGGCCGACGGTGCGACGCTGGAGTTGCTGACCGACGTCGACCTTGGTGCGCTGAGCGGTGCCGGCCAGGTGCAGCTCAATGCCAACACGCTGGTCCTGGGCGCCAGCGGCCGCAGCAGCCGCTTCGACGGCGTCATCGGCGGCGATGGCGGCCTGAGCAAGGCGGGCAGCGGCACGCTGACGCTGGGCGGCGCCAACCTCTACACCGGTGCCACGCGGGTCGACGGCGGCAGCCTGGTGCTGGATGCGGAACAAACCCTGGCGGCGGCCAGCGCTCTCGTCATCGAGACGCCGGGGCAGGTGCAGGCCAATGCGCGCCAGACGGTGGCCTCGCTGAACGGTGGCGGCAACCTGGTGCTGAACGGCGCTTCCCTGGCGGCCGGCGCCGATGGCGCCGACGGCCGCTTCGACGGTGTCGTCAGCGGCAGCGGTGGCCTGGTCAAGCAGGGCGCCGGCATGCTGACGCTGACGGCCGCGCACCGCAACAGCGGCGCCACCGTCATCGAGGC
Source organism: Roseateles sp. P5_E1 (assembly GCF_054049335.1). Lineage (NCBI taxonomy): Bacteria > Pseudomonadati > Pseudomonadota > Betaproteobacteria > Burkholderiales > Sphaerotilaceae > Roseateles > Roseateles sp. P5_E1. The sequence continues at coordinate 36,909 of NZ_JBFUMN010000041.1, forward strand.
CGGCACCCTCCAGCTGAGCGGCAATGGCGCCCTGGGTTCGGGCGAGATCCAGAACCAGGGCGAATTGCGGCTGTCGCGCGGCGACGCGCTGGCGCTGGACCAGGCCATCATCGGCCGCGGCAGTCTCGTCGTCACCCAGGGCCAGGTGACGCTGGGCAGCGCCGGCAACAGCTACAGCGGCGCCACCCAGGTACTGGGCGGCAGCCTCATCACGACGGCGGCCGAGCGCCTGTCCGACGCCAGCGCGGTGCAGGTGGCCGCCGGCGCCCAACTGCAACTGGGGGGCGCCGAGACCATCGCCTCGCTGCAGGCCGCCGGCAGCGTGCGCCTGGCCGGCAACCTGACGACGCGGGCCGAGCAGGTCTACACCGGCAGCCTGACCCTGGCCAATGCGGCCGGGCTGACGCTCACCGGCACGCTGATCGACGCCAGCCGCAGCAGCAACCAGTTCGGCAGCGCGTCGCTGGGCCTGAGCGGCGGCCAGGCCCTGGTGGCCGCCAAGGACAGCCTGCAACTGGGCGACGTGACCCTGTCGAGCGGCGGCCGCATCGAGGCGGGGCGCCTGGCCATCAACGGCAAGCTGCAACTCACGGGCGGCAGCCTCGCGCTGGTGGCCCAGGCCGCGCCTGACGACGCCAAGGCCACGCTGCAGGGCACGGCCCAGGTGCCGGTCGCCGGCCAGCCGCTGGCGGTGGCCGAGGCGACCGTGCAGCAGGGCAGCGCGAGCGCCATCACGGTCGCCGAGGGTGCCTCCCTGTCGGTGCAGGCCGCCGGTGGCGGCTCGGTGCTGCTGGCCCAGGATGCCAACAGCTTCAAGGGCCAGCTCTCGGCGCTCAGCGGCGCGAACTACAACTCCGCCTGGGCGCCGAATGCCAAGGGCGGCCAGGCCGTGCAGTCCGAGGTGCGCGTGTCCGGCCAGCAGGTGGGGGTGGGGGGCAGCGGCATCGAGGCCGACCTGATCTACATCCGCGCCGACCAGCTCGCCACGGCCGGCGACACCAAGCTGGTCGCCCGCATGCCGTTCGACGAGATCGTGCTCGGCAGGGCCCTGTCGGCACCGGGCATGGTGCTGGAGCTGGCGCCCGGCGCCTTCGGCACGCCCGGCAGCTTTGGCGCCGTCAACGGCCAGCCCATCCGCATCGAGGTGGGTTCCACGGCAACGGGGGGCCGCACGGTGGGACCGAACGCCGGCTATCTGACCGTGCTGCCCAAGGCCGGTGCGCAAGGCTCGACAGCGGTCGTGCTGATCGGCCCCGAGGTTGGCAGCCAGCCCACCACCGGCGGCACGGCCTATCGCTTCTTCCATGATGGGGCCAGTCAGGCAACGGAGATCCCGGTGGTCTATAACGGAGTCCTGCCGCTGACGCCGGCGGCCTCTGGAGCCCTGTCTTCCATCAATGGCGACGCCGAGGACGCCCGCCGTGCCCGCTTCCAGGAGACCGTGCGCACCGAGAACGTGACGGTGCGCCTGCGTTCCGGCGTCATCGCCGAGGTCGGCCCCGGCCGGCCGTCCACCCAAGGCAGCGAGGGCGCCAAGCCGCCCGAACTGTGCGACCCCGCCGCCCAGCCTGCGCTGAGCTGCAAGCCTGCGAGCCCATGACCGTGCAGTCCGAACCCCCCATGTCCCCCCGCCTCGCGCGCCGCCGCTTCCTGTGGGGCTCGTTGCTCGGCGCAGGACTGGCCGTGCGGCCCGTCGCGCGGGCCGCCGCGGACTCTCAGCTGCCGAGCACCGAGATCCGCCTGGCGCTGCTGCTGGGCAACCGCAACTATCCCCAGCCCTTCGACCTGCCGCCGATCCCGAAGAACCTGCGCGACCTGGAGGCCGTGCTGGAGCGGCGCGGCTTCAAGGTCACGTCGGCGCTGGACCTGGACCTGCCGGCAGCGCGCCGTGCGCTGGAAGTCTTCATCGCCGAGGCTGCAGCGAGCCCGGCGGATGCGACCGTGTTCTTCTACTTCAGCGGCCACGGCGTGCAGGTGGACGCGTCCAACCTGCTGCTGCCCGCCGGGCTCAACCCTTCGGCCAAGGGCGAGCTGTTGCAAAACAGCAGCATGCAGCTGCTCAGCGACGTCGTGCGCCGCCTGCCCGCGCGCCGCGAGGGCATGATCATCGCGGTCGTCGATGCCTGCCGCACCGGCCTGCGCGCCGGTGAGCTGGTTGGCCTGAACCAGGTCGAGGCGCCACCGGGCTGCCTCATCACCTTCTCCACCGGGGCCGGCAAGCCGGCCATCGCGCCGGCCGTCGAGACGCAGAACACCTTCTACACCGGGTCGCTGGTCAAGCTGATGGGCAGCGTGTCCGACCAGACGACCTTCCCCGAGCTGATGCAACTGGTGCGCAGCGACGTGCGCGAGACCATGCTCAACCACCCGGTGGCCGCCATCCGCCAGCTCGCGCAGGACCCCTTCATCGCCGACCACACCCGCGTGCGCCTGAACGTGGAGCCCAAGCGCGCAGGTGCCGTGGCGCCGGCGGCGCCCGACATCGACGAGGACGCGGTGCTGAAGAAGCTGGAGCAACTGGCCTGGCCCGCCGAAGTGGTGCAGGTGGCCGAGGACTTCCTGAAGGCCCGGCCCGAGAGTCCCTTCGCACCTGGCGTGCAGGTGGCACGTGACGGCGCGCGCAGTGCGCTCAAGGCACTGCAGCGCAGCGACGTGCGCTTGTACCGCTCGGCCTTTTCCTTCAACCCGGACATGCCGGCCGAGYAGCGCCAGGATCTGCTGCGCTGCGGCCGCGGCGACAAGGACGCCGCCGCGCGCATGGCCTGGCGCGTTCGTGGTCAGAACACTGGCGGCTATGGCTCCTCGGCCGCGCAATCGCGCTACGAGGGCTGGATGCAGTTCGCCGTGGCCCTGGGCAACGGCATTGCCAGCTACGAGCTGGCCCTGCATTTCCGCAACACCGGCCAGCCGCTGCTGGCGTCGCAGTTCGAGGCGCGTGCCCGCGACCTGGGCTATACGCCGCCGCCCGACCTGGACAACGTGCGCAAGTAGGGCCGGGGCAGCAGCCTTACTTCACGGCGCCCTTCAGGCCGGCCGCAGAGCCGCCGACCGAGCTGATCAGGTCGGCGCCATTGATCAGCGTGTCCATGTTGGCGTACTGCTTCACGGTCTCAAGGAGGGTGCGCGGGGCCAGGACCGGGATCTTCTCAAGGTCGCCGACGACGCCGCGGGCCTTGTCGATGAAGGCCTCGAACTCCTTGTCGCGCTGCTGGGCCTGTTCGATGGCGGTCTGCGCCTTGGTTTGCTCGTCGTGCAGCTTCTTCAGCACGGCAGCCTGCTTGGTGATGCCCTTGAAGTCGCCGGCCGCCTTGACCACCTCCATCTTGTCCTGGGCTTCCCGGGCCTTCACGGCGAGCTTGTCCAGCACGGCGCGGGTGGCCTGGATCATGCCGCGGCGCTCGGTGCACATGCGGGAAGCATCGTCCAGATGCTTGGGCAGGCCGGCCGTCTTGTTGGCGATGCTGCCCAGGTGGGTCTGGATGACCTTCAGATCGGCCTCCAGATTGGCCAGGGCGCGCTTTTCCAGGTCGTACTTGCCCTTGATGTCCCGGCCAACCTTGACCAGGGCGGTCAGCCCGCCGAGGCTGGCGAAGGCGACACCCAGCGCGGCAATGGCAGGCGCCGCGGCGCCAAAGGTGACGATGGTCAGTGCAATGGCGGCGGCGGCGGCGCCGAGGATCAGCACGCCCTTGATGACGGCGCCGGCCACGTGGCGGAACTTCTTCCAGCGGATGTCGCTCTTGATCTTCTTCTTGGCCTCGACCTCGGCATCTTTCTCGATCTTCTCGGCCCAGACCAGGATCTGCTGCTCGACGGTGTTCTTGACCGCGTCCTTGAGGTAGTCGTTGTATTCCTTGATCTTGGTGTCGAGCGACTTCTTGCTGCCCGACGCCGCCTTGATCTGCTCCACGAGCTTGAGCGGGTCGGTCTCCGTGGTCATGTCGTTGTAGGCCTTCTTCATCGCGTCGATTTCCTTTTGCATGGAACTCAACGGCAGCGCAAAGCCCTCGATCTGCTTCTTGAACTTCTTGCGCATCTCGGCTTCGAAGTTCTTGGCGATGTAGTCGAACTTGACTCGCTCATGGGCCTCGTCGCTGCCACTCTCGAATTCGTAGGTGGCCTCCAGCTTGGGCGGCTTGAGATCGTCCGTACCCGGGATGTCCTCGGTGATGGTGATCGTCTTCTTGACCATGGTGGTGTCTCAGTCGGAATGAAATGGCAGCGGCGATGCGCATGCAAGGCGCCGCCATGTGTGACTGCGCCGGTCCGGAAGTTCCCCGGCTGCTTACCGCGCGCGGCGCTGCACTTCGATGTTGGCCGCGATGACGATGCGCGGCCGGTCGCCCTGGTAGGGCTCCACCGAGTGCCTCAGCCAGCCGGGGAAGATGGCCAGCAAGCCGGTGCGCGGTGTGACGCTGAAGGTCGTCGGGATCAGCTCCGCGCCCGGCATGGAGCGGTGCGAGCCGATCGGATTGATCCAGCTGATGCGGCCCGACGCGGCGTCGTCGCAGTCGCCCGCGTCGACGTAGTACACGGCCGACCAGTGCGCATCCACGTGATCGTGGACCTGCACATAGTGCCCGCGTTCGAGCACCGTCGCCCAGGCCTGCAGCATGAAGCGGGCTTCGTAGTCCACGCCGCTGCCGACGCGGGCATGGACGCCGCGCACCTGTTCGATGAGCGTGCCGAAGAAGGCGTCCAGGGGCTGCACGCGCCGTGCCGGCAGATCCGCCCTGGAATGCCAGCCGCCGACGACGCTGCGTTGCACGCCTTCGCCAAGCTCGCGCTCCAGCAGGATCCATTCCGCCAGCTCGGCGTTGGCGGCCTCGTCCAGCACGCCTTCCGCCAACGCCAGCGGCACGGCGAACAGCTGCAGCAGCTGGGCTGCTGGCCCCTCATCCGGTGCAGGCGTCATCGTCGATGTCCCGCCGGGCGCGGCTTCAATCCTTGTAGACCAGCATGCCCTTTTCCTGCATCCAGGAATAGGCGGCGGGGTAGGCTGACTTGCCCTTCTTGCGAACGTCGGCATTGCCGTTGTTCACGGTGGCATAGAACTCCGCAAACCATTCGCCGGGGGCGCGGTACTGGTACATCGAGACCATCTTCTTGCGCGTGGGGGCGGCGAAGCTCACCCAGCCGTCGTCGCCCAGGCCGGAATCCAGATAGACGCGGCCGTTGTGCGCCACGGGATCGGGGCCGAGGCTGAAGAAGGCGTTGGGCTGGATGCCCTGGCGGACGACCTTGAAGAAGGCCTGGCCCAGGTCGAGCGCGTCCTTCAACACCGTCATCTTCTGCCCGCGGGCCGCAACCTTCTTCATGGCCTCGGACTTGGGGCCGAAGAATTCGAAGGTGGCGGTCGCGAAGTCCTGCTTCAGGCCGACGTCATTGCCTTGCAGCTTGGTCGCCTGCACGGTGTTCAGCCAGCGCAGCAGCTCGGGCTTGGCGTCGTCGGCCATGTCGAGCCTGGACTTGAGTTCCGCAGCCAGGGACGTGACGAGGTCGTCCAGCTCCGTCACGACGGCGGCCAGCGTCTTGTGGCCACGCCACTGGCCGCCGTCCATGGAGTCGGTCAACGCCTTGCCGTTCTTGGTCGCGTGGACGGCGTGGCCGAGTTCATGGCGCACCATCACATCGAAGCACTTGGTCCCCTCCAGCGGATCGCCAGCCACCGCGTTGAGGTAGTCCTGATCGAAATTGGCATCGTCCTCGCCGAAGTCGAACTGGGCAAGCTGCGTCTCCGGGATGTAGGTGCCGGACGTTCCCTTTCCCGGTACCGCGTTGAGCTTCCACTTCTCGGGCAGATGCTCGGCAGGGAAGGTCGCCAGGATGTCCACGGCCTTGTCGAGGACGTGCGGTGGCACGGGCGCCGGCGCCTCCCCGTTGTCGTCGGTCTTGACGCTGTCCAGCGAGCAGGCGAAGGCCTTCTCGAACACCTTCTGGCGCAGCGCCGTGTCCGTCTTCGGCGCTGACCGCAGCGCGTTCAGCAGCTCCTTCTTCACGCCCTCGGTCGGCTTGCCCTTGACGGTCTCGAGGTAGTCCATCACCTCGCCGCGGAACTTGGGTTCGGCCAGCTTGCCTGCCAGTTCGCCCTTTTCCATGGCTTCCTGGACATTCTTGAGTGCCGGCGGCAGCACTTCCGGCACGGGAGCGTCCTTGCCTTTGGGCTCGCTGCCCTTGACGGGCGCCTGCGCCTTGGGGCCTTTCGGCGCCTCCTTTGGCGCCTCCTTCTGCAGCCGGTCGATCAGCCGCTCCAGCGGCGCCAGCGCTTGCACCAGCGGCTCGGCGTGCGAGCGGGCCAACTGGCTGTCGGTGCGCACCTTGAAGGTGATGTCCAGCGCGCGCTTGGCGCCGTCGCGCACCTTGACGAGGTCTTCCAGAGCGTCGGTGTGCTGGCAGCCCTGCACTTCCTTCAGGTGCATGTCCAGCAGCGCGACAGCATCCTTCTCCTCGGTCATCCCGTCCTTGGTCGAGCCGATGGCTTCGAGCACTTCGCGGAGATTGGTCTTTCCCATGACTGAGTTCCTGTGATCCGTTGGATGGAGGCGTTCAGGCCGTGATGGCCGTGCGCAGCTGGCTCAGGGCACCCAGCAGCGGCGTGCGGATGTCTTCGGCCAGCTCGCACACATCGGCGACGACGTCGTCGTCGGCCAGCCAGCGCTGCAGCTCGTTGACCTGCTGCAGCGTGGCCGGCTCGGCCGTCAGGTTCTTGATCACGGCCTGCAGCTCGATGATGGCCTTGGCCGAGCTGGCATGCTTGGCATTGGCCACCTTGGTGGCGACCGACTTGAGCGAGTTCACTGCCGCCGCGCGGCGGGTCTTCCATTCGTCCATGGCCTGGGCGGCACTCTTGCCAGAGCCTGAGCTGCCGCCGCTGCCCTTCTTCAGCAACACTTCGATCGCGTCGAGCACCTTCTCCGAGTCGGCGAATTTGCCGGCCTTGGACAGCTGGGTGATGCCGGCCACCAGCTCCTTGAGGCGGGCGGCGTCTGCGCCGGCCAGCCCGGCCTTGATGCCCGCCTGCAGGCCAGCGAAGCGCTTCATGAAGCTGGCCTGCGCGCCGCCAGACGCCTTCTCGGTCGACGCGTCCGCGTCCTGCTCGTCCTCCTGCTCGTCGGCCTCTTCATCCTCGCCGCCGGCAAGCAGGGCCTCGATCTCGTCGAGCTCGGCGTCGGCATCGCCATACTTGTCGGCCTTGGTCAGCTTGGCGATCTCGGCCATCAGCTCCTTGATGCGCGCCGCCGAGGGGCCGCGCAGGCCGGCCTTGATGTCGGCATCCAGCGCGGCCATGCGTTCCACGAACTCCTCGCGGCCGAGGTCGTCCGCGGCATCGGCCGGATCGGCCTTGAGCAGGTGTTCGGGGATGTCCTCGCCTTCGGTCTCCTCGACCTCGCCGGTCGACTTGCGCACCCGCATCTTCAAGTTGAGCTTGAGCAGCTTCTTGAGCCAGAGCTGCACCTTCTTGAGGGTGGTGCTGGCCAGGCGGTCACTGACGAAGGTGAGCGCGTTCTTCTCCCACACCACGACGGCCTTCATGTCCTTCAGGACCTTGAAGGGCGCTTCGCCGGGCATCAGGCCCTTGAGGAGCTTTTCCTGCGCGGGGCCGACCGCATAGGCCAGGGCCAGGCTGGCACTGGTCTTGCCCAGCACGATCACGAACCGCATCGGCCGTGCGTTGGGCTGGGGCTTGCGCAGCAGGGCGATGGCCGTCAGCAGCTTGCTCTTCAGCAGCTTGGTCTGCTTGGCGACCACGGCGCTGCTCGGGCCGCTGGCGGACTTCTGCGCGGCCAGCTCCTGCGTCTTGGCGTCCAGCGCCTTGCGGGCCGCCGTGACGGCCGTGTCCACGTCGGCACGGTACTCCTTGGCCGCCTTGACGATGGCCGCTGCCGCCGTGAGCGGCTCCTTGGGGAAGATCTTGTCCTTTTTCGCTTCGCTCTCGAAGCTGGTCGCCGCGGTCTCCACCGTCTGCGCCTGGCTCAGCAGCGCCTTGATCTTGCCCTTGACGGCCGCATCGAGCTCGGCGGCGCGGGCCTTGGCGTCATCGGCGGTCTTGAGCTTGTCGGTGCCGTAGGCATCCCAGTCGAGCGCGAGATGCTGCTTGGTGAGTTCCTTGAGCGCGTCCGGCAACTTGGTGGCCGGGGCTTTCGCGGCCTTGGCCAGCGCGGATTTCTGCTTGTCCCAGTAAGCGACGCCAAGCGTCTGCGGCAGATTGACCTGAGCCATCATTCCCCCTAGTAGGCGGTTGATTGAAAAGAGTGGCCGAGGCTCCCGGCATCGGCGTCATGCTGCGTCGGGAGCTTCGATGAGTGCGTTGCGGCGCGTGTCTGGCGTGCTGACTCCAAGCGTCGGGGTCATCACTGCCCTTGCGATCAACTCAGTGACTTCAACAGCGCTTCCAGTTCCGCATCCACATCGAATTCGCTGTCTGCGGCGGCAGATTCGGTCGCCGGGCTGTCGTCGTTCAGGCTCGCGAGCAGCGCATCGAGGTCGTCGCTGTCCGATGCCGCTGGTTCGGGTGCGGGCGCGGCGTCATCCGAATTCAAGCCGGCGAGCAGAGCGTCCAGGTCGCTGCTGTCGTCCGGGCTGTCTGATGAGGTGGCGGTGGTGGTGGTATCGGCCTGGGCCTCGGCATCCGCAGCCGCTTCTTCCGAGGCCTCTGGTTCGGCATTGGCGGCGCCCTTGCGCCCTGGCCGCTGGACGGGCTCGGCCAGCTTGCTGCGCACGGCCAGCTCCACGCCCATGCGCGCGCCCGGCTTGGCGGCGCCGGCGGCCGGCGGCGTGAAGACACCCGCCACGGTGTCCGGGCCGGTGAGCTGCACCAGCGGCTCGCCCTTGTGCGCCATCAGCGCCTTGATGCCGTAGCGGCCCAGTTCGGTCGCCACCATCGAGGAAATGAAGCGCTCGGTGCAGGGCAGGGCCGTGCTGTCGCCATCGGCATCGACGAAATGGTGGAAGGGCAGGTCGTTGACGTTGGGAGCGCCGTTCTGGCCGGCCAGCACTGTCAGTGCCAGCAGCGCCGGGTGACCCCACAGCAGCCCGCCCAGGCCGTCGGCCATCGTGAATTCCTCGAAGGCGAAGGACGAGATCGGATCACTGCGCTTGCCGTAAGGGTGGCGCATCAGGAAGCGCGGGCCGAGCAGGGCCAGGCGCTTGGACTCCGGCAGGCCGCGCAGCGCGGCGAAGGCGTCCACCACCAGCGGGTGCGGCGGCACGCGCGGGTTGCTGAGCTCGTCCACGGCCATCGCGGTGAAGAAGGTCGCACCGGCCGCTGCGGCGACCTTGGCCATGCGGCCCAGCAGCTCGGTGTGCGGCGGCGTGGCCTCGAACTGGTAGAGGCCGGCGACGTAGGTGTAGCCGCCGTCCTTGGCCTCGGCGGGCTTGCTCACCAGCAGGCGGTACAGGCCGCTGTCGCTCAGGTCGTCGCTGGCGCTGAGGTCGGCGGCGAACTCCTCGGCGCTGATGTCGATCAGATGCACCTGCAGCATCGGCCCGGTCTCGAGGCGGCGCAGCAGGAAGTCCACGCCGCGCCACAGCGACTCGGTGGCCTGGAAGTCGGCCTGGTGCAGCACGGCACGCATGCCGTCGGCAATCGCGGCGTCCAACGTGTTCAACAGACCCGCCTTCTCGGGCTTGGCCGCCGGCACGACGAAGGGGCCGATGACGTTGCGCAGCAGCGTGTCGATGCCGCCGCCGCTGTCAGGGGCGCTCGCGCGGCCGGTCAGTCGCGCGAAATCGTCCAGCCGGGCGCCGGCCGACGGGCTGGCGCCGCGAGCGCGCGC